>CAZGRY010000026.1:0-18151 GCA_964528105.1 uncultured Dehalogenimonas sp.
TTTACCAGTTCTTAGAACTGGTAAAACAGGAAAAAGAAAAAGACGACAAGCGGATGAAAGAGACCGCGGAAAAAGACTACGCCGCCTGGGCGCTCAAGTCGTCCAAAGTTGACCCTCTGGAAAAAGAACGCTATTCGGCGCTAAAAGAGCTTGAAGGTCTGGAAGCCCAGGAACAGGCATACCGGGAAAAGCTTAAATGGAACCCCGTGACCGAGACTTGGGAAGAAGAGGAAAAACCCGCTTTTGATTATCCCCCGGTCATCAGACCCACTGGCCAAAAGAAGGAAGGCAAGTTCGACCGGAAGAAGACAGTATCAACTGAGGAATCCGAAGACGAGATACCCGAAGGCGAGCAATACCTGTAACAGCCATCGGGCTCGTAGCTCAGTGGTCAGAGCGGGCGGCTCATAACCGCTTGGTCGCAGGTTCGAAACCTGCCGAGCCCACCACTCTTGATCCGGTAAAACAATATAGTTGGGGGAGCGAAAGCTCCCCCGCTTTTTTGATAAGATATTCGTATGGTAGGTGCCTCGGGATACCGGCGACGGCACCAGCGCCGATGGAGGAAATGTTATCGCTAAAACATTAGTTGAAACCGCTACTAAACCAGAACGAACATTTTTGATTGCGGTTGATACGGGCGCACGGTCGGTAGGTGGTTGGACGGCGGAAGACTCGCTGCAGGAACTCGAACAGCTGGTCAAAACTGCTGGTGGGTCGGTGGTCGGGCGAATGATCCAGCACCTGTCTCATCCCCAAAAACAGACCTACCTCGGCAAAGGCAAACTTGAAGAGCTTGTCGAAAGCCGGGTGAGCGTAGAATATGATACCGCGGTGTTCGATGATGAGTTAACGCCGCTGCAACAAAAGAACCTTGAAGATGCCCTCAAGGTGAAAGTAATCGACCGGGTAGCCCTGATCCTCGACATATTCGCCCGCCACGCCCGGACGCGGGAAGGTAAACTCCAGGTGGAGCTCGCCCAGCTACAATATCTGCTGCCGCGCCTTGCGGGGCAATGGAGTCATCTTGAACGCCTTGGCGCCGGCATCGGCACTCGAGGTCCGGGTGAATCCCAGTTGGAAACCGACAAACGGCTGCTACAGCGCAAGATTGTCCTTCTCAAGGAGAAACTGGAAGATGTCAGCCGACAACGGGAACTTTATCGGCAGAGGCGGCGGCACGAAGGTGTTCCGGTAGCCGCTCTGGTGGGATACACCAACAGCGGCAAGAGCAGCCTGATGCGTGCGATGACTAAGGCCGATGTCCTGATTGAAGACAAACTCTTTGCCACGCTTGATCTAACGACCCGGCGGATGGCGCTGCCGGATAACCGCCAGGTGCTGATAACTGATACAGTCGGTTTCATCAAGAAACTGCCGCCGACCATTGTGAACGCTTTCAGTGCAACACTCGAAGAACTGGCCCAAGCATCGATGCTGGTACACGTAATTGACATAACATCATCGAACGCTGTGGCTCAGTGTCAGACGGTTGGGGGAATTCTGAATGGTCTGAAACTTGGCCAGAAGCCGAGGATAACTGTGTTCAACAAGATCGACCTGCTGCCGGATACGGCAGGCGCCAGGGACGAGAAAACGGCTCTAGGCAACCTGAAAGACTATGTTGAATGCCAACCGTCCAGTACTGTACTGACATCGGCCTCCAAAAGGTGGGGACTACGCGACCTAGCTGACGCGATAGGTCGTTTCCTGCCTGAGAATCCTTTGAGCGGGGACTCCTTGAAAGGCGTGTAATATAGTGATTTCATCCAGAATATTATCCGGTGCGATATCAGATCAGCACGGTTTTATTCTTGACGCACCGCATATACAGCTTGAACAATTTAGTGCGTGCCATTCACCGTATTAGGAAAAGCGACCTATTTAACATGTATAAACAGGTTCGCACTATATATGTTATGTCAAGTTATAATGAAATATACGATTAATACTTGACATAACTAATTGAATAGGGTGGTACATCTAGATAGCATTTCGCGAAATAGTTAGCCTATCGTGATTTGTTGCGGCCGGTAGTGCCTCTCCATGCGGATAATTTGGAAAGCCCCTTGACCAGAGCCGCATCCGATATTGTTAGCGAAAGCCTGACATAACCTTCGCCTTCATTGCCGTATCCGGTGCCCGGCGTCACGACCACGCCGACCTGATCCAGGAGTTCTGTGGCAAAACTAGCCGAGGTGAAGCCTTTTGGTACCTTAGCCCATACATACAGGCTGGCTTTAGGCGTCTGCACCTCGAGGCCCATGTCCTGCAACGTTTCCACGACAAGGTCGCGCCGGCGCTTGTAAATGGCATTGTGCCGGGTAATTTCATCCTGTGGGCCACCAAGCGCCGCAATGGCGGCCTGCTGAATAGCCTGCGGAACTCCAGAGTCCAGGTTGGATTTAAAACGTTTAAGCGCGTCGATCATCATGGCGTTACCAACTACCATACCGATGCGCCAGCCGGTCATGTTGTAGCTTTTGGACAGCGAGTGGAATTCAACGCCGACTTCCTTGGCGCCGGCGGCTTGCATGAAGCTGGACGGCCGATAATTATCGAAAGCGACCTCGGTATACGGGCCGTCATGGCACACGGCGATATCGTGCGCCTTGGCAAAAGCAACGACTTTTTCGAAGAAAGCGAGTTCAGCCGTGGCCCCCGTTGGATTATTGGGATAACAAATCCACAACAGTTTGGCCCGCTCGAGAATTTCATGTGGTATTGCATCGAAATCTGGCAGATAGCCGTTTGCGGCGGTCAACGGCAAGTGGTAGGGCACTGCGTCCGCCAGGGCGGTACTTATGCTATATACCGGGTACGCCGGATCAGGCACCAGGGCGACATCGCCAGGGTTCAGCATGCACCAGGCAATATGGCCGATGCCTTCCTTGGAGCCTATCAGGGGCAATACTTCGGAATCAGGATCGAGGACCACGTCAAACCGCTGTTGGTACCACTGGGCGATAGCCCGCCGGAGTTCCGGCAACCCCTCGGATTCAGGGTATCGGTGATTAGCCGGATCCTTGGCAGCCTGGCACAGGCGTTCAATGACGTGCGGCGGCGTCGGCAGGTCCGGGTCGCCTATACCGAAGCTGATGACTTCTTCCCCGCGGGCTCGTTTTTCGGCGATTTTTTTACTTATGGTAACAAAGAGATAAGGCGGTAGATTTTCGATGCGCCTGGCAACTTTCATGATTCTGAGCCTTTCATTCGTGTGATGCTTATTTGATCCAACAACCTGTAAAAACGATCTCAGCTTGCCCGGAAAGATAGACTTCGCCCTGTCCGTGCCACTCTGCGGATAGTTTTCCTCCAGGTAACTTTATGTCAATTATATCGCCGGTTAACCCCAATACCCAACCGGCTACTGCCGCGGCGCAGGCGCCGGAACCGCAGGCCAGGGTCTCCCCTACCCCGCGTTCCCACACCCTCATTTCAATGGACCGGCTGTTGAGGACCCGGACGATCTCAAAATTAGTTTTTTTCGGGAACATGGCGGCGGTTTCAACCTTGGGGCCGACCTCGGTCAGTGGGAAATCGGCGACGGGTGTGTTGATAACATGGACGGCGTGCGGGTTGCCCATGGAAATAAAAGCCAGTAGAAGTTCCTTGCCACCGACATGGAGCGGATAATTGACCGTCAAACCGCAGACTAATCCGCCTTTCCCCAACTCGACATTCACCGGGACCAGTTCAGGATTGAGTATCGGAGTGCCCATCCCGATGCGAATCTTCGGAGACTTGGAATCGGTGATGATTTCCGCCTTCCTGACACCGCCGGCGGTCTCGATTGTAATCGTTTTGGCGCTAGAGAAACCCCTAGTGTGGATGTAATGCACCATGCAGCGCAGGCCGTTGCCGCAGGCCTCAGCCTCGGTTCCATCAGCGTTGAAGATACGCATGCGGAAATCCGCTTTATTCGATGGCAGAAGCAGAAGTATGCCGTCGGCTCCTATGCCGAAATGCCGGTGGCACATCGCCTGAGCCAATTTGGGCCAGTCGACCTTACTCTCTGTAGCCTCGATCAGCACAAAGTCGTTACCGACGCTCTGGACTTTAGTAAAATCCATGTTCTGTATTCTTCTCTTTCAAAAATGTAGCTACCAGGTCTGTCGCCTTGCCGATCGGGTCCGCCTCGATATCCAGCCAGTGCATCCTGCTATCGCCCAACCGGAACCAGTTATACTGGTGACGCACAAGCCGGTGGGTTTCAGCCTTGATGCGTTCAGCCATCTCGTTGACATCGAGCTCTCCCTTCAGATAGCTGACCGCTTCCTTGTAACCCACGCTATTAAGTCCGGGGGCATCGGTCGGGAATCCCATCGCTAAGACGGAACGCACCTCTTCGACCAGACCCTTTTCTATCATTTTATCAACGCGGGAGTCAATCCGCCGGTACAGGGTTTGCCGATCGGCGGTCAGGCCGATGACGAGCATCCGGTAAGGCGGCATCACCTTCCCGGGCGCGCAGACTTGCGTACCATCGCAAATTTCCAGTGCCCTGATGATCCGGCGGGTATTGCGAGGGTCGATCCGCCCGGCCGCGGCAGGATCTAGCTTTTCGAGCTGGCGGTATAACGCCTCCCCGCCTTCGACTCTCGCCTGTTCCTCCAGAGTTTTCCGCAGAGCTGGATCCGGTGGCACCCGGGGAATTTGCCAACCTTCCAGCAGCGCCCAGACATACAACCCGCTGCCGCCAACCAGGAAAGGCAACCGTTCTCGAGACTGAATATCGGCTATGGCACGGTAAGCTAGTGACTGGTAATCGGCGAGGTTGAAGTCCCGGCCAGGATCAGTTATGTCAATTAGATGGTGAGGCACCCTCGCCCAGTCCTCTCTAGTGGGTTTAGCAGTGCCGATGTCCAGGTAACGGAACAATTGCCGGCTGTCGGCGCTGACGATCTCACCGTCGAATGCTCGGGCAAGCCTGACGCCGAGGTCGCTTTTACCGCTGCCGGTCGGTCCGACGATAGCGATCAACTGATTCACGCCGTTAGTATAACGGGAAGCCGCGGCTGATTATAGGGTGCCGAATTCGCTGGCTTGCCTGACGATAGACAGGAACTGCGGCGCCCTAAGGCTGGTTCCACCGACCAGAGCCCCGTCGATTTCGGGTTGCGCCAGGAATTCGGCGACATTGTCGGCGTTGACGCTGCCGCCGTAAAGGAGCGGAATGGTCGACGCCGATTCCACGCCGAAAAGATCGGTCAGCAGACCGCGGATAAGAGCCATCACCCCGTTGGCATGGGTCCCGGTGGCGGCGCGGCCGGTGCCGATGGCCCAGATTGGTTCGTAGGCGATAATAATATTACCGGATTCGATACCGCTGAGACCGAGAGTCAGTTGCCGCCTGATGACAGAATCTGTAGCACCGGACTCATTCTCGCCCAAATTTTCACCGACACACATGATCGGCTTGAGCCCGTGCCGCATGGCCGCCTTCATCTTACGGTTGACGGTATCATCGGTCTCATGGAAGTAAGCCCGGCGTTCGGAATGTCCGATGATGACATACTGGCAAAGGTCAGAAATCATGCCCGGTGAAATTTCCCCGGTGTAAGCGCCTTTTTCCTCATAGAAGACGTCCTGGGCGCCGAGCTTGATCAAACTGCCGGCAAGGATTTCCTTGATCCTGGCCAACGAGGTAAATGGCGGACAGATCACCGTTTCGACGTTTTCGAGTTCGCTCACACCGTAGCGGATGTCATTGACCAGGTCCACCGCTTCATCGAGCGTGGTATTCATCTTCCAGTTGCCGGCGATGACTCGAAGGCGTTTCAGAATCATATTAAGCCCCGTATTTTTCCAGTTTCAAAGCATTGGCCATAGCCAGCGGCATGAGGTGACGGGCCGGGATACGCCCCAGCCCTCCGGAGATGCAAGCCGTTTCATTGAAGGCTGAGACACTGTCTGGCCGGCAATAGCGGCTTGACAACAGCACCGGCACGGCGTGCCAGCTGTGACCACCCAGGGTGGCCGGAGTCGAATGGTCACCGGTGATGACCAGCACGTCAGGAATAAGAGCGGCTATCTCAGGCAAGCTGCGGTCGAATTCTTCTAACGCCGATACCTTACGGTTGAAGTCTCCGTCTTCACCGGCGGCATCGGTGGCCTTAACATGGAGAAAGAAGAAGTCATATTTATCATAATTGGCTTTCATGGTCTCGATCTCATCAGCCAGCGTTGGACCGGTCTTGACCACCGTCATACCGACAACCTTGGCTAAACCGCGGTACATCGGGTAGCTGGCGATAGCGCAGGCATCCAGCTTGTAGACGTCCCTGAAACCCGGATAATGAGGCATGTGGGAAAAACCGCGAAGCAACAGTCCGTTGGCCGGATGATGGTCGGCGAGGAGTTCGTTTGCTATGTCAAGGAAACGGTTTGCCACATCGGCCATCCGTTGTGACGCTTTGTCGGCGGCGACGACACCTTGAGGCGCCATTCCGACGCGCTGGGGGTCGGAGTCGCTAATCGCGTCCACCAACCCTTCGCCGCGAAACACGGCCACCAGTCGATGGTCCTTTACGGCTTCAACAAGGACCTTGACACCCTCGATTTCCATGCCGTTAAATATTGAGGCGATCTGCCGACTTTTTTCGGTGGCTACCCGACCGGCGCGCCGGTCGGTGATAATGCCATTGGCATCGAGGGTGCACAAGTTGCCACGGGCGGCCACGTCCCCCGGTTTAAGGTCGAAATCGATGCCCAAGGCTTCCAGCACGCCCCGGCCGATGAGGTATTGGAGTGGATCGTAACCAAACAGGGCTAGGTGCCCGGGGCCACTGCCGGGGGTGACGCCGGGCATGACGGGATCGGACAGACCGCAAACGCTTTTTGCGGCGAGTGTATTCAGGTTAGGAATAGCGGCCGATTCCAATTCGGTTTTCCCTGTGGTGGGGTGAGGTAGGCCGCCCAAGCCGTCGAGCACCACCATGACGATCTTGGCAGGGGTCTTCACCGAGAGTTCCCGCATTAAGGCGATCTGGTCCATTAAACCGCCGCTGCGCCGTTTTTCTTTAGAAGTGCCTCGACTCCCGGCAATTTTTCACCGGAGAGGAACAGCATCGATGACCCACCTCCGGTGGAGACAAAACTCATTTTATCAGCCAGTTTGAGTTCGGCTACGATTTCTGCCGTGGAGCCACCGCCGATGATCGTGGTGGCATGTAGCCGGCTGATCACGTCAGCCATGGATTTCGTGCCTTCGGCAAATTGGGGCATCTCGTAGATGCCCATGGGGCCGTTCCAAAACACGGTGTTAGCTCGCTCGAGTTCACGGGTAAACAAGCTTATGGTAAGGAGACCAATGTCGACGACCCGTCCCAGCGGCGGGATCTTTTCGACCGGAACGCAGATGCCGCGGGCATCGGGCGTCAAATCTCCGGTGACGATGACATCCCGCGGTAAAAGAAACTTGATGTTGTACTTTTTGGCCTTGGCCATGAGCTTGGCCGCGACATCCAGCTTCTCATCGACAATGGACTTACCGACTTCGTAATTATTGGCCTTGAGGAAGGTGGCCGCCATGCCACCGCCGACCAGGATGGTATCAACCTTATCCATGACGTTTTCCAGGAGTTTTACCTTATCTGTGATCTTGGCGCCGCCGAACAGGACGCAAAAAGGCCTCGCCGGTGTTTCCAGGATTTGGCCCAGCGAGACAAGTTCCTTTTCCAGCAGCAAGCCGGCTACGGCGGGCAGATGCTTGGTTACCCCAACGATAGAGGCATGGGCGCGATGGGCCGTGCCGAAGGCATCGTCGACGAAAACATCGCCCAGACGCGTCAGCTTCTCGGCAAAAACCGGATCATTGGCTTCTTCTTCGGGATGAAAACGCAGGTTTTCGAGAAGGAGGATATCGCCGCTTTCAAGCCCGGCGACGGCTTGTTCAACCCTTTCGCCGACGCATTCGCCGATGAATTGCACCGGGTGGCGCATGAGTTCGGCCAGACGCTCAGCGGTAACCTTAAGCGACATGGATGGTACCACTTTACCGTCAGGCCGGCCCATGTGCGACATGATGATGACCCTGGCGCCTTGCTCGATCAAGTATTCGATGGTCGGTATGGCGGCTCGGATGCGACCGTCATCGGTAATATGTCCGTCACCACCGAGGGGAACGTTAAAATCAACGCGGAGCAGGACTCTCTTACTACTGACGTCGATATCGCGTACCGTCATCTTATTCATGCCAGCTCCTGTTAAAAAGTTCAGGGTGAAAACCAGCCCGGCGCCGTGACCTCAGCCATGTATTAATTGCCGATGGTCGGTGCCAAGCTTGGCACCGGTAACTCGGAACCATCGAGAAAGGTCATGGTCTCCAGGTAAATGCCTTCAGCATCCAGGTGATATTTAGCCCGTAGCTGTACCTGGGTGCCGTGGCTGACAAATTCGTCCGGAATGCCGAGCGCTCTTGTCCGGACCCCTTCGACGCCAACTTTTTCAAGCAGCGACACAATCCTGCTGCCGAGCCCCCCAGCCAGAACGTTTTCTTCTATGGTGACAAAGTCCTTGATATCCCGGGCCAGATCCAGGATCATCGTTTCATCGAGCGGGCTGATGAAGCGCATGTTCACTACCGTGACTCGGCGTCCGTTCTCGGCTAATTTATCCGCGGCAACCATGGCCGGGATAACGCTTGCGCCGGTGGCCAGCAAGACGGCGTCTGGCCCGTGTACCAGGATTTCGGCGGCACCGATCGGGATTTCTTTTAACTCAGGGTCTAATTCCACGCCGGATCCGGCGCCGCGAGGGTATCTTATAGCCATCGGCCGGCCGCACCGGGTGGCGGTATAGAGCAAGTGTTGGAGTTCATTCTCGTCCTTAGGCGCGGCGACGATCAGGTCCGGTATCAGCGACAAATAGGAAAGGTCGAGAATCCCTTGGTGTGTCTTGCCATCCTCGCCGACGATGCCGCCGCGATCCAGTGCAAAAACCACCGGAAGGCGGGGTAAGGCGACGTCGTGGATTATCTGGTCGAAGCCCCTCTGGAGGAAGGTCGAATATATCGCGACGATCGGAGTCATCCCCTGTGCCGCCATACCGGCGGCAAAGGTCACGGCGTGCTGCTCGCAAATACCGACATCAAAGATGCGTTCCGGCATGGTCGACTGCATATGCCCCAGGCTGTAGCCGTCGGGCATCGCGGCGGTAATAACGGCGATCTTGGGATTAATGGAAGCCATTTTCTCGGCCGTCCGGGCGAAAACCTCACTGTATGACGGCACTTTGTGACTGCTGCCGTTCTTTTTGGGGCTACCCTTGGGAGAAAGGCCGTGGAAATTGATCGCGTCGTGTTCGGCTGGAGCGTAGCCCTTGCCTTTCGTCGTCACAACATGGATCAGAGCTGGTTTATGAGAATAACTCTTGGCTTGTTCCAGAGCACGGATTACATTCCCGATATCGTGGCCGTCAATGGGGCCGGTATAAGCAAAGCCGAACTCTTCCCACATGGTAGTCTGCATGACCATCTTTTTCATGCTGCCCTTGATCCGCTGGCCTAATTCCCAAATACGGTTACCCAAACCGAAACGCGATAGGATACGCTTGCTTTTTTCAGAAGCCTTGTAATACCGCCGGTCGAAGCGGACCCGGCCCAGGAGGCGGGACATGGCGCCAACCGTGGGCGAAATGGACATGCCGTTATCATTCAGGATCACGATCAAACGCTTGCCTAAGTGACCGGCGTGATTCAGGGCTTCAAGGGCCATGCCGCCAGTGATCGCGCCATCGCCGATGACGGCGATGACATGGTAATCATCTCCAGCCAGGTCACGGGCGACGGCCATACCAACAGCCGCCGAAATTGACGTTGAAGCGTGGCCGGTGGTGAAAGCATCATAGGGACTCTCGTCGCGGCTGGTGAAACCCGAGAGACCACCCATCTGCCGTAATGTAGTGAATTCATCGCGCCGGCCGGTAAGGAGCTTATGAGCGTATGATTGGTGGCCGACGTCCCAGACAATTTTGTCCCTGGGACAATCGAAAACGCGGTGCAAGCCGATAGTCAGTTCGACGACACCCAGGCTCGATGCCAAATGGCCGCCGTTCGTCGTTACCCGGGAGACCATTTCATCCCGGAGTTCTACCGCCAAGCGGATTAAATCAGCATCGGAAAGGGGTTTCAGATCAACTGGGGAGTTGATGCTGTCCAGTATTTTAGACATGCGTCGTGTTTGTTCTGGCATTTAGCACGGTAGTTAATACTAACAGCGGTTCACTTACCCTGTCAAGCTAAACCATTCGTATTGACGTTTGCAAAGCTGCTCTGTTAGACTCCGCGACATGGACATTCAACAATTCATACTCGACCTCGGACTGCCCCCGAGTCTCATAATTATTATTGTTGGTGCCCTGCCCATTTTTGAGCTAAGAGGCGCCATACCACTGGGAATAAACATTCTCGAGATGCATTGGGCTCTCGTCTATTTTCTGGCAGTACTTGGAAATATGCTACCGATCCCTTTTATTCTTCGCCTGCTTAACAGGTTGGCCTGCAATCTCGGGCGATACCATTTTTTCAAACGGCTATTTGAGTGGCTATTCAACCGGACTAAAGCACGTAGCGGGATTATCGAAAAATATCAGAAAATAGGTCTAGCGCTATTCGTCGCTGTACCCTTACCGCTCACCGGTGCCTGGACCGGCGCTATCGCAGCAGTTATCCTTGGACTGCCGTTCCGCGACGCGATGATCTACATCTTCCTTGGAGTGATGATGGCGGGGATTATGATCACCATCTTATCCTTATTGGGCTGGTGGGGCGCAATAGTCGCCGGTATTGCGCTAACCGGGTTGTTTGTTGTTGGTACGTTTCGGCGCAATGGCCGTTCTTGACCATGTTTGAAAGCCGGTGTTACTATTATGCCCGTGTCCCAGTAGCTCAGCTGGATAGAGCGGCTGCCTTCTAAGCAGCGGGTCGTGGGTTCGAATCCCGCCTGGGACGCTCTAGTAACGTTGATCTTGTAAACCTCGTAAAGGCACACGATTGCAGGCTTTTACGAAAGAAGGTGTTTACCTAATCCACTTATTGATGGCAACCGCCATCATTCTGAATTTCTTAGGGGACTCTACTACCATACATACGGTGAGGCTGCCCTCACGAATTATGCAGTTATTATCCTTGTGTTGCTCTTGTAGCGATTTAGATGTGTTCCTTCGGGTCAACGCCGAAAGTCATCATATTTGATTTTCTGCTCCATCCGCTCTTTTGTATTATGGGGAATGGTTTTCATGGCAGTGCTATCCCTGTGCCACTTACCTACCGACAGAACCCCATCCGGTATCGTTGAGTTGATTATGATCTTCGTGCTGTTGAAGCGGACGCTATTGCTTGAAATTTGCGAATTCCTGTGACGCCAGATGTCATTCCGAGGCTTGGGAATAGCGACTTAGTATCTCATTCGTTACCGAAAGAAAAAGCCCCTTCACGGAAATCCGCGAAGGGGCTGGGGGACCTATCGAAGGTATTATTTTAATTCAGAAGTGCAGTTAGGACACCGCTGCGCCTTAATTGGTATCGAGGTGGCGCAGTACGGGCAGTCCTTGGTGGCGGGAACGGTGGGTACCGAAACTTCTTTGGCTTTCTGACGGGCTGCTATCTTGTTTAACGGCCGTACAACGAAAAAGAAGATGGCTGCGGCCAAGATCAAAAAGCTGATCAATGCGTTGATAAAGACTCCGTAATTTATGGTGACCGCACCCGCAGACTGGGCCGCAGCCAATGAGTCGTAAGGTCCGGCCGTGGCGCCTTCTTTCAAAACGGCAAACATATTACTGAAATCCACGTCGCCAAGTAGCAGCCCGATTGGGGGCATTAATACATCTTTCACCAGTGAGTTGTTGATTGCCCCGAACGCCGCGCCGATAACGATACCGACGGCCAGATCCACGACATTGCCGCGCATGATGAAGGTCTTGAATTCTTTAAGCATGTAGAGCTCCCTTCATACGATGATGTGACTAATGGTACGCTCATTGAATTGGGTAATCAAGATAAGGAAATATTATGTAATAAGCGTGTTCAAATATGAAAAGCAGTCAATTTTGGAAACCAGTTCGATTAGACCGGTTGACTTAGTGAAAGCTAAACCAG
This sequence comes from uncultured Dehalogenimonas sp., assembly GCA_964528105.1. GTDB lineage: Bacteria > Chloroflexota > Dehalococcoidia > Dehalococcoidales > Dehalococcoidaceae > Dehalogenimonas. The sequence continues at coordinate 12,101 of CAZGRY010000026.1, forward strand.
CTTCTGCTTTCCCCGATTTTGGCAAAAACCGGAAGGATGCAGGCAGGTCGCTGCAGGAAAACTATACTATTCTGTCTTGCGGCGTTTAAAAACGAAAAAGAGGATTCCGACGATGACCAGGATAATGATTATCTCTGTAGGTCCAATGCGCACGAATTTTACCCCTTTTACATTTCCGACGTTATGTCGAATACATTATATAGCATAAACCCCCTGGAGCATAGCTCCAGGGGGTTTTCGAATCCAGAGATGTTTTAGCTCGTGGTGGACTTGACCAGTTCGGCGAAGGCTTCAGGCTGGGCGACCGCCATATCGGCAAGCGTTTTCCGATTAAGTTCGACGCCGGATTTGGACAGACCGTTGATAAACTGACCGTAGGTGGTGCCGTTGAGCCGGACCGCGGCATTAATGCGGGCGATCCACAATCTGCGGAAATCACCCTTACGGTCGCGCCGATGAGCGAATGCATAAGCCAGTGCATGGGTCATGCTCTCGTGAGCGCGCTTCCAGATATGGTTGCGTTGCCCGCGGTGCCCTTTCGTAAGGGCCAATACATTTTTGTGCCGTTTATGGGTGGAGACACCACCCTTGATGCGTGCCATGTTATTCTCCTAAATCCTATATAGTTGCTAACGTAATTTTAGCTTCAGACAATAAAACCCTAATTTGATATTACGGCGTGCCGTAGGGAATCAGTCGTTTGATGCGCTGCACGTCCGCCTTCCCGATGGCAATCATTTCATCGAACTGACCGCGGGTCCGTTTAGACTTGTTACGCCGCAGATGGCTCTTAGGCCCCTTGACGCGCAGCAACTTGCCGTTACCGGTGAGTTTAAAGCGGTTCTGCGCCCCTTTATGAGTTTTTATTTTCGGCATTTTCGGGTTGACCTTCCTTCGTTTTGGGTTTGGCGCCTGGTTTGGGAACGAGCATTAAATGAATCCTATTGCCGAGGAGTGTTGGCTGGCCTTCGACGTTGGCAACCTCAGACAATTCTTCGGCAGCGCGCTTGAGAATTTTGATGCCCAACTCCGAATGGGTGATTTCACGACCCCGGAACATGATGGTGACTTTGACCTTATCCCCATCTTCAAGCTGTTTCCGGATGCTTCGGACTTTGGCTTCATAATCATGTTCGCCGATTTTGGGGCGAAGTCGAACCTCTTTAAGGAGCGACGGTTTTTGGCCTTTCTTAGCCTCGCGCTCTTTCTTTGTTTGTTCGTAGCGGTATTTACCATAGTCCATGAGCCGGCACACCGGCGGAATGGCGGTAGGAGCCACCTCTACGAGGTCGAGATTGCTTCGCCTGGCAAGATCTTTAGCCGCAGCTACGGTCATTACGCCCAATTGTTCAGCGTTTTCACCGACCACCCGGACCTCACGGCCCAGGATTTTTTCGTTGACTCGGAGTTCTTTAATTATGTGCCGACTACCTCCCAGGTGAAAATAAAGACTATCAAAAACTATAGCATAACTACGATGATTAATTCAACCCATCACAGAGGTGCAACTATCGATGTCCGGCACAAACGAACGTAAACACTGATGGCTCCTTGGCGCAATCAGTGTAATCATCAGAACTCGTGTGACATTCAAGCGGGTTAGACCGGGGTAAGTACATCGCCGCGGACACCGATGGTGACCTCTTTAACAGAGATTTCGATGCCAGCATCCCTGGCTGCTTGACTGACCAGGTGGGTCAGACCGCCGCAGCACGGCACCTCCATGCGCAGTACGGTAACGCTTCGGGGTCGCGCCTGCTTGAATATCTGGGTCAGCTTATGGAGGTGAGCCTCGTAATCATCGAGCTTTGGGCAGGCAATAAGCAAAGCTTTTCCTGTCAAAAACGCTCGGTGGAAGTCGGGATATACGAACGGCACGCAGTCCGCCGCCAGGAGAAGGTCGCTGCCTTTAAGGAAAGGAGCGTGCGGCGGCACCAGAGTGAGTTGCACCGGCCAGTTCGCTAGCATCGAAAGACGGGTTTTCTCAGTCGGTGTTTCCTCGACGGCGGGGTGGCGGCCGAAAGACATCAGCCGGGTCGAAGGGCAGGCATGGACCGGTTCTTTAACCTTGGCTTGCGCGGCGTGCGTCATGGCCGCAATCTCATCAAATTCCGGCGCTTCGCGCTCCTCGATGGTGATCGCATCCATGGGGCATTCGCCAAGGCAGGCGCCCAAGCCGTCGCAGTATGTTTCGGATACCAGCCTAGCCTTACCGTCGACGACCTGAATGGCTCCCTCGATGCACGATGGAACGCACTCACCGCAACCATTGCATTTTTCTTCATCGATTTTGATAAGCTTGCGTACCGGCATCTTGGTTGCCCTCCTTTTTCATTTTCTCGAGGTTTTGCCAGCGTTCCTCGCCAAGGCACTGTCGTGCCGAGGTACACCACACGATGCATGAAGGCGTATTTTCACGATACACCATTTCGCCGCATTTAGGACATCGGACTCGCGGCTCATCGGAGAAGATCTCCACCTCTGCCCGGCACTTCGGACACCGGTGCAATTCTACCTTAAGCTTGCGGAAATCCTGACCGGGACAACTGGCTGTCATATTCTTCGCCTCAAGATTTATAGGTCGATTATAAGTCAAAAACATCGGGATAAGTATGATATAGCTCAAGGAGCTAGAGAGAAGTGACCACAGCCCTGGCGGCTATTCCTGGCTGGCACCCTCGGCAAGGCGGTGAAGTGCGGCGTCGTTTTGAATGACCACCAACCCTCGCCTAGAAGAAATGACACCCTCGTTTTTAAGGCGGCTAAGAAAACGGACCGTTGTTTCCAGGGTTGTGCCGGACATATCCGCCAAATCCTGGCGGGTAAAAGGCAGTTCCGGCCCGAGCTTGGATGCTAACCGCCGCAACGTTCGCGCTACACGCTGTTCCACCCGCTCGCCGGAGAGGTCGTGCAACCGGCTCTGGGCTTCTCGGAGACGCGCGGATAGAATGCCTACCATAGACATAGCCACGGCCGGGTGCCGCTCGATGAAATTTCGAAAGGTTTCCTTGCTTATCGAAAGCGTCTGGGTGTTCTCAACCGCCATGCTGGAGGCGGGATAAGGCTTATCCTCCAGCACCGCCACTTCGCCAAAAATATCTCCGGGACCGAAGAAGGCGACCACCGTCTCCCGCCCCTGCGAGCCGTGCTTGACTACTTTGACCCGGCCGGAAACAAGCAGGTAGAAATTACCCGGCAGGTCGCCTTCCCAGAAAATGTATTCCCCGGTCTCAAACGATTTCTCTTCAGCTGACTCCATCAGATCGGCTAAATCTGAAGGTGAAGCAGACGCGAAAAGGAAACTGCGCTTCAGTCCCGCAGCGGCTGAACCGGTGTCCATCAACTCTGCCCCTCATGTTTATCGAGCAGCAGGCGCAAGTTGCGGGGCAGTATCTGATAATACGGCACCAGGTGAAAATATCGTAGTTTATCGCGCGTCGATTGGTCGAGTTGTTCGAATGGGACCCTGGAGAAAATTGCTTCCGTCTCACTCTCGGAAAACTCGGCGCCGGTCGGGGCGTTGTCGAAAAGGCTTCGGTTCATTGGGCAGACTTGCTGGCAAACGCGGCAGCCGATCAGCGAGTTGTGCCATTTCTTCTTGACCCATTCCGGAAAATCGGAGGGTTCCTTGGAAAGAAGCGACAGGCAGCGGCTCACGTCGTAGACCTCCTGGCTGATGCAACCGGTCGGGCAGGCATCAATGCACAACCCGCACTTACGGCAAAGCCGACTGACAAGGTGTTCCCCCAGCCAGGGAGTGTCAACCGGTGGCACGTCCGAAAAAAAGGCCGCTAGGCGGAAATAACTACCCATGCCCGGGATATAGCCCATGTTGTTGATGCCATTTTCCAGCAGTCCCGCGTGGCTGGCCAGCACCTTGGTTGGCAGGTTGGCGTCGGCCAGGGTAAAACCGTACGGTGAAATAGCGCCAGTGATTGCGCCTACTATTCGCGCGATTTCTTGGTCATAGTCCCCTGACAACGGTGGGGCTTCGAAGGAATAATGGCTGCCGCGAAAGTTAAAACCCAGCCTGACCGGGGTCACCGGTGCCGTGATGACGAAAATCGACCGGGCATGCATTCCCGGTGGCGCCACAAAATCGAATTTGTGCTGTGAAAGGTGAGGTGAACGGCGCCAAACTTCACGGCTGGTTATGACCTTGTATTCTGCTTCAAGGTTAGCGAGTCGTTCGGCCGAAATCACGCAGGCCCGGTAACCCATCAAAGCCAGCGCGGCCAGGGCTTGTTCGGAGGGCGGGTTCACAGTTCCCATTCCAGCAGGAATTTAAGGTTACGGGGCACCAGTTGGTAGTAATTCTCAAGGTCGTAGCGGTTCAATTTATCTTGTAGCGCCTGCGGCAACTCGGTAAACACGGGGGTCGAGAGTATTGTCGTGGTCTCCTGCTCGTTGAAGGTATCGCTTATGGGAATATCCCGGATGAATGGCCGGTTCACCGGGCATCCTGATTGGCAGCGCATGCAGCCGATCAGGGAATTATGGAGCCATGGGGTGATCCAGTCAGGCATTTCGCCCGGTTCCTCGTTATAGAGCGTCAGGCACCGCTCCGCCCGCGCCAGGAACCGATTCTCCGGGTCAGGGTCGAGGCAGTTGGTATGGCAATTCCCCAGGCAAAATCCGCAACTGGTGCACTCTGGCATTTCATTCAATCTGAACCATGCGTCGACCGGAGCCGGTAAATCGGAATAGAACGCCACCAACCGCAGGAAGCTGCCCATATCCTTGACGAAGGCAAGATTGTTACGGCCGTAGCTGGCCAGACCGCACCTGATAGCGGCCAGCTTGTATGGGACGCGGGCGTCGGCGATGTGATAGCCTGCCGCTCCCAAGCTGCGGCCAAGAGCTTTCCGGATGGTGGTCATTTTTTCGTTGAAGACGTAATATGGCGGAACCTGCACCGGGCGCGTTCTACCCTGGTAGTCGAACCTGAGCCTGGTCAAGGGTAGCGGCGCGGCGATAACGATCAACGACCGAGCATTTGGAAAGTTTTGCTGCTGGGTTTCCAGTCTCTGAAGGTTATCCCTGTAAAAAGCCTGATCCAGTTGGCCTTGCTCCAACCGTCGTTCCAATTCTTCTTTAAGCTGCGGCACTCTCTCAATATCGAGCATGCCGAAACGGCAGCCGATGGCATCGAGTTCCGCAGCAAATATGTCGTAAACGGTCAATCAACCACCAGCCGTTGCCGCTCCACCCAATCGGCGTCCATTTTAATAAGCCGGTTCTTTGAAAGATTGTCCTTCATTATTCGCTGGACATCGTGATCTTTGCTGGCCATCCACTTTTCCATGAACGCTTTGCCCACTACGGGGAAGGCAGCGACGGCGACGCTCCAGCAATAACCCAAAGCTTGGCGCAGGACCCTAAACGCTTCATCTTTACGGTCATTTGCCGCTGCAATCGATGAAGTTATTATGTCAAGGATCTGCAGCACCCGATAGGAGTTTTCTGCCTGTTTCAGGAGTCGCAGTTCACACAGACCCGCCGCTGCGGCCCGTTGCTCAAAGCGATTGCCTTTAGCCCAGCCACCCATCTGATCGAGAAGTCCCTCCATGTCACGGTCGCCATAGGATTGGAGGGCCATGGCGACGGCCTCCCGCGTTCGCCACCTCGGGTCACCCGCATATTGCCTCAACCGTTCCCAGATTTCCGGTGTCTCTTGTGAAAGGGTTTTCCCCAACCCAAAAACCCCGCAAAAGTGCAGGAACTCCTCTGGGGCGTTAGCGGGAGCTTTATCTGGGGTGAATCTGAGCAAACGCTCGAATGTACCGCATCCCCTTCCTGGTAAACCGCGGCCGCTAATTCCAAATTACCTCGCGGACCCGGTAGTTCGGATTCAGCCAGGAGATATGGTTCCCAGTCTTGGAGAATTTTGAGCTTCTCACGGTAGATGCCGACTCTGTTCGTAAGGACTCCTTGATCATTTGAAATGTGGATCGTAAGGATGGTGGGGAAGCGGGGACTCGAACCCCGACGCCTTGCGGCACATGATCCTAAGTCATGCTCGTCTGCCAGTTCCGACACTCCCCCGTGGAT
>CAZGRY010000027.1:0-17980 GCA_964528105.1 uncultured Dehalogenimonas sp.
ACTGCCGAGGAGATCTGGCGCGATACCGATGGTCGCGTCGATGCGCTCGTCGCAGGCGTCGGCACCGGCGGCACCATCACCGGCGTTGCCGAAGCCCTGAAAAAGAAAAAGCCATCATTCAAAGCCTTCGCCGTAGAACCAACTGCCTCACCGGTGCTGTCCGGCGGCAAGCCCGGCCTGCATAAGATCCAGGGCATCGGCGCCGGTTTCGTGCCACAGGTTTTGAGGACCGACCTTGTCAATGAAATAATTCAGGTGACCAATGAGAACGCCGGCATCATGGCTCGCCGCCTGGCGCGGTACGAGGGCATTTTAGCCGGTATCTCCTCAGGCGCCGCCGTCTGGGCTGCGGTGGAGATCGGCAAGCGACCGGAGATGAAGGGCAAGCTCATCGTAGTGGTGCTGCCAGATACCGGCGAGCGCTACCTGTCCACCTGGCTCTTCCAGGAATCCTGATGGAAATTTTGATCAAGCAGACATACCGGGAGGTTTCTATGGACTGGCGCGATATGATCATCGACGGCTATGGCCGGATTTTTGAAATCCTCGACCCGGCGCTCCAGGGCATCTCCCAGACTGAGCTGGATAAACAGCCCAAGCCGGAGTGCAACAGCCTGGGCTGGACGGTGTGGCATTTAGCCCGAGGCCAAGATGGCGAGATAGCCAACCTGGCTAAAAGTGAACAACTGTGGTTAAAAGACGGCTGGCACAAGCGGTTCAACCGTCCGGCTGACGCCCGAGACACCGGCTACGGGCATACGGCCGAGGAAGTAGCGGCTTTCAAATCGCCGCTGGCGGCAGTGCTCTTAGAATACTGCCGCGCCGTTGTGGCGGCAACTCACCGTTATCTGAAAGCACTCGACATCAAAGAACTTGATCGAGTGCTCGATGAAGACTACCAGCCCAAACCGACGGTGAGCGTTCGCATCGTTTCGGTCATGGCCGACAGCCTGGAACACGCCGGCGAGGCAGCCTATATCCGCGGCTTGATCAAAAGCGGCAACTGGCTGGGATATTAGCCTTTCCGGAGCGTGTTGTTTACTTCAAACGAAGGTTATACAATATCCGAAATCGGTCGGTGATCGCGGGTTCTCAGCCCGGGAAAGGATGAGCTTGTGTCCTCCTTAAAAGACATCCTGGCTGTCATCATGGGCGGTGGCCGGGGAACCAGGCTGCATCCATTAACCGCCCAACGAGCCAAGCCAGCCATCCCGCTGGCCGGCAAATACCGCTTGATCGATATTCCAATCTCCAACTGCATCAACTCCGGCATTTTTCGCATCAGCGTTCTCACTCAGTTCAACTCCGCGTCGCTCAACCGTCACGTCAGCCAGACCTATCAGCTTGACCGGTTCCATGCCGGATTCGTGGAAATCCTGGCCGCCGAGCAGACCATGGCGACCAGCGACTGGTACCAGGGCACCGCCGATGCCCTTAGAAAGCAACTGGTCCAGATCCAGTCAGCCAACCCCAGCGACGTGCTTATCCTGGCCGGAGACCACCTCTACCGCATGGACTACTCCAAAATGGTCGAAAGTCATTGGTCCTCCGGTGCCGATATCACCGTCGGGGTCATCCCCATCGGCGGTGAAGAGGTCGACCGTTTCGGCGTTCTCAAGCGCGGCGCTGACGGACGTATCATTTCCTTTAAGGAAAAACCCAAAGACCCAGCCTCCCAGGCAGCCATGGTCAGCTACCCGGATCGAGCGTGTTGCTACCTTGGCTCGATGGGCATTTACGTCTTCAAAGCCAAGGTCCTGTCCGATATCCTGACCGGTAAACCTGATTTTGTAGATTTCGGCAAGGACGTGATCCCATGGGCGGTGGATAACCTCTCGGTCTTCAGCTATGAGTTCGACGGTTACTGGCGCGATATCGGAACTATCCGTTCCTTCTACGAGACCAATCTGGAGCTCACCAGCCAAAACGCTCCTTTCAATTTCTACGACCCCCGCGGCCCGATTTACACCCACGCCCGCTTCCTGCCCGGCTCCATCATCGAGGACTCAAGCATGCAGGACGTACTCCTTGGCGACGGGTGCCTGGTCCGGAGTTCCAGCATCCATCATTCAGTGCTGGGCGTCCGCAGCCAGATCCGGAGGGGCAGCATTATCAGCGACTCTGTACTCATGGGCGCTGACTGTTACAGGGCTGATAACCATGATCAACCGATCGGCATCGGTGAGAACTGCTATATCCAGGGAGCTATCATCGATAAAAATGTCAGCATCGGGGCCGGAACCGTGATCAAACCCTTCCCCCGGGGCACCAACGCCGACGTAGGCAATTGGGTCATCCAGGACGGGATTGTGGTCGTGCCAAAAAACACGGTGCTGCCCACAGGCACCTTTATCGAGCCCGAGACAGCAGGCAGACAGTTGACTTTTTGAGGTCAAATTCGATGCCAGACAAACCGCAACTCACGGTAACCATGGCCGCCTCAGAGATCGTGCCTTTTGCCAAGACCGGCGGTTTAGCGGATGTTGTAGGCGCCCTCTCCTCCGCCCTGGCCTCGGCCGGCGTCCGAGTCAACATGGTAATGCCGGCTTACCGCAATGCTCCGATCGGCAGCTGCAAGCCATGCCGCTCTTTCGAGATCGAAACCGCCGGGAAAAAGGCTGACGGAAGCCTCATCCGCAAGAGGTTATCTCACAACCTCGATATCTATTTCGTCCGCGCCGATGAGTATTTTGACCGGGACTGCTTCTACGGCGACTCGGCTGGCGACTATCCGGACAACGCGGAACGCTTTGCATTCTTTTCGCGAGCCGTTCTTGAGGTCGCCCGGCTGACCAAAAGCCAGATAATACACCTCCACGACTGGCAGGCAGCGCCAGTGGCAGCCTTCCTCCGGCTGCAACCAAAACGATACCTCGATATAGCCGGCGCCAAAACGGTGTTCACCATCCACAACCTGGCCTACCAGGGTCTTTTCGATCGGGAGCATTGGCCGGCGCTCGATCTCGATCAATGCCATTTCAACTCCAGCCAATTTGAGTTCTGGGGCCGAATCAACTTCCTTAAGTCCGGCTTGGTCAACTCAGACCGGCTGAATACCGTCAGCCCCACCTATGCCTGCGAGATCCGGCAGGATGGCTGCGGCTTCGGATTGGTGGGCGTCCTGCAGGAGAGGGCGGGAGTCCTGTCCGGCATTCTGAACGGTGTCGACTACGCCGTCTGGAACCCAGAAACCGACGGCCACATCAGCCACAGGTATTCGGCCGGCGATCCTTCCGGAAAAGCCGACTGCAAGCGATCTCTCCAGGAATGCTACGGTCTCGACTGTAGGCCCGACGTCCCACTGCTGTGCATGGTCACCCGCCTGGCCGAAGGCAAGGGCATCGAACTGATGATGGAGATACTCGATAGTCTGCTATCAAGCGGCGTCCAGTTCGTGATGCTCGGCCGCGGCGACCGGAAGTACGAGGACTATTTCTGCACCCTGGCAACGCGTTATCCCGGCCGTGTCGGGGCAAAAATCGCCTTTGACGAGGCGTTGGCTCATCAGACCGTAGCCGGAGCGGACATGCTGCTCATGCCATCCCGTCACGAACCGTGCGGCTTGACTCAGATGTACGCTCTGAAATACGGCACCGTGCCCGTCGTGCGGCGTACCGGAGGTTTAGCTGACTCAGTCAAACCATACAACCCGGCAACAGGTTCAGGCGACGGCTTCCTCTTCGACGAATCCACCGGCGCGGCTCTTTTGGACGTGGTCAAACAGGCATTGGCTGTCTATGATGACTCGGCCGCGTGGCAGAAACTCGCCTGCCGCGGCATGGCGGCAGACCATTCCTGGAACCGCTCGATGCAAGAGTACCTGCGCCTCTACCGCGATTTGATACCGGGGTAGCACTCATCGCACTGTGTCTCCCGCCTTTTACTCGATTGCCGCAACCTATCTTTGCTGTTATCATCTGAACTATGACTGCATCGGCGCAATACGTGATTGAGGTCGAGCACCTCAGGAAAACCTACGGCCCGTTGGTTGCCGTCGATGACGTTTCCTTCAGCGTCCAGCACGGTGAGATTTTCGGTCTGCTAGGCCGCAACGGCGCCGGCAAGACCACCACAGTTGAGTGCCTACAAGGGCTGCGCCACGCCGACGGCGGCAAGATGTCGGTGCTCGGGTTGTCTCCGGTCACCCAGTCCGCGGAGCTGCGCCGGCGCATCGGCTGTCAGCTCCAGGAGTCGGCGCTGCCTGACAAAATCAAGGTCAAGGAAGCTCTGGCCCTCTTCGCAACATTGTCCGAGACCGGTGCCGATTGGCGCAAACTGATGACTGAGTGGGGCCTGTCCGAAAAGGCCGATGCCTACTTCCACAACCTGTCTGGCGGTCAGCGGCAGCGCCTTTTAGTTGCCCTGGCCCTGGTCAACAAACCGGATCTGGTCTTTCTGGATGAGATGACCACAGGCCTGGACCCGGCGGGACGGCGCGTTGCCTGGGACCTGATCCGGGCTATCCGCGAACGCGGCGCCACCGTGGTCCTGGTGACCCACTTCATGGACGAGGCCGAGTGCCTGTGCGACCGGCTGGCGATTATCGACAAAGGCAAAGTCATCGCCCTGGACACGCCGCAGGGCTTGATCAACGCATACGCCGATGAAATCAGCGTCGTCTTTTCCTCGACCGAGCCTGATCTCTCCTGGCTGCAGGACGCCGGTGAGATCCACGAAATCCGGCGGGAGGGACCGCGGGTAACCGTGACCGGGCACGGGCCGCTGCTGGCACAGGTGGCGGCCGCCCTGGTCAACCGTGGAATCATCCCTCACGACCTCCGGCCGCTGCAGCCCAGCCTTGAAGACGTCTTCCTGAACCTGACCGGCTACGACGGAGGACTTGATTGAAAAGCATACTGGCGTTGGCCGGAATTGAAGTCAAGCTCTTTTTCCGGGACATGATTTCCATGGTCTTCATCTTCGCCTTGCCGATGATCTTGTACCCTATCCTGGGGGCTGTATTTGGCAACGTTTCCGATACCCGCCTGTTCGGCGGCGTCGGCGCCATGAATTTCTACACCTCGGCGTATATCGGGCTGGTGCTGGCGGCTATGGGCTTGATCCAGTTGCCGGTGCACCTGGCGGGGTACCGGGAGCGCGGCGTTTTGCGGCGTTTTCGCGCTTCATCGCTTTCACCCGCCGCCATCTTCGGCTCACAGGCCATTGTTTGTCTGGTGATCGCACTAATCGGCGCGGCGATCGTGATTGCCATCGGGTTTACCGGCTATGACGTCCGCCCGCCGGAATCCCCGGTCCTGGTGGCTGCCGCCTTTTTCGTCGGGCTGGTATGTTTCATAACCGTCGGCGTATTGCTGGGAGGGCTGATGCCGACGCCGCAGGCGGCTCAGGGTGGCGGACTGCTATTGTTCATCGTCATGATGCTATTAGGCGGCGCCGGGCCGCCTGAGGAACTGTTGACCGATTCGCTGAGAACTATCGGCGATTTCACCCCGATGAAGCACGTCGTGACCCTGATTCAGGATCCGTGGCTGGGTAACGGCTGGAACAATACCGAGTTTATCATCATCTTAGTGGTGACCGCCGTGGCGGCGGTGCTGGCGGTGCGCGTCTTCCGCTGGGAGTGACGAAAATCGAGCTAAGCCCAATTCTCCAGCATTTTGTTCACCGACCGGTTCATCTCAATCGCGAAATCGGCCGCGAACTTCCTGAAGTATACCCCTTGGCCGGCATTCTCAAACTCGGCTCGATGCGGCCCGGCCTTGAACTTCTCTTCCATATCGCCGAAGATCGCACCGAGTTCGGCCGCTCCGGCCCGATGATAGGTGTTTTTATGGACGACGGCCTCGCGGCTCAACCGGGTGGTCAGTTTCCCCGGGTTTTTCACCGCCGGATGCCCGAAACAGAGCATCGTAATCGGCAGCGTGTACGGCGGCAGGTTGAACAAGTCCCGGTGGTATTCGTAGTTTTCCAGGATATCGCCGATATAACACGAACTGATGCCCATTGACTCAGCGGCGATGACGGCAGTCTGGGCGGCGATTAAGGCGTCGCAACAGGCCAGCAGCATATCGCCGGCCTGAGGTTTGAGATACGTCCGGTTGTTGAGTTCCGTGACTCGTTCTTCAACGCGGCAATGCTTGAAATAATCGAACCACCTTTGATAATCGGCCAGAAACAGCAATACGTAGGGAGATTTGGCGATGAACGGCTGGTGGTCGCAGCTTTCGGCCAATTTGTCTTTGATCGACTGGTCCTCGACTTCGACGATGGTATAGAGCATCAGGTTACCGGCCGTAGGTGAACGTAAGGTTGCACTAAGAATCGCCGCTTTTTCCTCATCGGTGACCGGCTCGTCCGAGTAACCTCGGACCGAACGGCGGTTGGCGATAATGTTCAGAGTATCGTTCATGCTGGTAATCTCCTTGCCTTAAAACAGAACATTGAATGCAGCAGATACTACCAGAAATGAGGCAAGATCGCTTCGGAACCTAAAAGGGGAACGGATGCCGGTTAGAGTAGACCTAGCTCGGTAAGACCCACTTCTGGAAAATAGCGTCAAGGTTTTTCCCGGAGCAGGTCTCGAAATAGTCCTGGTAGATGGCGGTTGTGACGATCTGCCACTTGTAGGCTTCATAATACTGCTTGAGACACTCGGCAAACTTGGCCTCGCCGATTTCCTCGGCTAGCGCCGTCACGAACAGCGGACCGCGGCCGTAGACGATGGGACCGTAGGTGTTGCCGGTGTAACCGGACACCGGCCGCCCGATGGGAATCTCAGCCTTGCCGGTGCGGCTCCAGAAACTCGTCCATTCTGCCTGTGATGCCTCCCAGTCGGTCTGGCCATAGGTGTCCAGATAGTACAACCCGGTGATGTACTGGGTCATGGCCTCATCCAGCCACGGCTGGTTATTCTGGTCGTTGCCGACGATGTTATAGAACCATTGGTGGCCAGTTTCATGGACAACCGTAGTCTCAAGCACCTGGGCGATATCGTAGATTCCCATGCCGATGCCGACTATACCCGGGTACTCCATGCCGATGCCACCGCCCTGGAGCGCAAGCGGTATGACATCAAACTCGGTATAAGGGTAAGCGCCGAGCCGGTTGCCGAACACTCTTATAGCATCGGCGGCAAAATCCAAGACATCGTCGGCGCCAGTCTGTTGGCCGGGCATGTAGTAGCTATTGACTGTAGTCTCGCCCACCGTGGTGCTGATTTTGGTGAACTGGGTACTGGCGGCTAAGTAGAAGTCTCGTGCCGGTCCATCTGCGAAGGTGACGACCTGGTTGTCACCTGCTGTCACTCGTTTATCCTCGATACCCGATGCGACCAGGGTCATGCCTGACGGCGCTTTAATTTTAACCAGGTAGAAAGAAGCATCGAGATAGGTCCTATCACCTTCGGGGGAGGGGGTTTCGATATGCCAGCCGCGCTCATCATAAACCGGGATCATCGGATAAAACGAGTCGAGCGCCAGCACATTGTTGAAATAGCCCAACAATCCGAAATTCTCAACCGGGGTCAAAGGCATCGCTGTTGAAAAATCGAGTTGGATTGTCACGGCTAAACCTGGCTTTAACGCCTGGGGCAGGATCACTTTGAGAACGCTGGAACCGGAGGCTGTCTCGAAATCGGCTTTCTTTTTATCCACGGTGACGGCCGAGACGGTCATCGTGCCGCCCGAAATATTGGGGAATAAGCGAAAATACACCGACTCAAGATCAAGTGTCTCCCGGTTAGTGTAACGCACTTGCTGGCGACCGGTCACGGTTTGGAAATCCGGGGCAATGGTTATATCGAGATGATACACCGAGGCGTCCTGTAAAGATTCAAGCGCTGCCTCTTCATTCTGGACGAGGTTGGCCTTGTAAACGCCGAGATCATCCCAACTGCCGCCAAGAAGGGCCGGCTCTTGCGCTGTGCGGCAGCCGCCAGCGGCAAAAGCGACGTAAACCAATATTAAAATCAGCGATACTCTAAGGTGGTTGTTCACGCTTCCATAACCGTAATAATACTAGCACGGAAAGGCTGTTTTTCTGAAACAGCAGAGGATAAGCCTATCGCGCGGCTGTTTAGCAGATGATACCAGACGATGGGGATAAAAGTGGTGGAGCCGGAGGGGATCGAACCCTCTACCTTTTGACTGCCAGTCAAACGTTCTCCCAAGTGAACTACGGCCCCACGAGGACAGAACAGAAATATATCATATCAACCCGGCCCGCTGCAAACCGGCGAGGCCAATCTAACGGTTATTAACCGTCTATCTACCGAGCATGTAAAGCATGAAAACAGCCCCAAAATACAGTATTGCCAAGGCAACAGTATCGATGCCCACCCAGTATTTCAGCCACCTTTTCGGTTTAAATACGATGCCGATAATGACAATACAGCTCATCGAGATGGCGAAGAGCGCAGCAACTATGTGCGCGGTGTCCACGTTCTGCAGAATCGGGCCGGCGGTGAAGAAGATATCATCGATAAAGATAACGACCCCCATATTGAAAAGGTTGCTGCCGACCAAGTTGCCGACAGCCATATCCAAAGCGCCGAGACGCACTGCTGAGATTGAAACAACCATTTCCGGCGCCGTAGTGCATATCGCAAGAAAGAACACCCCGACGAGGGTCGCGCTCAAACCCGTGATTTCCGCTATTTGCGAGCCAATGAATGCCAACCATACTCCGGCACCGATAGTCGCCACTGAAGCCAATGAAAACATCGCAAAAAGCTTCCTGAGCGATAAGTCCTGAGGCGGAGGGACAGGGGATATGAACGGTTGCGCCTCGATGACCTCCGGCTGGAATCGTAAAATTACGTATTGGGAAAAGAGGTAAAAGCAAAAAAGCATCAGCGAGTAAATCCCGATGTGGCCGAAGACTGTCAAGCCAAGCCCCTCTTGGACCAGGTAAATCGAAACCGCAGCGCCGGCGATCATCATCACACTGAAAACGGTACTCAGCACGATGCCGCTGCCGAGATACAATAAGACATGCCCGCGAGTAAAGACCAAATCGATAATCGCGATAATCATCAGATTGATGAGACTCGCTCCGAATAGACTGCCTACCGTCAGGTCCGGCTGGCCGAGAAAGGTTACAGAACTGATGCCGGTAGCCAATTCCGGCAATGACGTTATCGCGGCCAGAACCACAACGCCGATCCAAACGCGCCCCAGCCCGGTTTTTTTACCGATAAGGTCACCATACCGGGCGACGCGGCTGCCAGCAACTATGATAATTACCAGGCATATTATGAATTGAACCCAGTCCAAGGGGGTATCCATTGGTGTCTTAACAAAACCCTCGACAATAAATCTTGCCATCATTCCTAAAAATAATACCATGATTTCCAGCGTACGAGCCCTACAGGCCTGAAGACCCCGTGATTCGTCGTCTACCAGGTCGTCGTCCCTTGCCCGCCGCCTGCAGCCTCCGTATAATGCTGCTATCCTCTCAAGGAGCGTTTATGGCCGAGACACCTTCAGCGGTTAAACCCCCTCCCTATTACAGCGTCAAATTCTGGCGGCGGTGGGCCAGGGTATATGACCGGATAGTGATGCTCTCCTTCCTCCCTTTCGGCGGAGAGAAACGGTTCCGCCGGAAGTTCGTCACCATGGCGGGCTTGAAGGACACCGACCGCGTGCTGGACATCTGCTGTGGCACCGGCTCAACCACCGCCCTCATCGCCCCTGAGGTCGACCAAGGACATGTTACCGGCGTCGACCTGTCGCCTGATATGCTGGCCGTAGCCCAAAAAAAGATCATCGCGCCGTGGGTCAGTTTCGTCCGGGCTAGCGTGGATGCCCTGCCTTTCGGCGACAACTCTTTCGACCATGTATTCTGCTCCTATGGCTTGCATGAGATTCCCAGGGAAATCCGCGCCGCTGCTCTGAAAGAAGTTCGCCGCGTCCTCAAGCCTGGCGGCAAGTTCTTGGTGCTGGATTACGGGCTGCCAAAAAACCTTGTCTTCCGGCTGCCGATCTCCGCCTTTGTCCGCGTCTTCGAGCACGATACGGCTTATAGAATGATGAAGGGGCATCTAACGGCTGAGGTGGCGGCGGCAGGGCTCACCATAAGGTGTAAGAAAGATGCCCTAGGCGGCATGTTCCAGATCATCGATAGCGTAAAAGAGGACTAAGCAAACCGGTGAGTGACAACACACTAGCCCTGGACATCACCCGGGTGTCCGAGAACTCGGCCGAGATAATCGCAGATGAGGTAGCGCGGGAAGCGGCGTTGACCATCATCCTGAATGATTCCGAATTGGTAACAATGCTGTGCTCTCCAGCTGAAGAGAAGTACCTTGTCGCGGGATTTCTGGCCGCCGAAGGACTCATACAATGCGGGGACGACATTACCTCGTTCGTCCTCGACGAGACCAGGGGCATCGCACGGGTAACAACGAAGAAGGGCGGCGAGGCGGAACGTATCTGGAAACGCTTCATCTCCTCGGGTTGCGGCCGGGGCGCTACCTTTTACTCCGCAGCCGACATTACCAGTCCTCCGGTCGAGTCTTCGATTCGCATCTTCCCCGACCAGGTTTACCGCCAGATGAAAGACTTCCAGGACCGGAGCGAGGTCTTCAAGAGCACCGGCGGCGTCCATGCCGCGGCGTTGGCCACGGCTGAGGGCATAAAGCTTTTCTCCGAGGATATCGGCCGGCACAATGCTGTTGATAAGATTTTCGGCCGCTGCCTCCTCGAAGACATCGAGACGAAGGACAATATGTTGCTCGTCACGGGGCGTATCTCTTCCGAAATCCTGTTGAAAGTCGCACGCCGCGGCATACCGGTCCTTATCTCCAAGAGCGCCCCTACCGATTCCGGGGTGAAGCTGGCCGAGCGTCTGGGGATTACCCTCGTCGGCTTCGTGCGCGGGCACCGGATGAACGTCTATGCCCACGCGGAAAGGGTGGTCATGGCATGAACACCGAAAACATCGTCACGAAGATCAGGGCGCTGGCAAAGGAGAAAGATGCCGTCATCCTGGCGCATAACTACCAGCTCGGTGAAATCCAGGACATTGCCGATTTCGTCGGCGACTCGCTGGAACTGTCGCAAAAGGCCGCGGCTTCAGGAGCCAAAATCATCGTCTTCTGCGGGGTTCATTTCATGGCGGAGACCGCGGCTATTATCGCTCCGAACAGCCAAGTGCTGCTGCCGGACACTCACGCCGGCTGCCCAATGGCCGATATGATCACCGTTGCAGGGTTGCGGCGGATGAAGGAAAAACTGCCTGGTCGTCCGGTAGTGTGTTATGTCAACTCCACCGCTGAGGTCAAGGCCGAAAGCGACATCTGCTGCACCTCGGCCAACGCGGTGAAAGTTGTTGAAAGCGTCCCCAATCCGGAGGTTATCTTTGTCCCGGACCAGTACCTGGGTTACTACGTCCAGCAGAACACCAGCAAACGCATCCATTTCTGGCCTGGATACTGCCCGACCCATGCCCGCATCCTGCCGGAGCATATCCTGGAGCTAAAGGCCGAGCACCCCAACGCCAAGGCCATGGTCCACCCGGAGTGCCGGCCGGAGGTTGCCGCTGTGGCCGATGCCGTTCTTTCCACCGGCGGCATGATCCGCTACGCCCGCGACCCCGCGGTCACGGAATTCATCGTCGGTACGGAAATCGGTATCATACATCGCCTCCGCAAGGAGAACCCCGGCAAGAAGTTCTACCCGGTATCCGAGCAGGCGGTTTGCCCTAACATGAAACTCATCACCCTCGACAAGGTGTTATATACCCTCGAAACCGAGGGGTCGCAGGTCATAGTGCCGGAACTCGTCGCCGAGAAAGCGCGGCGGGCGATTGAAAGAATGCTAAAGGTAAAAGGATAGTATTAATGAACGATTTTAAACACGTGCTGGTCATGATCACCGCCGCCGATAACGAGGAAGCGCGGCTCATCGCCAAGGTATTACTGGAACAGAAAAAAGCCGCGTGCGTCAGCATCACGGACGGCATGAATTCCTCCTACTGGTGGAAAGGCGAACTCGAGAACGCCACTGAAAGCCTGCTCATGGTTAAGACCCAGGCCAGGCTCCTTGACGACGTCATCACCACGGTCAAAGAAATCCACAGCTACGACAACCCGGAGATCATCGCATTACCTGTAGCTGGAGGCAGCGATTCCTACTTCGAGTGGCTGGACGAGTCGCTGGAGACTGAGGTTGACGAACCGGCCTCTCCGTAGCTATTTGGCTTCGCCAGTCGTATAATAGCCCCACTCGAGGGCGAACGCATGTTTAACACTATACGGGAAGACATCAATAACGTTTTCGCCAAGGACCCGGCGGCCCGCGGCGTCTTCGAGGTCATTTTCTGCTATCCCGGCCTGCACGCCCTGTGGGGCTACCGTATCTTTCACTGGTTCTGGAAGATCAAGTGGCATTTCCTGGCGAGGTGGCTGTCCCACATCACCCGCTTTCTGACTGGCATCGAGATCCATCCCGGGGCAACCATCGGCAAACGCTTCTTTATAGATCACGGCATGGGCGTGGTTATCGGCGAAACAAGCATCATCTGTGACGACGTCTTGATCTACAAGGGTGTCGTGCTTGGAGGAACCAGCCTGTCCAAGGGCAAACGCCATCCCACCTTGGGCAACAATGTCGTCATCGGAACCAACGCCTGTGTCTTGGGCAACATTACCCTCGGTGAAGGTTCCCGGGTCGGCGCCGGGTCTGTAGTGGTTAAGAACGTACCGCCCGGGGCTACGGTCGTGGGTATACCCGGCCGGATTGTCGAGGAACACAAGCCCCAGATTGTTACCGATTTGGAGCACGGTAAGCTGCCTGACCCCGTCGCCGAGGCCGTCCGCTACATGCTGACGGAGCAGGCAAAGCTGGACAAGCGCCTGGCTGCCCTGGAAAAGCTGGGGAGTATCGTCACTCCCACAGACGATCTAGGGGACAAGCTCAAGGAGTTAGCCCGGGAATTCGATTCCAACGGCGCCTGAAAAACCGCCCCCTTGGGTTGGCGTCAGTTCTTTGGAATGAGTTCGATCTCAAACAACAGCGGCCATAGTTTGCCGGTGACAAATAACCTCTTGCCCACAGCATCGTAGGCAATGCCATTGAGGACATCGGCGCCTGCGGATTGGGCAGCCGGCAACAGCCCGGTGAGATCGATCCAGCCGGTGACGCGGCCGCTATCCGGTTCTATGATCGCTATCTTATTTGTCTGCCAGATGTTGGCGTAAACCTTGCCGTCGATGTATTCCAGTTCGTTCAGCCGGACTACCGGGATGCCATTGTCGCGGACTTCGACCTGCCCGGTCCGCTGAAACGTCACCGGGTCGATGAAATACAAGTTGGCCGTGCCGTCGCTCATGATCAGGCGGCGGCCGTCCTGGGTCAAGCCCCAGCCTTCGGTGGTGTAACTGAAATCACGTTTTTTTTCGAAGGTCGTTTTGTCATAGACGAAGCCGATGCCGCTCTGCCAGGTCAGCTGGATTAGGGAATCCTGCCACAGGACGAGGCCTTCGGCAAAGTACTGTGGCGCCAAGTCCAGATTCTGCAGCACCTTGCCCGTAGCCGGCTCCACCCTCCGCAAGGACGACCGAACCAGCAACCCGGTGCTTTCGTAGAAGACGCCATCGGCATAAACCAGTCCCTGGGTGAAAGCAGCACGGTCATGGGGAAAGGTATTGACGACGCGATAGGTATAGTTGACCACCGGGGGGATGGTGACCGTTGTTGCCGTCGTGATCGGCGGCCGGGTAGTTGTGGTCGTTGCCGGGCTTTCCCCACCGCAAGCCGCCAGCCCGGAGAGGACGAGCGCCAGACTTAGCAGCCCGGCGCTGGTTATATTCCGCAGGTTGTTTTTCCTCATCCGCTTGGAACCGCTTGAGCCCAAAGACCTCTCCGAGTAATCATACTCCGGAACACGCGATAAATGTTAACCCGGTGCACCTGAACTTGAGCCAGATCATACTTCAATCGCGGGTGGCTGCCGTATACTGGTCATATCCCCGGCATTCCTGGAATAGTCTGTTAGTGCCAATCACCTGAAAAACCTCGCAGGGAGGTGAAGCGAGGCTAGTCGTCACATCTGTATCGAAGGACGTGGCCATGGATCAGGGGCTAACAATCAGAATGAAAGGTATTCATATTTTGAACGAGATGTTTTGTTTCCAATGCGAGCAGGCGGTCGGCGGTAAAGCCTGTACCAAGGTTGGTGCCTGCGGTAAGCCAGCCGCTGTGTCCAACGAGCAGGATGAGCTGACCTCAGCCCTCATTGACCTAGCCCGCGCCGCTGACGGGAAATCTCCCGGCGCCGCGACGAATAAGTTGGTCATGCGCGGCCTATTTGCCACAGTGACTAACGTCAATTTCGATGAGACCCGGCTAAACGATCTTATCGCCGAAGTGCAGCGTGAAACTAAGCGCCTCGGCGGTAGCGCAACTTTTAACGCCACCTGGCTGTGGCAAGGCGATCCGGACGTCGTGTCGCTGCGTTCGACGCTGTTGTTCGGCTTGCGCGGCATGGCCGCTTATGCCTGGCACGCCTTCGTCCTGGGTAAGACCGATGAATCTGTGACCGCCTGGCTGTACAAAGGACTGCGCGAGGTCGGTCGTGAGCATACGGTAAGCGAATGGCTGGGACTACTCATGGAGTTCGGACTGGTCAACCTCACGTGCATGGAACTCCTGGACGCCGCCAACACCGGCGCCTACGGCCACCCGACGCCTGCCAGAGTATCGACCGTCATCGAACCCGGGCCTTTCATCGTCATGAGCGGCCACGACCTTCTGAACCTCAAGGAACTGCTGGACCAGACCGAAGGCCTGGGCGTCAACGTCTACACCCACGGCGAGATGCTGCCAGCACACGGCTACCCTGGGCTTCGAAAATACGCCCACCTCAAGGGCAACTTTGGGACCGCCTGGCAGAACCAGCAGGAGGAGTTCAAGGCCATCCCCGGCGCTGTCGTCTTCAACACCAACTGTCTCATGCCGCCGAAATCATCCTACGCCAACCGGGTATTCACCTCGGCCGTCGTCGCCTACCCCGGCCTGCGCCACCTGCCCGAAAACGGCGGCCGCGTCGACTATTCAGTCGCCATCGCCAGGGCGCTGGAACTGGGCGGCTACCGGACGCGACAGGAGTTCACCGGCATCAACGGCGGCAAAGAATTGACCACCGGCTTCGGTCGGGAGGCGGTCATGGGCGTCGCCGGAGCCGTCATCGATGCCGTTAAAAATGGCGTGGTGAAACACTTCCTGCTGGTCGGCGGCTGCGACGGCGCCAGGCCCGGCCGTAACTACTACACCGAGCTCGTCGAGAAATCCCCGAAGGACACGGTTATCCTGACCCTGGCCTGCGGCAAGTACCGCTTCAACGACCTGGACCAGGGCACCGTCGGCGGTTTGCCGCGCCTGCTCGATATCGGCCAGTGCAACGACGCCTATTCGGCCATCAAAATCGCTTTGGCCCTGGCGGATGCGTTCAAATGCGGCGTCAACGACCTGCCGTTGTCCATGGTACTGTCATGGTACGAACAGAAAGCGGTCTGCATCCTGTTGACCCTGCTGGCGCTGGGCATCAAGAATATCCGCCTCGGCCCAACCCTACCCGCGTTCATCTCACCCAACGTGCTCGGCGTACTGGTGGAACAGTTCGGTCTGAAGCCCATCACCACGCCGGAGGCTGACCTCAAAGCCATACTAGGCTAGATAAAAGTGACGTGTGACCGGAGGAGATTATCCCTCCGGTCGCTCTTTGGTTCCACCACGGCAAATGTTTATAATTAGCTTATGACCATTGAAGTTACCGTCTTTTCAGACTATATCTGACCCTTCTGCTACATCGGCAAGGGACTTGTCGACAGCTTGCGGGGCGAATTCGATATCGAGGATACCTGGCTGGGTTTTGAGATCCACCCGGAGACGCCGCCGGAAGGCGCCGACCTAACCAGCCACTACGACCCGAAGGACATAGCACAACTATCGGCAATGCTGCGCCGCCGCGCCGAAGAACTCGGCATGCCTTATGCCCCATCGCCGATCCTGGCTAATTCGGCACTGGCCCTAGCCGCTGCGGAATATGCACGCGACCAGGGCAAATTCCCGGAATTCCACCATGAGTTGCTGTCAGCCGTTTTCGCCCGAGGCCAGAATCTCGGTTCCAGAGAGGTCATCACCGACACAGCCCGGCGAGCCGGGTTGGATGGAGCCGAAATGTTGCGAGCCATCGACGACGGCCGGTACATCGCGCGGCTGCGCCAGTCAACCGATCTTGGACGCGACCTCGGGGTTACCGGCGTGCCCACCTTCATCGTCAACGACCGCTACGTCATTGTCGGCGCCCAATCTGTCGAAACCTTCCTTCGTGTATTCCGACAGACTGCCCAGACCGCGGCAACCTGACCAGAGCAGAGTCAAACCAACGTAGCCCATCGAGCAATACGTTCACCGACTTTCGCCGCCGGACCGGACATAACGCTTTTATGATATAATAACTCATATGGCTGAGATAAAGGTCGTCGCCACCAACAATAAGGCTTACCACAACTACTATGTCAGCGACCCAATGGAAGCTGGCCTGGTGTTGACCGGCACGGAGATCAAATCCCTCCGAGGCGGGCGGGTGAACCTGGGCGACGCCTATGTCAAGCCGGAGAACGGCGAAATGTGGCTCCTGAACGCTCACATTGCCCGCTACGATCCCGGCTCATACATGAGCCATGAACCGACGCGCCCGCGCAAACTGCTTGTCCATAAAAAAGAGATGCGAGAGATGCTCTGCCGCATCAAGGAGAAGGGTCTCACCCTGATCCCTACCAAGCTCTACATCAAGGGCAACATCGCCAAGGTGGAAGTAGCGGTGGGCCAGGGTAAAAAGCTCTACGACAAGCGGGAAGTCATCCAAAAGCGCGAGTGCGACCGAGAGCTCGGCCGGATCCTGAAAAGCCGGCTCTAATATCTGGGGACGCGTGGTTTCGACAGGGGAGGTTAGTTACGGAATTGCAGGTTGAGCTTGCCGCTAAGCTCATTAATACTGGTGGCAAAACATAATTGGCGAACGTGAACTCGTTCTCGCCGGCTAAATAAAGCCAGCGCATCCGCCGCTCCTTACCCCGACGGGAGCGAATCGGGTGCCGACAGTTGGGGTGCCGCTGACCTGACGCCGACATGGAAAGCGAAAGAAAAATCGGCTTGCCCGGCGATATTCCGCCGGTTGAAGCTCAAAGGGCAAGAACAAAGATCCGGCTAAACCTGTAGCATATTTCGGGCAGTCTTCTCTGGACGGGGAGTTCGACTCTCCCCCGTCTCCACCAGAAACACAGCCGAGCCTTTGGGAGAAGATCCCAGAGGCTCGTTTATTATGTGGATCTTCGAATCCTTCTTAGCTGAAGCCACCTGGAAGATCGGTCTAAAGGGTGGCTTAGGCATTACGGCAATCACTCTCTTGCCACCCTTGGCGTCGATGTAGACCGCATCCAGCATTGTCAGAAGTATCTTCCTTTGCTCGGAAAGACTTGCCGAAACCCACAGTTTCGGCAGATCCAAGATCAATTTCCCGGCTGCTTCAGCGGCGTTGTAATCTGGTACTACTAAAGATTCAAGGCTGAGTTCAAGCAGTCTCTTCTGGCGCTTATATTCCTCTTCCGGCATAACATTATCGACATATGCCCTACCGAGACGAAGCAGCCTTGCTTTGACTTCATCCCGTTCTTTATTGATCCGCTCAACATCATCTTTAAGGCTGATGATCGATACCACTTCCTCCAACCATTTCGGTCCCAATTCGATGGCTGAGACTAGCTCCCTCACCTGGCTGTCGATAGTGGAACAGGTAATAGCACCACCGTGTCCTGGACACTCCTGAATGCTTCTCGTGGCTTTGTGCTCCCGATAATAGGAATTTCCGCTGGTGTAAGTCTGTGCCCACATCGGCATGCCGCAATATGCACATCTCACCAGACCTTTGAGCAAATATTCTCTCTCTCTATGAGACGAAAGCGTCTCGGACCTGCCAGAGTTCTTCTTGAGAAGATCTTGAACAGCACCAAAGACCT
>CAZGRY010000028.1:0-17127 GCA_964528105.1 uncultured Dehalogenimonas sp.
CTGGGCGCAATTCATTTTGGATTCAGCCATGGCAACAAAAGCAGCTTGGGAGCGGGTCATCAGTAATCTCCTGAATCAGAATGCCTGAAATCTTACTCCGGCGAAAATGGATTGTCATGTTATTAACTGCCGTCTGCAGTATTAATCTTTATTAATCACCCTTGATCATCAAATGTAAATGGACATTAATAAAAATAAATCAGCATAGGTACTAATTCTTTAGCACGATGACTAATCCCAGTTTTTCGGCTATATATGAAATGCCTCAATTAAGAATATATTAAGATTTTCTCGAACGATTGGGGAACCCGCCGTTAACCACCGCAACGGATATCGGCAATAGTTTATGGAACGTAATGTGCCAGGGTCTATGAGAAAGGGTTCTCCTCCTCACGGCTTAACATCAGATTCACGACTCAGAGCACGAACAATGGAGGTCATGATTAGCACTAGCATCCGGGAGAGACCGGAAAAGCAAGGTAGAGCTTAAAGAAAGGGAGAAAACAGAATGTCCAAGTTTCATAGCACAGTAACCCGCCGCGCTTTCATGAAGGGGCTTGGCTTCGGAGCTGCCGGCCTCGGCGGCGCCAGCCTGGTCGCCCCGGTCTATCACGACGTCGATGAACTCACATCCTCCTCCACCAACCTGCGCAAGCGGGCATGGTGGGTCAAGGAAGTCGAGGAGCCGACCGTCGAAATCGATTGGGACATGATGAAGCGCCATCACAGCTTCCATAGCACCCAATCCGGCGCCATTAACGCCCGTTACCTGGGCCTCGATGAGTATAACAAGCTGGTAGCCCAGGCGACTGCCGCTAAAAAAGAACAGATCTTAAAAGACACGGCCGGCCTGACTCTCAGGGACCAGGCTCTTAACCTGGCCTCCCGCGGCGTCGGTTTCACCGCGCTGGACACCGACAAGTTCATCGACAAACGCCTGGCTGCCATCCAGACCCCCACCGACCTGGGCGTTCCCCGCTGGGAAGGTACACCGGAAGACAACCTCAAGATGATGCAGGCCGCCATGGCCCACTTCGGCGCCTCGAACATCGGCATCGGTGAACTGGAAGGCCATCACCAGAAACTTCTGGCCACCCACGGCCGGCAGAGCATCGCCCAGACCTACTTCCCCTATGAAGGTAAGACCACCTGGCCGCCGACTGAGACTTTTGTCCAGCCGATGAAACTGGTCAGCGACTCCAAGTTTGCGTACGATGTGACCACTCAAACGACCTCGATTCCGGATCATGGCGTTTTTACCATGAGCTACACCGTTCCGCAGTCGCATGAGGCCATGCGGACGACGCCCAACTCGGCCATCTTCAGCGCCGCCAACATCACCCGCTACCGCCTGCGCGAGAATATCCGGGCCTGCACCCAGATGTTCGTCCGCGGCCTGGGCTACCAGCACATGAACGATGAGCCTTACGGCGCCATGCCCGGTATCGCAGGCGCGGTCCTGTCCGGCCTGGCGGAGAACGGCCGCCACACCATCATGGCGATATCCCCGGAGCACGGCAGCACTGTCGGCTTGTTCGAGCTTTACAGCGACCTGCCCATGGCCCACACCAAGCCCATCGACGCCGGCATCTGGCGCTTCTGCCAATCCTGCGGCATCTGCGCCAAGCACTGCCCATCCGAGTCTATCGAACCCGCGGGCGGCCGCGAGATCTCCTACGAGCCTTATGCCTCCCGGATCACCCCCAAGCACCCGGCGCTGCCCGGCTGGGGCTTCAGCCCGGTCGGTGAAGGCGAGAGCGAATACTTCAAACTGGGCCGCAAGACCTACTGGACTGACATGATCACCTGCGCCCAGTACCGCGCCCCGCTGTCCAACGGCTGTATGCTGTGCTTCGGCGTGTGCGTCTTCAATTCCCAGTACGGCGCCCTGGTCCACGACATGGTCCGCGGCACGGTGGCTACCACCGGCGTATTCAACGGCTTCTTCGCCTCGATGGACGAAACCTTCGGTTTCGGTCTAAAAGAAGGCGAAGCCAAGGAAGAATGGTGGGATATGTCCCTGCCGTCCTACGGCTACTCGACCGCCCTCGGCGCCAAGCACGGCGGATACAAATAGAATAAACGGAGGTTAGTAATATGTGGTTAGTCGTTGCTTTAATCATCGGTTTTGCCGCCGCGGCCCTTATCTTCGGCCTGCGCTCCAAGGGCATCAAGCTCGCCTGGTATGAGTGGCTGATCGGCCTGATCGGCCTGGCGCTGGTGCTCTTCGCCGCGCAGAACTTCATCGAAGTCAGGGATGAGTTCAATCCCGCCGCGGCCAACAAGTTCCTGCTGTTTGTCGGCCTGCCCGGACTCGTCCTCATGGTCGTAGCCTGGCAGTTGTCCGCCCGGCGCAAGAAAGCCGCTTAAGCTCTCTTTCGGTTAACGTGGAAGGCCGCGGGATTTAATAAATCCCGCGGCCTTTTCATTGTTGCGCCCAAGCCAGCCATCGGTTAGATTATTGAAGTTACCGGAAAACGCCCTATTTAGAAGGTGACCCATGGACCTGAAGAAAAGATTTTCTATCTCTCATTACGACAACTGGCCGGAGCCGGACCTGTACTACCAGGCGATCAAGAATTCCTCCCAGGCGTTCAAGGACGAGATCTTCGACATCTACTTCGGGAAGGTCTTCCGGTATAACTATCGCGAGCAGGAGGTGTACGACGGTTACGCCCGGCCCCACGATATCACCTACGGCAACGTCATGGGCGTCGAAGCCTCCGACGCGCAGGTCGAAAACCTGTTCAAAATCCAGCGGGAATTCGGCATCGAAATCTCGCTCACCCTTAACCAGCTCAACATACCGGTGGAGCTGTTCTACAGTAAGAACGACCGGGCAGTAGGCGCTTTCCTTGACTGGCTCGACGGCTTTTACCGCCGCGGCCTGAGGAACTGCACCCTGGCCAACAACCACCTGATGCGGACCGGCCTGCTGCAGAAGAGGTTCCCCGAGATCAAGTGGAAAAACACGGTCAACCAGCAGGTGTCCAACTCCCAGCAGGTCCTCGATTACCTGTACTTGGGCTATAACGTCGTCCAGCTCGACCGCTCGCTCAACCGCAACATCGACGAGCTGAAACGGGTCAAGGAAGTGGTCGATGGTTTCAAGACCAAGTTCCCGGAAAAGCAGGTTAAAACCAGCCTGCTGGTATGGGAAGACTGCCTGCCATCATGCCCGTTCAAGCGTGAGCACGACGATCTGCAAATCTATCTGAAGAAGATCAACTACTGGGATAGCCAGCTCGGCAGCCTGACCTGCAGCCACTGGACCGACAAATCCGGCGGCGCCATCCTGCCCCGGTTCGGCGCCAACTGCTACTGGACCGGCGTGGATACGTTCAAGGAGTACGCCGAACTGGTCGACATCTTCAAATACAGCGGGCGGCTGAGCAAGGTCCATCCGAAGGGATCGGGCCAGATTAAATTCGGCTGGCAGTTCATCCCCAAGGGTGAGCCCGGCTTTTTTATCGGCTCTTTCGGTGAACTGATAGACAACGCCGTAGAGCCGCTGCATATCTGGGGTTTCGGGCCATATTATGATAACGGGACCGCCCCGGGCATCCTGGAAATCAAGGACAGGCTGTCGAAGGACGCCTGGCTGACCGACGCCGGTAAAAAGCTGGAGCACACCCTGCGCAACTGCAAGAACCTGTGCTACCGATGCCACCTGTGCGAACGGACCTTCGGCATGCCGGATATAGATTCAGCGGTGCAGTTGTGATCAATATGATTGGGGAGGGATGCGGATGTTTTTGCAGGACGAGTTTTACAAAACGCTCCTCGATAACCTGAGCGAGGGCGTCTATTTTGTCGACCTCGACCGGCGCATTTCATACTGGAATAAGGCAGCCGAGGAGTTGACCGGACGCGCCGCCGCCGAGGTCTTGAGCTTCTGCTGCGCCGATAATATCCTGGTTCATACCGATGACGCCGGCACCCAGCTTTGCCTCGCCGGCTGCCCCTTAAATGCGGCAATGACCGAGGGCAAATTCCATGAAGCATCGGTGTATTTGCTGCATAAAGACGGGCACCGGGTCCCGGTCAGGGTGAAAGTCATCCCGATCCAGGATGAGTCCGGGAAGGTCACCGGCGCCGTGGAGACCTTCACCGAAACCTCACTGAATCTTAATCTCAAAGAACAGGTCAACGAGTTGGAACAACTTGCGCTGATCGACGATCTGACCAAGGCCGGCAACCGGCGCTACGCCAACATCACCCTCGATACCCGCCTGAACGAACTTAAACGCTACGGCTGGCCGTTCGGCATGATCATAATAGATATCGACAATTTCAAGCGGGTCAACGATGTATTCGGACACAACACCGGCGACGAAGTATTGAAGATGGTGTCGCGGACGATATCCGGAAACATGCGCTCCGCGGGGTCGATGTTCTTCCGCTGGGGCGGTGAGGAATTCGTCATCCTGGCTTCAAATGTTTCCAGCCTTCAGCTTTTTGAACTGGCCGAGCGCATGCGCGTCCTGGTGGCGACGTCGGCGCTGATCAAGGGAAAAGAGGAAATCCGGGTAACCGTGTCAGCGGGGGCGGCCATCGCCCGGCCGGAAGATGACGCGGAAAGTCTAGCCCGGCGCGCCGATGAACTGATGTACCAGAGCAAGAGAGAGGGCAGGAACCGGACGACGGCGGACGCGATATAGCCCAAAACCCGCGACGGGTTGCAATATCAGAAAAAGTACATTCAGCGATCCGGTTCAGGATTGCGACGGGCTGGTGCCTTGGGTAACGTCGGCGGGCGAGGCGAGCCTCGCCCCTACATCTGATTGCGCACAAACAGGATGCGCTTGCCACGGCCTGCCCTGCAGTTAGAAGCCGTGACCAGATTGATATTCCGGGGACAAAGCAGCGAAAAAATTACATGCAAGATGACAACGAAGGAACACAAGCTGACTATGGCAACGGGTTAACCCCGCCTACCAGACTACGACGTAGCTGACCACGGTGTCGTCGTAGCCGGGCTTGAGCCAGCCGGGCGAACCCGGCGGCGGGTCAACGCACTGGCCCCAATAGCTGTGACCCACCTGCAGCTTGACCTGAGTGACGCTCCAGGGCTCGACGAAGATCAGGCCGCGGTCCGCGGTGTTGAAGACAACGATCAGGTTCTGGCGCGACTCACCGAAAATGATACCGACCAGGCCGCAGCGGAAGCCAAGCTTGTTGGCGGAGGCGATGATGGCGTTAGCGGCGATGTAATCATCGGCGTTGTACTTGTGCTGGGAAATAACGCTGGTGATAAATGACTCGACCTCGACGTAGGACGGATCGGCCAGCTTGTAGGTGTGATCCGCGGTTATCGAACTGACCAGTGCTGCGTATTCGGCATCGACGGCGTCACGTTGGGACTCAAACTGTCTCAAGACCGCCAGTTCAGCGTCCAGTTGACCCTGGGCAGCGGCGGACGCGGACTGGGCCCGGTCCAACTGCGCCCGGCTTTGCGACAGGTCCGACTGAAGAGTGGACAGGGTGGCATCAAGTCCGGATAACTCATTTCCCAGCGCATCGCGCTCCTGCTGCAAACTGATAAATTGGAAGGCGCCGGCCGCGGCAACGGCGACCAGGACGACGATGGCGACGATATACCAGGCGTGAGAATGTTTGCGGGTCATCATCAGTTACACCCACACCACGTTGAAACCGAGGATGGTATCGTTATTGGACGGGGCACTATAGTAGTATCCGGGCGCAGCGACGATGCACTGGTAGTAGCGGGCGCCGACTTTGAGTAAAACCCTTTCATCCGACTGCGGCTCGAAGTAGACCACGCCCCGGTCGGTGGTATTGAAGGCGACGATGGCGTGCCCCGGACCGGTGTAGTTTATAGCCACCAGCCCGCAGCGGTAGTGCCGCTCCATGGCGGCCCGCATCACGTCCAAGGAGAAGTTCCAGCAGTTGTAGGTGTCGCGGTCGTAGGTCTTGGTATCGGTCCGGTCCGCCGCCATGAGATCCAGCACCTGCTGGAAGGTGGGATCGGACTCTCCGTAGCCGTAGTTCGGCGAGCTTCTGAGCGACGTCAGCTGCACTTGGAGCTGGCTGATCTCCGACTGGGCATCGGCCAGGTCGGTGCGGGCGGCGACGATGTCTGATTGGATGCGACCGGACAGGGCATAAGCGCCGGAGATCCCCGACTCGGCGGCGTCCAGATCCGCCTGGACCTGGGCGATGAGGCCGCGGTCGGCTTCGATGTTGGCGCGCGTCACCTCCGATTGGTTGTAGACGGACAGCGCCTGGCTGCCGACGAGACCGCACACGATCAATAACACGGCGATGGGAACGTAGAATTTCAAATGCGAGTGGGGGCTTACCACGACAGGTGGAATAAACGATTTGACCGGCTCTGTGGAGTCAGTGGGTTTCGGGATGGCGGGGGTGCAGGTTTGACACAGCAGCGATTCCGGGTTTTCCACCGGGCTGCCGCAGGCGACGCAAAGATGCTGGCGGGCAGGTTGCGACGGATCATTAGTTTCAGAGGCGAGGACAGAGGTGCCGGATGCTGCCGGCAATTCGGCGGAAGAAGGGGCAGTGGCGGCCCCGCCGCAGTAGATGCAGAACTGCTGGGTATCCTCCACCGGTTTGCCGCAACTCAAGCAATACGGAATGGATTGCCTCCAACCAGACTATTCGCGATTACCATTACTGAAGCTTTTAAAATGTTATAATAATAACACCATATTTAATAATTGGCAAATATTTGTAGATTATTCTTTTCTTGCGCTCCCTCACCCCCTCCCCTATAATTTCCCCGATGCCTGACCTCTCAATCCAACTTCTGCCGGGGCTGAAACTCAAGAACCCGGTCATTGCCGCCTCAGGGACGGCGGGCTACGGCGACGAGCCCAGTCGCCTCTACGACATCGCCGACCTCGGCGGTTTCGCCTGCAAGGGCACCACTCTAAAGCCGCGGGCGGGCAACCCCCAGCCCCGCATCATGGAAACCGAGAACGGCCTTCTGAACGCCATCGGGCTGCAGAACCCGGGCGTGGAATACGTCATTGAGCACTATGCTCCCCTGTGGGCGAAGTGGCGGACGCCGGTGCTGGTCAACATCGCCGGCGAGAGCATCGAGGACTATGCCGAAATCGCCAGTCGGCTGGACAAGGTGCCCGGCGTGGCGGCGCTCGAAGTGAACATCTCCTGCCCTAACGTTAAAGCTGGCTGCCTGGAGTTCGGGGCTACCGCCGAGGGGGCCGCGGCGGTCACCCGCGCCGTCAAGAACGCGACCTCACTGCCGGTCATCGTCAAACTCACCCCCAACACATCGGACATCGTCGCTCTGGCGCAGGCCGTCGAAAGCGCCGGCGCCGACGCAATTTCGCTCATCAATACCCTGCGCGGCATGGCCATCGATATCAAAAAAAAGAAACCGGTCCTGGGCAACGTCACCGGCGGACTGTCAGGCCCGGCGATCAAGCCCGTCGCCCTGGCGATGGTGTGGCGGGTGGCGGGTGGAGTCAGGATACCGGTGATCGGCGGCGGCGGCATCTCAAGTGCGGAAGACGCCATCGAATTCCTGATGGCCGGGGCCTCGGCGGTGGAGGTGGGGACGGCGGCTTTGGTCAACCCCGGGGCGCCCATCGACATTGTAAAGGGAATCGAAAAATGCATGCTACAATGGAAAATGACTGGGCTGACGGAGTTAATCGGCGCGGCACGGCGCCCTTGACCAGTGTGCAACCGAGATCCTTCGCTTACTCAGAATGACAAATAACGGAGAGTGCCATGAGCAGAGTCGTCCATTTCGAGATCCCGGCAGCCAAACCCGAGCGTGCGGTTAAATTCTATGAGACGGCCTTCGGTTGGAAGATCGAAAAGTGGGCCGGTCCGATGGATTACTGGAATATCACCACCGGTTCCGATAAGGAACCTGGCATCAACGGCGCCATCATGAGTAACGACGGCGCCATCAGGCAGGTGGTGAACACCCTTGACGTCAAAGACCTGGCGGCCGCAGCCAAGAAGGTTATTGCCGCCGGCGGCAAGCGCGTCAGCCCCGACCAGGCTGTGCCGGGCGTCGGTTATTTCGCCTATTTCACCGACACCGAGGGCAACCCATTCGGCCTGATGCAGAACGACCCCAAAGCCAAATAAGGCTCATGCTGCCCCATTCGATACTGGCGCCTGCGATCGATGCCCACGCGCGCCGCGGCGCTCTTATTGCGGCTACACTGGCGTCTTTCCTGACGCCTTTCATGGGGTCATCGGTCAACATCGCCCTGCCGTCCATCGGCCGGGAGTTTGCCATGAGCGCGGTGAGCCTGGGCTGGGTAGCCACGGCCTACATCCTGGCGGCGGCAGTCCTTCTGTTGCCCTTCGGGCGGCTGGCCGATATCGTCGGCCGCCGCAAAATCTTCATCGCCGGCCTGGCGACCTACGCCGTGACCTCCCTGGCCGTCGCCCTGGCCCAGAACGGCGGCATGCTGATCGACCTGCGGGTGGCCCAGGGGGTGGCGGGGGCGATGCTCTTCGGCACCGGCATCGCCATCCTGACCTGTGTTTTCCCACCCTCTGAACGGGGCAAGATTCTTGGGCTCAATGCAGCAGCGGTTTACATCGGGCTGTCGCTGGGACCGACCATCGGCGGCGTCATCACCGACGCCTTCGGCTGGCGTTATATCTTCTATTTGAACGCGATGCTGGCCCTGTTCGGCTTTCTCGTCGTCCTGACCCAGCTCAAGCTGGAATTCCAGGAGTGTAAAGGCGAACGGTTCGACCTCAAGGGCGCGCTGGTCTACGGCGCAGCGCTGTCCTCTCTGATGCTGGGGTTCTCTGAGCTGCCCGATGCTATCGGCTTCGCCCTCATCCTGGCCGGGGGTGGCGGCCTGGCGGTGTTCCTGTTCATGGAGTCCCGCACCCAGCATCCCCTGCTCTCGGTGAACCTGTTCCGGCGCAATACCGTCTTTGCCGGCTCCAACGCCGCGGCGCTGATCAACTACTCCGCCACTTTCGCCACCGGGTTCCTGCTGTCGCTCTATCTCCAATTCATCAAGGGATTCTCACCGACCGAAGCCGGCCTGCTCCTGGTGGCCCAGCCGGTCATCATGGCCGCCGTTTCACCCTATGCCGGGCGGCTGGCCGACAGGATCGAGCCGCGGCTCCTCGCCTCGGGCGGCATGGCCCTTTCGGCGGTCGGCCTTTTCATGCTGGTCTTTATCGGCGACGGCACGTCCATGGTCTACATCATGGCGGCGCTGGTCGTCCTGGGGGCGGGATTCGGCTTGTTTTCATCGCCCAACACCTCGGCGGTCATGGGCTCGGTGGAGCGGCGGCAGTACGGCGTGGCGACGGCGACCCTGGGCACGATGCGGCTTGTCGGACAAATGCTGTCCCTTGGCATCGCCATGCTGCTTTTCGCCCTGATCATCGGCCGGATTGCGATCTCCCCGGCGGTCCACGATGAGTTGATCACCAGCACCCGGGTGGCTTTCGCCCTGTTCACTGCGCTGTGCGTCGGCGGGGTGTTTGCCTCGATGGCGAGGGGGAAGACAGTCACGAGTCACGAGTCGCGGGTCGCGAGTCAGGGCAAACCCCGCGGGGTTTAGGTAAGAGTTCACCGGAAGACCCCGGATTGACTCCGGCCTCAAGCGCGTTTACAATGCGCTTCATGAAGAAAAGCAACCTCCTCCGCTACCTTACACGCCTGCTTCTCTTCCTCACCCTTTTCATTCCCACCGCGCCCCAGCCCGTAACCGCCGCCGACGCCGTCTGGTCAGCCTTACCTATGCCGCAGGCCGGGACAGTGACCGACATGGCGGTAGCACCAAACGGTTCGATCTACCTCCTGAGCTTCGACAACGGACACAGCCTGTGGCGCACAACCAACGACGGCGGCACGTGGCTGGGCATCCTGCAAACCGGTCAATTCGGCCTGTCGTCAATTGAACGGATAACCGTGGCCGGGGACGGTACTCTTTTCGCCGCGGGAACCTCCGGCGCGGGTTCATTTTGCCTGAGATCGACCGATAGCGGTCAGAATTTCACATCGCTTACACTACCGGCCGCAATGGACTCGAGCGCCGGATTTACCGCTGTCGACAGCCAACGTTTCTTCTACACCTCGTTCGACGGCACGTTTTCCCGTGTATGGCGTACCGCCAACGGCACAACTTTCACCAGTACCGCCGTGAGCGGCGGGGCATTGTCTACCCTGGAACTGTCACCGAATTTCGCGGCAGATAACACCCTGATCGCGGTTGGCGGCGACGGCACCGTTTACATGTCTACCGATGGCGGTGCCACTTTCACAGGGTTGCAGCAATCGCCGCTCGTCGGCGATATTCACATGGCATTCGCCCCGGATTTCACATCCAGCAGATACATCTATGCCGCGTCACGGACGGCCGGCGCCGGTATCTGGCGCCTGAAGGCCGGCGAACCGGCCTGGACCCGTGTTGATACCGGTTTGCCAGCCGGAACGATCATCAGCGGACTCTCGGTCTCTTCTGGAAGCACGATCTACGCCTCGACTGCCAACCAGGTGAGCCCCTCGAGCGGCGGATTGGTACGCGGTGACGAAGGCACAACGTGGAATTGGGCCCGCGACGGCCTGCCGCCCGGCGCCGTTTTGTGGGGCCTGCACCAGCGCGGGAATCGATTGTACAGCCTGGACACGGCCAATAACCGCACCGTAACCTATACCGATACCCTGGCATCGCCCATCGTGCTCGTATCGCCTCCGGCCGGGGCGCCAGGGCTTGGGACATTCTCTGCTGGCACGGTCGGCGGTATCGACCTTGCCTGGCTGAATCCGGGAGGCGCAGGCGCTTTCCAGTGGCAGGTCAGCGACATCGCTGATATGTCCGTGACCCGTTTCGAGGGCACGACCGCGGCCGAGACCTACCGGTTGAGAAACCTGGAACCCGGCGTCATCTACTACTGGCGCGTGCGGGCGACGTTGCCGCTGACTGGTCCCTGGTCGGCTATACGGAGCTTCACGACAGCGCTCGGCACCCCGGCGCTCCTCGTCCCGGCGCCGGGGGCGACGTCCTCAACACTGTTGCCGCCGTTCCAGTGGCAGCCGTCCACCGGAGCTACGTCATACGAACTGGCGCTGTCCACCCTGGCGGGCTTTCAGACAGTGACGGCTTTGGTACCGGGGATTCCAGGCAACGTATGGCGGCCGGATACGGCGCTAGTCCCGGCGACGGCCTATTTCTGGAAGGTCAGGGCTATCGGGCAGAATACTTTCTCACCCTGGAGCGCCGTTTCATCGTTTGTCACAGCCGCGCCGCCGCCAACCACCACTCGGCCGCCAGCTTCTACGACTGCCCAACCGCCACCGACAACTACAACTCCGCTGCCGACCACCACCTCGGCTCCGCCGGTAACGACAACCGCTGCTATTCCAAGCGCTACCACACCTCAACCGACAACGACCGCGCCCGCCGCCCCGGCCTCATTTGGGCGGCTGGGTGGGGATGAGGCGCCGGCTTGGTTGATTTTCGTGCTCATTGGCATGGGAGGGCTCAGTGTGGTGGTTGGAGTACTTGTTATTCGCTCTATTAAAACGAAAAAGCGCGACCAATAAACGAACAGTGACGGATCCGCCTTAGATTAAGTCGTCCTGAACTCCTTCGACTTAGTGACAATCGGGATGATTATCGGATGGCCGGGTTTTTGAGTGTTTCCCGTTCGTTGATTGAAATTCTGACCAAAGACCCCCAGCCACCCCTCTCCCCAACCTGCGGATCGCAGGTCCATTGAAAATAGCCGGTGCCGTAATCTATGGCGAAAACGTACTCATAGACGCTGCCGGGCATGAGGACGTCCAGCGTGATTTCCCACACGCCGTCGCCCTTGGGCTGCAACTGGAAGCCGGGGTCCGGAGTAATGCGCTGGCCGGGAGATGCGGCCCGCAGCCATTCGTTGAAGGACCCCACGAGGTAAACGCTCTTGGCTTTTTGCGCGGCGATTGTGAAGGTGACCGGTGGAAACAGACCGGATTTCCGGGGATCGACGTAGGAACTGAGATTCTTGCCGAAAGGCTTGAAGTTAGGGGTATTCCGGGAGATTTTTAGCCACTGACCGAACAGGAAGGCACTGATGCCGCCGGCCACCAGGATGGTGACGGCGATTCCGATAAACAGCCCGGCAATCATGGAATCCATCAGAAATCACCTTCACCAGGGGCAATTAGTCGCCGTGAGAACTAACACTTTGCCAGGCTGATGTGAGAGCTACGCCCCGGCCTCCAGCACTACCACCTGGGTCGGCAGCGGCAGGTTGGCCTTGGTGATATTCAGCTTGGGCTGCGGCACGATGCCGCTGGCGCCCATCTCGCCGAGGAAGCGCTCTACGGGCTCCAGTTCTCGGTTGCTTTGCGGCAGTTTATAGTGCATCGGGATGACAATGGCCGGCTCGATCTGGCGCACCAAGCGGGCGGCGTTGTTGGCGTTCAGGGCGCTCATGTCGCCCACCGGCACCATCAGGATGTCGACGTTGCCCAGTTCCTCGACCTCTTCCTCTTTGAGGGTGTGCCCCAGGTCGCCGAGGTGGCAGATGACCAGGTCGTCCACGGCGATGACGAAGACAACGTTCTTGCCGCGGAGAATGCCTTTTTCAGCATCATGGAAGGTGGGCATGGCGATGATGATGGCATCGCCGATCTCGTATTCCCCCGGCCGCGACACGATGCGCGGTTCGCCCGAGACACCCTCGACATAGTTATGACCGGTGTGCTGGTGGCTCACGGTGACAATGTTGGCCGCCTGCTTGCCCAGGGTGTAGCCCAGGTCCGGGGCGAAAGGGTCGGTGACGACGGCAGTATTTTTGCCTTTGATGCGAAAACATGAATGGCCGAGATACTTAATTTCCATGCTGCGATTATAACATGGCGACTGTAACGGGTTAAAGCTGGGGGCAAGGCTTGCGGCTTATTCCGTTATGTCCGGCAACACCTTCGGATTGATGGTCGGCTCTTTCCAAAACTCAGGGTCAGGATTAATACTCTCGATTCGTTTCCAGAAGCCCGGGTCTGTGCTCGGATGGCTGGGGAGCCTTTGTATCTGGTTCGCGGTAGACATACTCTGTTGCGCATGGCCGTCTGCCGATGGAGACGGCGGCCCGTTTTGAACCGGCACGCTTCCAAAAGCGATAAAGGCCAGTAAGACAACGATGATAAACGACGGAAGGCGATTCATTTGCCACCTCACTACACCGGTTTTAATTATACCACCCAAAATCGCACCGGCAACCGGCGGCGGGCGAGCGGTAAAAATTAATTTTGCCTAGCCACCATGCGCCATCGCGATGTATAATAGCGCCGATTATCGGATAGCCCCGTTCAAGGAGAACCGCCTCGCTAATGTCGCAACCAGTTAAAGGCGCTATCGCCCTCGAATTTGCCGGATTCTGGCGGCGGACAGGGGCTTATATCATTGATGCAATAGTTCTCGGCGCTTTCTTCGCCTTCCTCGAACCATTATTCTGGCCGGATTTCGGGCGGTTATTCGATGTCTCCACCGATTTCGATACCACGATCTGGATGACCCAGTTCAAGGCGCTGGCCAACGTCATCTCGACCATCCTGAGCGGTCTCTATTTCGTCTATTTCTGGACCTGGCGCGGCCAGACGCTGGGCATGATGGTGGCCGGGATCAAAGTCATCCGCACCGACGGCAGCTGCGTTGATGTTGGGCACGGCATCATCCGCTACCTGGGCTTTCTCGTTTCCATCATACCGCTGTTCCTGGGTTTCATCTGGATCGCCATCGACGCCCGCAAACAGGGCTGGCATGACAAGTTCGCCGATACCTACGTGGTCAAGATTCCGCCGGCCGTAAACGAGGTTACCACCGCCACCCCACCGACGGCCGCTGCCTAATTCGAGGATTGTATGAACGAAAACGTCCGGGTGCGCTACGCCCCGTCGCCGACCGGCTTCCCCCACGTGGGCAATATCCGCTCCGCTTTGTTCAACTGGCTTTTTGCCCGCCACCACGGCGGCAGCTTCATCGTCCGCATCGAAGACACCGACCAGGCCCGCTACGTCCCCGGCGCCGTCGAGGCCATCCTTGGGGCGCTGAATTGGCTGGGATTGGACTGGGACGAGGGGCCGGAAAAGGGCGGCGATTACGGGCCGTATTTCCAGTCCCAGCGCCTGGAAAAATACCATGCGGCGGCCGAGGAACTTATCTCCAGCGGCCACGCCTACCGCTGCTACTGCTCGTCGGAGCGCCTGGACGCCATGCGGGCCGCCCAGGAAGCCGCCAAGCAGCCGCCGGGTTATGACCGCCATTGCCGCGATAATTGCGACGCCGGCCCCGAGGGTGTCACCGGGGTGGTGCGCTTCAAGGTGCCGCTGACCGGGCGCACCGCATTTAATGACATCATCCGCGGCGAGGTGTCCTTCGACAACGCCCTGCTGGATGACTTTGTCCTCTTGAAGAGCGACGGCTTCCCGACCTACCACCTCGCCAACATCGTCGACGACCACGATATGAAGACCACCCACGTCATGCGCGGTGAGGAGTGGCTGTCCAGCACGCCGCGGCACGTCCTGTTATACCAGGCCATGGGCTACGAGCCGCCGATATTCGCCCACCTGCCGATGATCCTGGGCCCGGACCGCTCGAAGCTGTCCAAGCGCCACGGCGCGGTATCCATTATCGATTACAAGAACCAGGGCTACCTGCCGGAAACGATGGTTAACTTCCTGGCCCTCCTCGGCTGGTCGCTGGACGCCACCTCCGAGATTATGCCGGTACAGCAGATCATCGACAATTTCTCGCTGGAGCGTATTTCTAAGACGGCGGCCATCTTCAACATCGAGAAACTGGACTGGATGAACGGTTCCTATATCCGCGCCCTGTCGCTCGAGGAGTTCACCGACCGGGCAAAACCGTTCCTCGAGGCCGGAGTTCCGGAGGCGGCGGCTTACGACCGTGATTATGTCAAGAACGCTTTAGCCCTGGTCCAGGAGCGGGTGAAAAAACTGGGCGAACTGCGCGACCAGCCGGAACTGACCCGGTTCTTCTTCTTTGCCAACCTGGAGTACCACGCCATCGATTTAGTCGGCAAGGGCTTCACCCCGGCTACGACGCGCCATGCTCTCGAGGTCTCGCTCGATCGGCTGGAGAAACTCGAGAAGTTCGACATCGAGGCCATGGAAGAAAGCCTGCGGGCCCTGGCCGCGGAACTCGGTCTGAAGCCGGGACAGATCTTCGGCTGCCTCCGGGTGGCGGTAACGGGGCAGAGCGTCTCGCCGCCGCTGTTCCAGACCATGGCCGTGCTCGGCCGCGAGCGCACTTTGCAGCGGATTCGTGAAGCCATCGCCAAGACCAAAGAATTGCCGGATTAGCCGCGGGTTGCATCTGAGTGCGGTTTACGTTAAATAATATAGGCACCTTGGTATTAGGAGGTTCCTGAACATGGTTAACAACCTTACCCGCCAGGACGCCATGGGCTGGCTGGTCAAGTACGGCATCATCCCCTACTGGGATTCGATCGATAACAAAGTGCTGTTCCGCAAGGCCGACGTCAAGCGCGGTGCGGTGGAAGCGGTCAGCCGGGACATGGAAGAGCAGGTCTGGCCGGGCCTGATCAAGCTTCTGTCTTTGAAGACAGAGGTCGATTGTGCCCAGGTACGCAAAAACGTCGAACTGACGCTCAAAGGTCAAGGCAAACTGGCTTAGACCGCGGCAGTTCAACCGGATATCAAATTGAATGGGTGGCGACGGATAGGAATCCGTGTCTGAAGACCGGGATACCGGATTCTGGCGCCCGACGACCTGTCCGTTGGTGAGGTGTGAAAGTGGCTGATCTCCCCCGTTATGTAGAACTCTTCGAATCAGGCGAGCTTGAGCGCCGCGTCCTGGCACTTGAAGCCCGCCTGGAGCACTGCGATATCTGCCCCCGGCGCTGCGGCGCCAACCGCCTGACCGGCGAGATCGGTTCCTGCAACGCCGGCATGCTGGTGGCTGTCGCCTCGGTGTGCGCCCACACCGGTGAGGAGCCGGCCATCTCCGGCACCAAGGGCTCCGGCACCATCTTCTTCGGTAACTGCAACCTCATGTGCGTCTACTGCCAGAATTTCCAGATCTCCCAGGACCCGTCCGGCCAGAGCCACAACGAGGTCACCGTGTCTCGGTTGGCCAACCGAATGCTCCACGTCCAGAACGACCTGGGCTGCCACAATTTGAATCTTGTCTCGCCAACGCATTACATGCCGCAGATCATGCGCGCCCTGCTGGAAGCGGTGCCGCGAGGTTTCCGGCTGCCCATCGTCTACAATACCAACGCCTACGACGAGGTCTCGACGCTCCAGGAACTCGAAGGCGTCGTCGACATCTACCTGCCGGACCTGAAGTACGCCTCCAACAGCATCGCCATGAAGCTTTCGGACGTCGCCCACTACGTCCCAAGCGCCCGGGCGGCGATCAAGGAGATGTACCGCCAGGTGGGCCAGCTGGAAGTCGACGACGACGGCATCGCCGTCAAGGGACTCATAATCCGCCACCTGATCCTGCCCAGCGACCTGTCCGGCAGCGAGGATTCCATGAAATGGATCGCCGCCGAGCTTTCGCCCCTGGTGACCGTCAGCGTCATGTCGCAGTACTACCCGCGGCACAAGGCGCTGGAGATACCGCTCCTGGCGCGCAGCATCAATTCCGCGGAGCACCGGAAAGTGATCAACATCCTGGACGTTTTGGGTATGGAAAACGGCTGGCTGCAGGGCGACGGGGCCCAAGAGTACTACTTGCCGGACTTCACAGCCGACCGCCACCCCTTCGAGAAGGGGTAATCTCCCCTTTGTCTGCAAAGGACTCCCTGTTTGTTACCTAGGAATCATCGCTTCTGAAAACAGGAAAAGCCCGACAACGTCGAGCTTAGCTGCTGGGGTCTGGGAAACCGCGATGCCGCGGCCGGTTTTAGCCGCCCTTGCGCTTGCGGTTGCAGAAGGCGAACTTGATCTTGAGGCCGGAGACCACGTCCTTCTTGTTGACGCCCTCGGCAAATTCCTTCAGGCTGACGGGTTTTCTGTCGGCGGCGAGTACTTTCTTAGCCATATCTCAATCTGCTCCAATTTCCAAAACTGACCTGAAATTATAACACACCAGGCCAGGCAATAGCCAAATTCCTCAGGCTGAGGCCATCGGCTTGATGCCGGCGCGG
>CAZGRY010000029.1:0-9828 GCA_964528105.1 uncultured Dehalogenimonas sp.
CCCGCGGGTGCTGGGCGCCGCGGCTCGACAGGCAATGGCCGGCGTACTCGGACAACTGGCACAGGTCGTTGTGATAGGCCTCCTTGGTGTTGCCGGAAAAGCCCTTCTCCACTATGAGGTAATTCAAGAAATTCGCTATATCGTTTTTCAACCTGGCACCTCGAGACCGCGATTATTGTTATGTATTCTAACATAACTAAAGAAATGGTCAAAGGGGCTTTACGCGACGGTAAAATACCACCGAAAATAAAAACACCGTCTTTCGACGGCTGATCGCTGATTGCTGAAAGCCTGCAGCTACAAACTGACGGCTGGAATTTCTTCCGAATCCAGGACCCTGATGATATCTTCCCGGCTGGCCGACATCCCCTCGAGCGCCAGTTTATCCATCTCCAGTTGTACCGGCACCGGGTACTCCCCGGTGAAGCAGGCCAAGCAGAAATTATGCTTGGGTGCGCCGACGGCGCGGAGCAATCCGTCGACTGAGAGATAGCCTAAAGAATCGGCGCCGATAAAATCCTTGATCTGCGGTATATTCATCCGGGCGGCGATGAGCTCCCGCCTAGAGGCCATGTCCACGCCGAAGAAGCAGGGGTGCTTGATCGGCGGGGCGCAGACGCGCATGTGGACCTCTTTGGCCCCGGCGCGTTTTAATAGCTTGATCACCTGCGGCGTGGTCGTGCCGCGGACGATGGAGTCGTCGACTAAAACGACCCGCTTGCCGTTAAGCACGGACTGCAGCGGATTGAACTTCAGTTTCACTCCCAGGTCGCGGATGCGCTGGGTGGGTTCGATGAACGTTCGCCCCATGTAGCGGTTCTTGATCAGGCCCTCGGCCGGCGGGATGCCGCTCTCCAGGGCATAGCCAGCCCCCGCGGCGGTGGCTGAATCCGGCACGCCGACGACGATATCGGCGTCGACGGGGAATTCCTTGGCCAGCTCGGCGCCCATGGCCTGCCGCGCCGAATACAACAGGCGGTCGTTCATAATGCTGTCGGGGCGGGCAAAATAGATGTATTCAAAAATGCACAGCGCCCGCCGTCCGGAGTCTTCCTTATAGCTCTCGATGCCGTTGGGATCGATGCGGATGATCTCGCCCGGTTCGATCTCGCGAACAAGATCGGCGCCGATATGCCCCAGGGCGCACGTCTCGGAGGCGATAACCGAACCGCCGGAGCTCAAAGCGCCCAGGCACAGCGGCCGAACCCCCAGCGGGTCGCGGAAGGCGTACAGTGTTTCCTTGGTCAGCATGGTGATGGAATAGGCGCCGGTCAGACGCCCCATGGCGTAGCGGATGCGCTCGATCATGTCGATATACGGCGCCGAGGTGATGAGGTGGGCGATAACCTCGGAATCGGTGCTGGATTTGAAGATATAGCCCAGGTCTTCGAGTTCCCGGCGCAGCGCCGTAGCGTTGGTGATGTTGCCATTATGGGCTAAAGCGATCTGGAATTCGCCCTCGCCGGCGATGATCGGCTGGGCGTTGCAAGAAATGCTGGAGCCTGCCGTGGAATAGCGGTTGTGGCCGATGGCCATGTGGCCGGTGAGCTGGTTTAAGACCGGTTCGGAGAAGACCTGAGATACCAGCCCCATGCGGGCGTAACTGCGGATGGTGTAGCCGTCGGCCGTGGCAATGCCTGAAGATTCCTGGCCGCGGTGCTGTAATGCAAAGAGAGCAAAGAATGAAATGCGGGAGACTTCTTCACCGGGGGCGTATATGCCGAAGACGCCGCATTCTTCTCGCGGCGTATCAGTCAACTGGGTTACTAGCCCTGTCACTTGCCTAATTATACGGCAACGAGCCTGTTTGGTCAATCTTGTGGCGACCATCCGCCATAAAATATCTTTTTCGACATGGGCAGCACCCTTTCCGACCGGCGACGAAAGAGCCATCAGGCGAAACAGGTCAACGATCTATTGGACGCTTCATCTACTCTTTTATTTGCCATAAATCGGCCTGTTCTCTATAATACAAACCTTGTGGAGAAGGCGGCGTGCTAAGTTTTAATGTAGCCCAACTGGAAAAGGGGCTCATCGGCGCCACTCGCGACTACCTGATCGACGACCCCCTGACCGTAGACAGCCGCGAGATCAAGGTCAAGGGCGATGTTAAGCTGACCCTGACCAACCGCTCGGTTCTGGTACAGGCCAAATTAAAAACCGCCCTGCCGCAGGAATGCTGCCGCTGCCTGGGGGAATACGAGTGCCCCCTGGATGTTAAGTTCGAGGAAGAGTTCTTCCCGACCCTCGATGTGTTTAGCGGCCTGCCGCTCGATGTCGATGACCCGGACGAGAGCTTCACCGTCGACGAGCACCACATCCTGGACCTGACCGAGGCCGTCCGGCAGTATGTCATCCTGGCCCAGCCGATGAAGCCGCTGTGCCGGACGGACTGCCCGGGTATCGAGATCACAGAGCCCAAATAACGCAATAACGATAGACGGAGAACCAGAAAATGCCTTTACCCAAACGGAAAACTAGCAAAGCGCGCCAGGGCGACCGCCGCAGTCACCTGCACCTGGAAGCCAAGGAACTGATGGAATGCCCGCAGTGCCACCAGCCGAAGCTGTCTCATGTCGTCTGCCCGTCCTGCGGCACCTATGACGGCCGCCAGGTAATTGACGTCGAGACCAAGACCAAGAAGAAGGCCGACAAAGCCGCCAAGGCCGCCGAGGCTCAAAAAGCCGCCAAGGCCGAAGCTGCCGCGCCTGAAAAAGAGGCCAAGGCTGAGAAACCCAAGAAGGCCAAGGTCGAAAAACCGGCCAAGGCGGAAAAACCGGCCAAGGAAACCAAGGCCAAGGCTGAGAAGCCGGTCAAGGAAACCAAGGCCAAGACTGAAAAGCCGGTAAAAGCTGCGAAGCCTGCCCCAAAGGCTGAAAAAGCCGAGAAGCCGGTTAAAGAGAAGAAGGAAAAGAAATAACAGGCCAGGCTTGTGATTTCCGGCGGCAGGTGGCGCCGGTTTCGATGACTGACGAGGGGGCATAAGTTGGATAAACCCAGGCTGGCTTTCGTCTTTCCCGGCCAGGGCGCCCAGGCGCCCGGCATGGGCCAGGACGTTTTCGACGAATACGATGCCGCCCGCGCCATCTTCAAAGCCGCCGACGAGCGGCTTGGCTTCGCCATATCCGAGCTGTGTTTCGAAGGTCCGGAAGACAAGCTCAAG
The DNA here is from genome assembly GCA_964528105.1 of uncultured Dehalogenimonas sp. Classification (GTDB taxonomy): domain Bacteria; phylum Chloroflexota; class Dehalococcoidia; order Dehalococcoidales; family Dehalococcoidaceae; genus Dehalogenimonas. Next base: position 3,164 of record CAZGRY010000029.1, read on the forward strand.
GAGACGGCCATCGCCCAGCCGGCCATCGTCGCCGCCAGCCTGGCCTACCTCGCCGCTATACGCGACATAGAGGTCCTGCCCCAGCCTGATTTCGTCGCCGGCCACTCGCTGGGCGAATACACCGCCCTGGCCGCCGCCGGCGCCCTTGAACCGGCCGATGCCATCCAGCTGGCCGCCCTCCGCGGCCGCCTGATGCAACTGGCGTCGCAGCAGTCCCCCGGCGCTATGGCCGCGGTGCTGGGCCTCGATGAAGCCAGCCTGGCCGCAATCACCGCCGAGACCGGCGTCTACATCGCCAACTACAATTCCCCGGGCCAGATCGTCATCTCCGGGGACAAGGACAACATGGCCAAAGCCGCCGAGGCCATCGCCGCCAAGGGCGCCAGGGTGGTGCCGCTGGCCGTGTCCGGCGCCTTCCATACCCCGCTCATGGCCCCAGCCGCCGAAGGGCTGGCCAGGGTCGTCGAGAGGCTCACCTTCAAGGACGCCGCCATCCCCATTATCGCAAATACCTCTGGCCAGCCGATCACCGCCGCGGCTGACATCCGTGCCGAACTGTTGAAACAGTTGACGACTTCGGTCTATTGGCAGAAGTCGGTGGAATACATGATCGGCGCCGGCGTCACCACCTTCGTCGAGATCGGCCCCGGCAAAGTCCTGTCCGGCCTCATCCGCCGCATCAACCGCGACGTCAAGACGATCAATATCTCGGAAACCCAGGCGATCAAGAACCTGCAGGCCAATACGTGGAATTGAAGCGCCTTGAAGGCAAGGTCGCCGTCATTACCGGCGCCGGCCGTGGCATCGGCACCGCCGTCGCCCGCCGCTTCGCCGCCGAGGGCGCCTTCCTGATCTTGAACAGCCTGTCGGACAGCGCGGCAAAAATTGCCGAAGAGATCGTCGCTGACGGCGGCAAAGCCGTCGCCGTCCAGGGCGATGTTTCCAAGGCGGACAACGTAGCCAAGGTAATCGATGCCGCCGTTTCGAACTTCGGGCGGCTGGATATCCTGGTTAACAACGCCGGCATCACCCGTGACGGACTCCTGATGCGCATGGCCGAGGATGACTGGGACGCCGTCATCGACACCAATTTGAAGAGCGTTTACTTTTGCTGCCGGGCTGCCCTGCGCCCGATGTTGAAAAGCCGCGGCGGCGGCAGGATCATCAACCTGTCAAGCGTCATCGGCCTTTCCGGCAACGCCGGCCAGGCAAACTACGCCGCCTCCAAGGCCGGCATCATCGGCTTCACCAAGTCCCTCGCCAAGGAACTGGCCTCGCGGCAGGTGACGGTCAACGCCATCGCCCCCGGCTTCATTGTCACCGACATGACCGCCGGCCTGAGCGATGAGGCCAAGGAGACCCTCCTGAAACGCATCCCGCTGGGCAGCCTCGGCGAGCCCGGTGACGTGGCGGCGGCGGCCGCTTTCCTGGCCTCCGCTGAAGCCAAATACATCACCGGCCAGACCCTGACCGTTGACGGCGGAATGACGCTGTAGGCAATGACCAATAACCAAGAAACAAGCACCAAACAAAACCCAAACACCAATAACCAAAACCCAAAACGTTTGGTCATTGAAATTTGGTTATTGGAGCTTGTTTGGTTATTGTCTCTTGTGATTTGGTTATTCGCTCGATGACCAAACGCCACGAAGCCCGCGCCCTGGCCTTGCAGGTCCTCTATGAAGCCGACACCGCCCGTCACGCCGTCGCTACGGTGCTTGAACGGCAACTGGAGCCGGCCGAGCTCGATGCCGAGAACCGGCTTTTCGCCCGGGCCCTCGTCGAAGGCGCGATTGAGCACCAGGCTGAGGCCGACGCCTTGATCGCCCGCCTGGCCCCGGCCTACCCCGTTTCCCAGCTTGCGCCCATCGACCGCAACATCCTGCGGCTTGCAATCTTCGAGCTTTTACACGATAATAACGTCCCGGTCAGGGTAGCCATCAACGAAGCGGTGGAACTGGCCAAGGACTTCGGATCGGACAACTCCGCCAAATTCATCAACGGCGTGCTGAGCTCAGTGGCGACACTGTCCCAGCGCCAGTAATTCAGGAGGTTTTTAGTGGCTACAGTATTAGAACGCGTTAAAAAGATTGCCGTCGAGCAGCTTTCCGTCGAGGAAAAGGACGTCACCCTCGAGGCCAAGTTCTCCGACGACCTGGGCGCCGATTCCCTCGACCTGGTCGAGCTGATCATGGCCCTGGAAGAGGAATTCTCCACCCCGGAAGCCAAGCTGGAGATCCCGGACGAGGAAGCCGAAAAGCTCTTGACCGTCAAGGACGTCGTCGAATACGCCAAGGCTAAGGGCATCAAGGACGCCTAGTCCTTTTTTTTAAGCCTTTTCGCTGGTCGTGCGTTCATTCAAAGTTGACGGCCTGGACCGCCGGCAGCGGAGCATTTTTACAGCCGCAGTCAGGACTCGTTGGCCAGGCCTCTCCCGCGAAGGCCGCTCAGCTTGCCGCGCCCGTTAAAGGTGTACTGGAAGCGGCTGCCCTTGCCCAATGACGCGCCGCTGGTAAAGACGAAGATTTCGCCCCGCGAGCCGTCCTCGAATTCCATGATGAACTCGCCGACGTTCTTGAGTTCCTTGTTCGTTGAAAAATCACCCCACCATTTTCCCGCCGTAAAGCGGGTGCCTTGGGTCATCATCATCTGGTATCGGGCGTCGGCCACCGCTTTGTCGATGTCTTTAGCATACAACCGGGCCGTACCGCCGTAATATCGGATCGACATCGTTCAGCACACCGCCAGGTTGTTGCGATGGATGATCTCATCGCCATAGGTGTACCCAAGGATGGTGGCGATGGCGTGGGAATGGGCGCCTTTTATCCGGTCGACGTCAGCAGAGTCGTAGTTGGTGATGCCGTAGCCCAGCTGCGTACCGCCTTCGTCTACCAGCCGGACGATGTCTCCGCGCTTGAAAACGCCTTCGACCGATTTGACCCCGGCCGGCAGCAGGCTGGAGCATTTCGCCACCGCCCTGGCCGCCCCGCCGTCAATGACGATCTTGCCCCGGGCCGATAATCCCGACACCAGCCAGCGGTGCCTGGCGTCCGGCCGGGCATGGGGCAAAAAGTGAGTCCCGAGTCCCTCGCCCGCGGCCACCCTTTCGATAACGCCAGGCGCATGCCCTGACGCGATGACGACGCGTACCCCCGATGAAGTAGCCACCTTGGCCGCTTCGATCTTGGTGATCATACCTCCGGTGCCGACGTTGCTTCCCGCACCCCCCGCCAGCGCTTCGACTTCTGGGGTTACCCGTTCGACGACGGGAATCAAAGTCGCATTGGGATCGGAGCGCGGGTTAGCGGTGTAAAGGCCGTCGATGTCGGATAGAATCAGCAGCAAATCGGCATCGATTAGGTTGGCCACCATTGCCGACAAATTGTCATTGTCGCCAAACTTGGCCTCCTGGATTTCGTCCACCGCTACTACGTCGTTCTCGTTGACGATGGTGATAACCCCGAGTTCGGTTAAGGCCAAGAGGGTATTCCGCGCGTTCAGGTAACCCGAGCGGTCGTTCAGATCTCTCTTGGTCAAGAGCGCCTGGGCAACCGTCAGGTTGTACTTGGCAAACAGCCCGTCGTAAACATTCATCAGGCGGCTCTGCCCCACCGAAGCCAGCACCTGCTTGAACGGGATATCCCTATTCTTCTTGTAAAGCCCCAGCTTTTCCTTGCCCGCGGCAATCGCGCCCGAGGTGACAACCACGATCTCTCCGCCTCTCCCCGCCAGCGCCGCCATCTGGGCGACCAGTCCAGACATCACCGACTGGTCCAGCTTGCCCGAGCCTCCGGTAAGCAGGTTGGTGCCGAGCTTTATCACTATTCGCTTGTAGCAAAGTTCATTAGGCATATAGATTGCCCGCATTATAGCAATGGCCTCATTCTTGGACAACACATCGTCCCCGGTGTACAATCTTGACAGGGCTAGAATTTATATCTAGCCCTTATCGCGTTTGGAGAAAACATGACCGACCTTCGCGGGCTTTTCCCGCTGTTAATGGACGAACCCCGATACAAAGAATGGCTGACGACCGTGAAAAAGGCGGCCCCGACCGCCTCCCGCCTGTCCGTCATCGAGGCGGCGAGGCCTTACCTCATTGGCAGCCTCTTCGACGGCATAAAGCGACCGATTTTAGTCATCACCTCCCAGGCTGAAAAAGCCAAGGACCTTACCGAGCAGTTGGCGCTGTGGTTGGGCGACAGCGAAGTTCAGCTTTTCCCCCAGCCAGAACTCCTCCCCTACCAGCGGGCGGCGGTGGACAGGGCGACGGAATTGGAAACCGTCCGCGCCATATCTGCCATAGCTGGCCTGCCGCAAAAAACACCGCTGGTGACCGTCATCTCCACCGATGCCCTGGCCAAGGGGCTGCCGGATCCGGAAATATTCGCCGATGGTTGGCTCCACTTGACGGCAGGCGCCGAATACCCGCCCCTCGAATTGGTAGCCGCCCTCGACAAGCTCGGTTATAAGGCGGAGCACCTGGTCGAAAACCCCGGCGCCTATTCCCGCCGCGGCGGCATTGTGGACATTTTCCCACCGACCGAGGATTTCCCGGTCCGCCTAGAATACTTCGGCGATGCCGTCGAGAGCCTCCGTGCCTTCAATCCCGCGTCGCAGCGTTCCTCGAAGGCCTTGGACAGCGTCGTCGTCGGTCCGGCCACCCTGCTGCTCAATGTCGATGGAATGCCGGCCGTTGACCTTGCCGGAGTCGGTGACGAGATGCGGCCGGTGTTCACCGAAGAACTCGAGCAATTGAAACGTGGCAGCCGGCCGGAAACCGCGGCCTTCTGGGCGCCTTATCTCAATCATTCGACGCTTTTCGACTACCTCGCCGACAACACGTTAGTTGTCATCGACGAGCCGGACTCGGTCGAGCAGGCGTCCCAGTTCCTCCGAGAGGAAGCCGAATGCCTCCGCGCCGAAAAAACTTCCGCCGCCGAACTGCCGGAGAAATATCCTCAACCTTATGTCGAGTGGCAATCCCTCAAAAAGACACTCACCCGTTTCCAAGGCGTCGAACTGGCTTCCTGGGGCACAGGAGCCGGCGGCATCGTCGAATTGGCCCTCGCTCCCACCCCCAGCTTTGCCAACCGCCTGCCTGCCTTCTTCAAAAAGGTCGCCGAGCTCAAAGACCAAAGCAAGCGCCTGGTCGTCACCAGCTACCAGTCCGAGCGCTTGAAGGAACTCTTCACCGAGGAACACATCGATTTTTCGTTCGTCGACAGCATCGTTAAGCCACCGCCGAAAGGCGTCATTACCCTGCTCCACGGCCTGTTGGGCCACGGCTGGCTGCTATCCGGTGAGATTTACCTCTTCACCGACAACGAGCTCTTCGGCTTCGTCAAGGAACGCAGAAGGCCAACGCGCCGTGGCGGGGGCGCCGCTCAGAAGTTGATCCTCCCAGAACTCACTCCCGGCGATTATGTCGTGCACATCGACCACGGCGTCGCCCGCTTCGCCGGCACGGTCACCATGGAGGTCTCCGGCGCCCGCCGCGAATACCTCCAGTTGGAGTATACCGGTGAGGACAAGCTGTATGTCCCCACCGACCAAATCGACCGCGTCTCCCGCTACATCGGCGGCGAGGGTGAAGCGCCGACTCTTAACCGCCTCGGTACCCAGGAATGGGCACGCTCCAAGGAACGCGCCAAGGAGGCTGCCGAGGAAGTGGCCAAGGAACTGATCGAGCTTTACGCCGCCCGCCAGATCGTCCCCGGCTACGCTTTCTCCCGCGACACCCTCTGGCAGCAGGAGCTTGAGGGTTCCTTCCCCTACGTGGAGACACCCAACCAGGCCAGCGCCCTCTCCGACGTTAAGGACGACATGGAAAAGCCGCAGCCCATGGACCGCCTCATCCTCGGGGATGTCGGCTACGGCAAGACCGAGGTGGCGCTGCGCGCCGCCTTCAAAGCGGTCATGGACGGCAAGCAGGTCGCCGTCCTCGTGCCGACCACCGTCCTAGCCCAGCAGCATTACTCGACGTTCAGAGCCAGACTGGCCGCCTTCCCGGTGAAGCTGGAGGTCATCTCTCGCTTCCGCACCGATAAGGAGCAGCGAACCATCCTCGAGGCGCTGGAAAAGGGCGACATCGATATCTTGATCGGCACCCACCGCCTGCTCCAGCCCGACGTCAAATTCAAGAAGCTGGGCATGCTCATCATCGACGAGGAGCAGCGCTTCGGCGTCATGCACAAGGAGTTTTTAAAGCGCCTGCGTCAGGAGGTGGACGTCCTGACCCTGTCGGCGACGCCCATCCCCCGCACCCTCCACCTGTCGCTGGTCGGCGTGCGCGATATGAGCGTCATCCAGACGCCGCCGGGCGAGAGATTGCCGGTCAAGACCTTCGTCGCCGGCTATGACGACCACCTGGTGCGCGAGGCTATCCTCCGGGAGAAAGAACGGAACGGCCAGGTGTTCTTCGTCCACAACCGCGTCCAGAGCATCTATTTCATCGCCGAGCGGCTGAAAAAACTGGTGCCTGAGGCCTCGTTCATCGTCGGCCACGGCCAGATGCCGGAGGGCGAACTGGAAGCGGCCATGGCCCGCTTCGCCGCCGGCGAGGTCGACGTCCTCGTCTGCACCACCATCATCGAAAGCGGCCTCGACGTACCCAACGCCAACACTTTGATCGTCAACCAGGCGGACAAATTCGGCCTGACCCA
>CAZGRY010000029.1:9838-16380 GCA_964528105.1 uncultured Dehalogenimonas sp.
CCAGTTGTATCAGCTCCGGGGCCGCGTCGGCCGCGGCGCCAACCTGGCCTACGCCTACTTTCTGTACGAGAAGGGCAAGCGCCTGACCGGGGACGCCGAAAAGCGCCTGCGCACCATCTTCGAGGCCTCGGAACTGGGGGCGGGCTACGGCATCGCCATGAAGGACCTGGAAATCAGGGGCGCCGGAAGTCTCCTCGGCACCCGGCAGAGCGGCCATATCTCCGCCGTCGGCTTCAGCCTCTACACCCAGCTCCTGTCCGAGGCCGTCGCCGAGCAGAAGGCCCGGAAGACCGGCAAGGAGATCGAGCTCTTGAAGTCGTCGAAGATCCCGCCGCCGACGATCGAGCTGCCGCTGACCGCATTTGTTCCCGAGAGCTACATCGCCGAGGAATCCCTGCGCCTCGGTTTGTACCAGCGCCTGGCCGCGATCAAGAACGAGAAAGAATTGGCCGACTTCGAGCGCGAACTGGCCGACCGCTTCGGCCCGGCGCCGCCCGAGACCCAGAACCTGAGTTATATCATCAGGATGCGACTCATGGGTCTCAAGGTCGGCGTCAAGGGCATCGGCATGGAGAGCGGCCTGATCGCCGTCACCTTCCTGCCGGGCATCGTCCCTGATTTGAAGAAGATCTCGCCCCTGAAGGACGGCCTGCGCGCCTCGGCCAACAAGGTCTGGCTGGACTACCTGCGACTAGGCAGCCGTTGGCGGGAGCTTCTGGAGGAGACCGTCTGGCGACTGGGCAAATAAATCGTTTTGCACGTGACGGGTTGCGTGTTTCGCGTAGCGTCATGGTTGTTTTTAGTGTGATATTTTTACGACAAGCGGTTGGCAGATCAGCGGGCGTTCATACTACTTTTATCCAAGCCTGTTAGGTCGATATTCTTGAACGCGTCGGACGTGACGGCTACACGATCCTACAAGCTGAAGGTTCAAACCGTATCGAAATCACGGTGTATCTGTTGCGATCTCATTCAACAATTTTTTAGCTTCAGCTTCCCTGCCCAGCGGTACGGGCACCCTAGCGCTGTAGTAGTAGCGGCCGTTTTTACCCTGCGCCGAATAATCAAAAGTGAGGATGGCCTGCCCCAGGTGCTTATCGTCAAGGGATACCCCCTCAAGCTTGCCCCCTAACCCCCTCCATGTATGCAACTCGCGATTGATGTAAACCCCGTCACGGCTGAGGTAGACCTCCCCGATGAATTTCCGGTTCTGGGCGCGGCGATACCAGGTTACGAAAAAGGCGGTGAATCCGATAATAAGGATCAACCCGCCGATAGTAATAGCCGTCGAGGCCAGGGAATCCGGCACGACGATAACAAAGATTACCCCGACGATGATGGAGATAACGGTGATCATCAGGAACATGCTCCGGTTGATCTCCACCTGTTCCCGGTGCTCCCTTTCGGCGTAAGCCCGCCACTCGTGTTCAGAGTAGATCCAGTGCGCCAGGATGTTGTCGCCCTGGAACATGGCATCCAGTGCCGCGGCGCGGCTGAAATAGATAACCATGATGATAATACCCATTATGAACATGAACAGCGACACAAAAGCCAGGGCGAAACCGCCGTCGAAGCCGTCGATGCCGAACAGGGTGGTGTTGAAGATCCCCAGGACAGAAAGAGCGGTGATGGCGCACCAGGCAATGGCGGTGCGGCGGGGCGGGTTGACCGGTCGTTTTTCTTTCATGGGCTTTATTATAAAGCTCAACGAGTAGGGCTACAATCACGATAAAAGGCCAACGATTTGCAGACTTCTTCAAATTGGTAGCGGACGAAAATCCAAGAAATATTTTCTTAAAATATCTTGTCGCGACGATAGACGTATGGGACAATATACGGCAATAATTGCTTGGAGGTATTGATATGGCTTCAAGCCGGCGTTTCTGCACCAACTGCGGCCAGCAGGTTTTTGAGAATTCCAAATTCTGCGGGACCTGCGGCAGTTCCCTCGCCGACGATGGACCCCCAGCGGTTGCATCTCCCCCGGCACACATGACTCCGCCGCCTTATTCCCCACCACCCGCGTATTCCCCACCGCCTGCCTATGCTCCTCCTCCGCCACCCCAACCTATGTACCAACCCACGCCGCCGGCATATCAACCACCGCCAGCGTACCAGCCGCCACCGGCGTACCCGCCACCTCAACCGGGCTACCAGGCCCCGCAAGCCTATCCACCACCCGGGTATCAGCAGCCACCAGCCTTTGGGGTTCCACCGCAGCCTTACAGCTATTCGCCTCAGCCAGGCAACCTGCCTGGGGAGACTCTTACCGGCATTATTCCCGGAGCCTCTAGAAAGAAGAGCCTTATTTCTGTTGAAGGGTTTAATATCATCGTCACCAACCAGCGCATGATTTTTGCCCTGATGACGACCCAGATGGTTCAAGAAGAAGCTAGGCGCAACGCCTCCGGCAAGGGCTTTTTTGCCGGCATGGCCGCGGGGATGACGGTAGGTTATGATCTATGGAAACGGTATCTGCAAATGCCTTTCGACCAGGCATTACGCGAGAATGCCGGGAATTTTGACATTCACCTGAACCAGATACGCCGCGTCAAGTTCGAAGGAGGAAGGACCCTTTTTAAAAAGGGCGGGATTTCCGTCGGCGTGAATATCAACCGCGACGCCGATGAACCAGCTAAACTGGAGATCGAAACCGCCTGCGCCAAACACAAGTTTGACATCGCCACTCATTTCCAGACCGAAGCCCGCGAAGTACTGAAACGCTCCGGCCTGATCCACTGATACGAACTTTCTGACACAAAAGAAAAGTCGAAAGGTAGGTTGTTGCGATGCCTGACCACCCGCCCAAATCAATCACCGAGCGCATTGCCTGGTTATTCTCTAAAGCCGGCTTACCGGTACTAGTCTCAATCATCGCAGGGTTTTTCATCGGCTTTCTGGTGAATGGGGCGTTAGGCTTGATCTCAGCCACGGTAGCCGGTTTCGGGATTCTATTCCTGTTCAATAGACTACCAATAAGGTTAACGCCGTGGCAATCCCTAGTAGTGGATACCGGTCCGGTCCTGGCAAAGCTCAGTTTCTTGATGATATTTTTACTGCCTGTGGCGAGCTACCTCACCCTGCCCAGTGGCCACACTCCGGACACCCTGGCAAAATACTTGAGCATAGTTATCGCGTTGCCAGACAATCTGGTGTCAAAGCCCGGCACCGATGTTTTCCCCGGATTTGCAATCGTCGTCATCATCAGCATGGCACTGATGCTGTGGGGCGCTTCGAATCTCGGTAAAACACGCCACTGGCTGATAGCTCTTGCGGGCTTGCTGCTTTATACATTCTCGCCGACCATAGCTTCGATCCTCACCGGGGACGTCCGGCTACGTATCATCATGTCATTTTTCAGCATAGGGTATTATCTTGCCTGGGTGGGCTTGATACTCATCGTCGTTTCCAAGATACTCCCCCGGGTCTTCCAGGCAAAACCTCTTCAAGTTGGAACTGGTTTCGGTTTATTGAGCATTGTGCCTCCGGTAATTGCATTCGGATTATTCAATGATCTCAGTGCAGTCGATGTATCGGCGCCGGTACTTTTTGGTGCCTTTGATTTTGAAGAGACCCACCACTTTGTCGCCGGCGTATTTTCCGGGGGTGTAGCCGGGTGGGGCGCAGGAGTCATCACCAGCGGTAACGAAGCTCCGCCTGAAACAACCGAACCCGAAGCGGGGGAACCTGAAGAACCTGAGGAAACAGCGGAACCGCAAGGATCAGTTCCTCCACCGCAACGGCCACAGCCTTACAGCGGACCAGACGTCCCTGAGGGATCGACGATTGAAATCAATGCAGACGGCTCGAAGACTATCCGCTGTCCAGATGGATACATTGCCACGAAGTATCCGGACGGCACCGAAGTTCATAAGATGCCCGATGGTACTACCGCCACCAAGTATTCCGATGGCACGGTTCACGGCGAACATCCCGACGGCAGTGTGACCACGGAGTATCCTGATGGTACAACCAAGTATTGGGGACCTGACGGTACCACCAAGACAGAATACCCTGATGGAAGTTTCGAAACATCGTCCCCTGACGGTTATAAGGCATCTCTGACCAAGAACAATGACGGAACTATGGATGTTACTTCCGGCGACGGCGAAAAGCTGCATTTCCCCAAGGACGGGCCTCCTGTTGGCTCGATGACAGGTGCAGATGGTACCAAGTACACCTTTAATGAAGACGGTACCGGCACTATGACATCGCCTCACGGCGGCACGATGACGATAGACAAAGACGGTAATATGAGCGGGTCGTTCATCGATAAGGACGGCAACAAGATTACCGCCCATCCCGATGGGTCAATGGAAGCCGAAACGGCAGATGGCGACAAGATCTCGGTCAATGCTGAAGGATTGAAAGCCACTTTCAAGAACGGCGACTTCATTCAGACCGATGCCAATGGCAATCCGGTCAACGTCCATGTTTCCAGTCCCGAGGGCACCCTGGACATTAAAACCGACGAAAAGGGCACTCACATCAAGGGAAAGGATAAGGAAGGCTCATTTGAAACCGATACTGATCCGCAGGGCAACACCACCATCAAAGACGATAAAGGCAATACCACCAACGTGAATGCCGACGGGTCAGGCAATATGGCTGGCCCCGATGGCAAAGGCGCCTGGGATGCCAAGGGTAACGGCGAGTTTACAACCCCCGATGGCGCAAAATGGAAAGCTAACGAAAACGGCAACGTTTCCGTTACCGATTCCGGTGGGAATAAGGCAGAGGTCGGGGCAGACGGTTCACTAAGCGTGACCAAGGACGGGAAGACAACCACGTATACCCCTGACCAGGTCAAACAACTGCAAGCAGAGGCAACCGGAGGCTTGGAACAGGGCAGAGCCGGACAGGTAGATAACGTCGGAGGCAATGAACAATGAAACCCGATACTGGAATCAATTACGCCAAAAATATTCTGAAAAGTTGGCATTCTCTAAACAGAAGCCGGGAAATATTGGATCAATCCATGAGTCGAGCCCGCGGCTTTACAACTGCTGCCTGTCAGGGCGTTAATCCAGAACAGCAAAAATTGGAGTGCCTCAGAGGTTTAGCAAGCGGCGATAAACGCCTGGCAACTCAAAGCATTAGCAGCCTGACCTGCGGTCACACCTCCGGGATCAGGCCGATGGCACGCATGGGGTTATTCGGAAACCGAACGACCGGAGGCAACGCCAATCCAGTGTTCTGTGGCAGCTGCGGGGCCAGGGTCACGCGGGCGGGAGCGTTTTGTGGTGGCTGTGGATCCAGGCTGACACAGTAACAACCATGTGATATCCAGCGAGTAACGAACCATCCTCATTATCAAGAGACATGAGATTAATTAAAGGATTGGGACTCTGTGACGAATGAAGCGACCGCGGGTTCTTCGATTCCAGACCAGCGAATTAGGCGAGGGAAGAGTAGATTGGTCTCTATCTTGATGGCTATATTCCTGTCTTTTTTTACCTGGATATATACCTATAAAAGAAATGCCTGGAAGTTCTGGCTGGGTTTCGCATTAAGTGGTTTGCCAATATTGGTTGCTACAATATTCTTGGTTTTCTATATCTCAAATGTCTCTTGGCTCCCAGATAACTTATTGATATCCATGAATTACGCCCTTCCGATTGCGGTATGGGTATGGGCGATAGTTGATACTTCGTTAAAGGGGCGGGACTGGTATAGTGCCTATTAGCTCCGAAAATCATCCACCTATCTTCCCAAGAATTCACTTTCGTTACTACGCCCGGGTCAAAGCGATTCCAAGTACATAGCCAATCCAACAATGTCACTCAGTTGATGAAGATAGAACAAGAGCGGGTTCCGAACCAAGAGCCCGCGCCTAGGTTTGGACTTCGGCGGGTTAACTTGTCGTTACGACCTTCCAAGAAAAGCGCAAAGCCAAGCAGCAACAAGCAGTTCTAAGCTAATCTCAGGTTTCGACGCCCTGCGTATTGAAAAACGATTAACCATTTCACAGAGTTACGGTATACTAGTCATCCATGAAACGCGCCGTCAGCATCAGCCTGGGATCATCGCACCGGAACAAGTCGGTGACACTCGACATCCTGGGCGAGAAGGTGATTCTGGAGCGCATCGGCACCGATGGCGATATGGAGGCTGCGGCCAGAAAATTCCTTGAGCTTGATGGCAAGGTGGATGCCTTCGGCCTGGGTGGCGCCGACCTGGGGTTAATGGTCGACGGCAAATGGCACCCGTTCCATTCCACCCGTTCCATTGTCAGGCATGTCAAGCACACGCCGATTGTTGACGGCGCCGGGCTAAAAAACACCCTGGAGAACCAAGTGGCGGCCTTCCTGGGTGGAAACCTGGGGGAATACATCGAAAAAGCCGGTGGGAAAAAGGCCCTGGTAACTACCGGCGCCGACCGGTGGGGTCTGTCACATGGACTGATCGCTGACGGCTGGGATTGCGCTTTCGGCGATCTGGAGTTTTCACTCGGCCTTCCGATTACGTTGCATTCCGAACGCCAGATCAAGACACTCTCGGCGATGTTCCTGCCACTCATCGGCAGACTGCCGTTCAAATGG
>CAZGRY010000030.1:0-16039 GCA_964528105.1 uncultured Dehalogenimonas sp.
ACCGGTACCCGTGTCGACCTTGTCTTCGGCTCGAATTCCCAGCTCCGAGCTATCGCAGAAGTCTATGGATGCGGGGACTCCCAGGAGAAGTTCGTGAACGATTTTGTGGCGGCATGGGACAAGGTAATGAACCTTGACCGGTTCGACCTAATGCTCCGGTCTTAGGGCTATCCGGAAAGAAAATTGAACACCGGGGGGCTCACACACGCAAGAGCGCGTGCCCCCCGGTTCATGGAAACCTTGATCACCCATAAAAGGCCGGTTTGTAAAAGAGTGTTTCTAATACCAAATTTTTGACCGGCTGGTAGTTAAAAGAGGGCTGATGCATGTGAAGCAGCTTTGGAAAATGGTGCCATCGGGTAGATTTGAACTACCGACCAAGGGCTTATGAGTCCCCTGCTCTACCACTGAGCTACGATGGCATGGGTGCGTTGTGAAAACGACAGATAGTAATTCTATAATCCGCCGCCCTCGGCTGTCAATCGGCGAAGCCGCCCCGAGGAGCGAAGCGACGTGGGGGCCTCATTTTCGTAAAAGATAACAGTACACTCATAACCTGAAAACGCTTACTAGTCCCAAAGTATTAGTCTTTTTGACCTCCTGCGAGACTCAACGGTATAATCTTGTAAGTCATATCAAAACTCAGCAAAGGAGGTGATAAGCATGTCCAGAACGCCCTTCCACCGCCGCACCTGACGGAGCCTTGAAGGCGCGGGTACCGCGCCCGGGACTGCTTACGCCTCCCTGCCGTCAGGTGATTGCGGCTAGTTAGCCGGACACCTTTCTTTGGTTTCATCATGACGGTTGGAGGCAACTCCGCCGTTTTTCTTTTACGGGCTTGCCCTGAGCGAAGTCGAAGGGCTTTTCACGACCGGAAACTTCGGCCAGCAGTCCCCTCGAAAAACTCCAATTCGACGCGTCCAAATTTAGATTTCGAGAGGATTATAACGTGGTTTTAACTGAAAACGAGCAAATGTGGTCTGACCTGGGCATCGATCTGAAGTCCCACGGCCAACTGATGAACGCTCTCGGCCCCATCTTCGCGGAGATCTACTTAAGCCAGAAGAATCGCCCCAAGGGCATGGGCTTCTACGATTTCGTCGTCGGCGATATCCACGGCATTCGCGTCAAAGAACTGCGCGAACATGCCAAGGCCGGCGGCAAGGTAGTGGCCACCTACTGCGTCTTCGTGCCTGAGGAGTTCTGTTGGGCCACCGGCGCCATACCCATCAGCCTGTGCGCCGGCACCCAGTTCTCCATCCCCGTCGCCGAAGAAGTGTTGCCGAGGAACACCTGCGCCCTGATCAAGTCCTCCTTCGGCTTCAAGCTGGGCAAACTCTGTCCCTACGTCCAGGTTTCCCACCTCATCGTCGGTGAGACCACCTGCGACGGCAAGAAGAAGATGTTCGAGCTCCTGGCTGAGCACCAGCCGGTCTACGTCATGGAAGTGCCCAACAAGCGCGGGCCCGCCGGCCGCGCCCTGTGGCAGCAGGAGGTCCGCGATTTCAAGACCCGGGTTGAGGGACTGACCGTCAACAAGATCCCCGCCGGAAACCGGGGGGCCGCCGTCAAGAAGGTCAACGCCCGCCGCAAGGGGTTCCGCCGCCTGTCGCAGCTTCGGGCCGCCGATCCGTCGCCGATCTCAGGCAAGGACGCCCTCCTGGCGACCCAGGTCTCGATGTACGACGACGTCGAGCGTGAGACCCAGATCATGAAAGCCCTGAACGAGGAGCTCGAGGAGCGGGTGAAGAAGGGCGAGGTGGTTTTCCCCAAGGGCGCCAAGCGTATCCTCATCTCCGGCTCGCCCATGGCCATCCCCAACTGGAAACTGCACCACATCATCGAGAGTGCCGGGGCCGTCGTTGTAGGCGAGGAATCCTGCACCGGCAGCCGATTCTTCAACGAACTGGTGGCGGAGGACATCACCGACCTCGACGAGATGATCAACGCGCTGGCTGACCGCTACCTGAAGACCAACTGCGCCTGCTTCACCCCCAACTGCGAGCGCCTGGACGACATCATCGGCATGGCCAAGTCCTTGAAGGCCGACGGCGTCATCCACTACAACCTCCAGTTCTGCCACACCTACGCAACTGAGGCTATTCAGGTGGACAAGGCGCTGGAAAATGCCGGCATCCCGCTGCTCCGCGTCGAAACCGACTACTCCGATGAGGACGCCGGCCAGCTCAAAACCCGCATCGACGCCTTCCTGGAGACCCTCTAGTTGATCACCGCCGGCCTTGACGTCGGTTCCCGCACCATCAAGCTGGTGCTATTCGATGGCTGCATCATCCATAGCGCCGTCGTCGACAGCGGCCTGAAACCGCTCGACCGCTGCCGAAAACTACTCGGCGATCATGCCTTCGATAAATTGATGGTAACTGGCTACGGCCGTGACCTGGTGGCTCCGGAATTGTCCGGGGCCACCATCTCGGAGATCTCCGCCCAAGCCGCCGCCGCCCGCTACCTATACCCTGACGCCGGCAGCGTCATCGATATCGGCGGCCAGGACTCCAAGGTCATCCGGCTATCGGCCACAGGCGTGAGCAAGTTCGAGATGAACGACCGCTGCGCCGCGGGCACTGGCAAGTTTTTAGAGGTCATGGCCCGGGCACTCGAGCTTTCCATCGATGATTTCGCCCGGACGGCACTCGTTGCCGACCGCTCTGTAACCTTGAACTCTCTTTGCACCGTATTCGCCGAATCCGAGGTCGTCTCTCTCATCAACAAGGGCGAGGACGCCCACGCCATAACCCTCGGTCTTCACCAAGCTGTCGCATCCCGCATCGGCAGTATGGCAAAAAGGGTAGGCATGACCGACCGGCTGGTCTTCTCCGGCGGCGGCGCCAAAAACCCCTGCCTCGTAAAATTGCTCGAAGAAAAGCTAAACCTTAAAATAACCGTGCCTGAAGAGCCGCAGATAACTGTGGCTCTCGGCGCCGCCATCATCGTCGCCAACAGTCGTTCGTAGGGTCGGGTTTCTAACCCGATCACCCGGGGTTGGTGAGGTGCTGTAGGGGCGACGCATGCGTCGCCCGCCACGGTCGTAACAATACGCAAACGGAGGACATCTGAATAATGCCTGAAACCATCGACGCCCGCGGCAAGCCTTGCCCGCAACCCGTGCTTTTAGCCGCCGAGGCTCTAAAATCCTCCGGCGACGTCACCATCATCGTCGATAACGCCGGTTCTCAGCAGAATGTGGCAAAATTCGGCAAGACCCAGGGCTGCACTGTGACGGCTGAGGAAAAAAACGAGGGCATCTATGTTCACCTGACCAAAGCGAGTATTACCGCCCCGACCACAACCGCCGCCGCATCCGGCGTCGTCATCCTCATCGGCGCCGATGTCGTTGGGCGCGGCGAGAACGTCGAATTAGGCAAACTCCTG
This sequence comes from uncultured Dehalogenimonas sp., assembly GCA_964528105.1. GTDB lineage: Bacteria > Chloroflexota > Dehalococcoidia > Dehalococcoidales > Dehalococcoidaceae > Dehalogenimonas. The sequence goes on from CAZGRY010000030.1 coordinate 3,391, forward strand.
ATGCAGAGCTTCCTGAATACCGCACGATCACTGCCCAACAAGCCAGAGACCGTCATCTTTATGAACAACGGCGTGAAGCTGGTGGCCGAGGGCTCTCACGTTCTGGGTGAACTAAAGCAACTGGCCGACTCCGGCGTCGAACTCCTGGCCTGCGGCACTTGCCTGTCACGATTGGGACTTTCAGACAAAGTGGCGGTGGGACAGGTCTCCAACATGTTCACCATCGCTGATACGATGACGCGAGCGGCGAAGGTCATAAGCCTATAATCTGATACCTAGGTTCGTTGTTGTAATGTCGTCTTGGGTTATTTAACTGAAGAGTGAGTGCTGGCGTTGGTCAAGTAACGTTCCACTTGAGTCCTAAGGTTTGCACAAGCCAAATCAATAGTGTCAAGTAAATCTTTATCGAAATTTTGAACAGCTAAATGCACCTCCATTGCTTCCACATGGACCGGAATGTATGTGTAATAATTCTGGAATATTATTAAATTATTATAAGTGATCGAACCATCAATTATCTTGTAAACTTGCTCGCTTATCGCCTGATCAGGAAAAGGTTTATATCCTTCTAACCTCGCCATAAGCACCTGATATTTAAAATCAGTCTTTAACCATTTTACAAGACTTGTATCACTGTCTTTCATCCAAGTGTCAAAGGATTTCATCGCGGTAACTCCGCCTAATGAGCCAATCGAATCTCTAAGAAAATCTATTATCTTTCCCTTAGTTTTACTCTTGGGCTTGCCTTGCCTTAGCGCTACTTCGGTCATAGGCCCAAGAACCTTTGCTTTGTCCACTTTCGCCCAATCTGTCGCTCGAACTAAGTTGTCCCTCACGGCATCCGTACGTTTGTGTATTTTGTAGGCCAGGTTCGGTAGCCTGTTTAATTCATTCTTGCTCATAATACTCATCGAATAGGACTGAAACACGAGAGACACAAGAGGTATGATTAATAGCCCAATCGTGAGTGAGAATAATAAAACATTCAACGTTGTTAATTCTTTGTACCAAACTATAAAAGCAACAATAGCTCCAAGTAAACCACTCCCCCCGAATTGCCACGTTTGGACGAGGTCCAGGTAAAAATTGAAGGCTTTCCATAGCCAGGTAATCATTTTAACCATACCGTGAATATACCATCAGGCTAATACCGGTTCAACAAAAAGAAGGATTCTGGTTTTCACCTTGACCCCTCACCCCCACCCTGTTACAATTCCGCCGTCTGAACGCTCGTTCAACAAAACCTTATGACTATAGATTTCACCACTGACGGCGCCATCGCCATCATCACTCTGAACCGCCCCGAGGCCTATAACGCCCTCGATCTCGCGAGTATCCGCGCCCTGTCCGAGGCCGTCGCCCGCTTCGAGTCAGATTCAAACCTCCGAGTTGCGGTTATCACCGGTACTGGCAAAGCCTTCTGCGCCGGCGCCGATATTGACGAGACCCTGCCATATATGAAAGAGCACGGCACCAAAAGCCTGTCCCCTACGAACATGCGCGGCCAAACTGTAACCAAACCCCTCATCGCCGCCATCAACGGCCTGGCACTCGGCGGCGGGCTGGAACTGGCCATGGCCTGCGACATCCGCATCGCTACGACCTCCGCCAAACTTGGCCTGCCAGAGGTAGGTTTAGGTCTTATTCCCGGCTGGGGCGGCACCCAACGTTTGCCGAGACTTATCGGCTGCGGCCGGGCGGCGGAGATGATCCTCACCGGACGAGCCATAAATTCTGACGAAGCGGAGCGCATCGGGCTGGTCAACAAGGTCGTCCCGGACGGTGACCTCTTGCCTGCAGCGCTGGAAATGGCCCGCGCCATCGCCGAAAAATCACCGGACGCCATCAGGTTTGCCAAAGAGGCGATGCAAAAAGGCATTGATTTGTCCCTCAAACAGGGACTCGACCTTGAATCAGCCCTCGAGGACGCTGCCCTCAACACGCCCGGTTTTGAAGAAGGCCTCCGCGCCTACAAAGAGAAGCGCCGGTCGCACCCGAAACACTAAATTGTCTCCCCCTTTGAAAAAGGCTTGTCCTGAGCCGATCGAAGGGGTGACTAAGGGGGATTTTTCACCAATGCAAATTAAAAAAATCGGCGTAGTTGGCTTCACCGGCGTCATGGGCGCCGGCATCGTCCAGCTTTGCGCCCAGTCCGGTTATGAAGTCCTCGGCTATTCCCGCAGCCCGGAGCGGACTAAGAAGGCCATGGCGCTGATCGAGAAGCACCTTGGTCGGCTTGTAGAAAAACAAAAGATTTCCGTCGAAGATAAAGCCGCGGCCTTGTCCCGCATCTCCGCCACGGCCGAGATGAGAGACTTCGGCACCTGCGACCTGGTCATCGAAAGCGTCATCGAGGATATGGAACTCAAGAAAGGCGTTTTCGCCGAACTCGACGCCGTCTGCCGCCCGGATGCCATCCTCGCCACCAATACCTCGTCGCTTTCGATCATCGACCTGGCCATGGCCACCCACCGCCCCAACCAGGTGCTCGGCCTGCACTTCTTCAACCCGGCGCCGCTGATGCCGCTGCTTGAGGTAGTAAAAACCATCGCCACCTCCGACGAGGCGCTGGCGGTCGGCAAGGCTTTCGGCGAGACTCTGAACAAGACCATCATTGTTGCCCGCGATGCTCCGGGTTACATCGTCAACACCCTGCTCATCCCATACCTGCTGAACGCCATCCGCATGCTGGACCGCGGCCAGGCTGCCCGCGATGATATCGACACCGCCATCAAGGCCGGCCTGAATTACCCCATGGGCCCGCTGCAGGTGGCGGACTACATCGGGCTGGATGCGCTCCTTTTCATCGCCAACATCATGTACGAGGAATCCAAGGAGCCGCAATACGCCGCGCCGCCGCTCTTGAAGAAGATGGTCACAGCGGGCTGGCTGGGGCGGAAATCCGGCAAGGGCTTTTACGAATACAAATAATTGTTTTAGCAAGCGGGACGTGTAGTTTGAAAAATACTGAAATCACTATCCATCTATCGGTAAAACGGAAGAATGGCACCAAGGGATCGACCCATACTATTCACAAGGATGTTGCGGGAACAAAGTGGACATCGACCCTTGCTAACGGAAAAACATTCAAGATGAGCCCTGAGCAGTTATTGTCTCATCTGTTCAAAGCCACTCTCAGTGGAAAAGCGATTATAGAGGTTGTACCGGATTCGCCTGAGAAGGCAGTTCAATCAAGGTTAATGTGTTCAGCAAGGTATGACGATCAGGGCAAATTGGATATTGGCTATTGAACCTACCCCAACCGCCAGGCTAGCTCCCAGAACTGGTGGAGGACGTCCGGATTATCGGTGCCGAGGAGGCGGCTGACTTCGCCGTCAATGTCATGGCTCAGCCGGAGCCGCCACTTTGTCATCTGCTTGGAATTAGGTGTCACCAAGCCTTGTTCCCACCGCGACAGCTCATCTTCTGAAATTCCAAGGGTAACCGCGATATCGCATTGCGGCTGCCCGATCAAATCCCGCAAGCGCCCAAGCGACGGACCATCGCCGCTCCTGATCAAAGAGATCAGGCCGCTAACCTTGCTGAAATCGACTCCGCTCTGGCTCATGACGTTGCCCTTCCACTCGGGCTTAAATTCGGCTCCATCTTACCCCGCCGCTGAAAAGCGCGCAAGCAATCAACTACCCATTGAAGGCTAAAAACTTTATACTGTCTCCAACTTATGGGTGAATCTATACTTGACGGCGGCTGGCTGCTTTCGGTTCTTCTCATTGGCCTTGGCCTTCTGGTCGGCGCCTATGGCACCCTTATCGGTGTCGGTGGCGCCCTGGTGCTGGTACCGGTGCTGCTGTTCCTTTACCCCGACGCCAGTCCTCTGGTGATTACAGGCGTTTCACTGGCTATTGTCCTGGTGAATGCCCTCGGCGCTACCTTTGCTTACGCGCGGCAGAGGCGCATCGACTATCGCAACGGACTCGTCTTCGCTGTGGGCACTGTGCCGGGTGTTTTGCTTGGCATCTTCACTTTGCAATTCATCTCCCGGCCGTCCTTCACTCTGGTCTTCGGGCTGGCTATGGTGTTGATCTCAGCGTTCCTGATTTTCCGGGGCGAACCGGCAACTAAGGCCGAATCCCTCAACGGCAGTTACCACTGCAACCGGCCGCTGGGTTTTAGCATCAGCATCGGCGCCGGTTACCTGGCGGGGCTTTTGGGTATCGGCGGCGGTATCATCCACGTCCCGATCATGGTTTACATCATGTGTTTCCCCACCCACGTCGCCACCGCGACATCCAGTTTCATCCTGGTCTTCACCGGCATCACCGGTACCTTGACCCACCTGAGCCAGGGCAGTTACGGTTCGGATTGGGCTGTCATCCTATGGCTGGCGGCCGGCGTTGTTGTCGGTTCCCAGTTGGGCGCGCGGTTGTCGAAACGGCTCCACGGCCGAACGCTGATCCGGCTGCTGGCCGCCGCCCTGGCGTTGACCGGTTTGCGCTTAATCTTGGGCTAAACTCAACTCACATTGGATGGGTTTTGGTGCCATCGTTTTTGACTTTGTGCTAAAATTAGTTGAAGTAACGGTCGATGAGGTGCCGCCCTCATGGCAATGGTCCAAGCGCCTAGAACCCCGAAAGTCCGGATAGAAAGCGTTAGCTTAGGCGGATTCACCTGGTACGATATCGAACGGCCCACCGAGGCCGATACGTTGCACCTTGCCCAGAACTTCCCATTTCACCCGCTGGACCTGGACGATGTTCTGTCCAAGCGGCAGCGCCCCAAGATTGATGAATACAAGGACTACCTGTTCCTGGTTTTCCACTTCCCTGCCTACAACAAGCAGGAACGGTTGCTCATGCCATCACAGCTTTCAGTGTTTATCGGGCCGAATTATCTCATTACGATGCATGCCGGTAACCTGAAGCCGCTGACCAAGCTCTTCCGCGAGTGCGAGCTTGACGAGGAATCACGAAAAGAATACCTGACCCATGGGTCGGGCTATGTGCTGTATCGGATTGTCGATCGCCTGGTCGACTATTGTCAGCCCATCGTTAATAAGATCCTTGAAAACATGGACAACATCGAGGACGAGATTTTTGCCCGGAAGCGCCGCAGCGGCACGGTGCGCGATATTTCTATATTACGCCGCGACATTATCACTTTCCGCCGGACCATCTGGCCGATGAGGGCCGTCATCGCCGGCTTGGAACCCAAGTTAAAAAAATATATCGACACCGATCTAAACGTGTATTTCGGCGACCTCATCGATCACACTGATAAAATCTGGGACAGTTTAGACGAGTGCAAAGAGATCATCGAAGGGCTTTCCTCGACTTTCGACTCGATCTCGATCAACAATTACAATGAAGGCGTCCGGATCCTGACCATTTTCGCCACCATCTCCCTGCCGTCGCTGCTGGTAGCCAGCATCTACGGCATGAACATCGACCTGCCGTTTCAGGAGACGGAGCATACGATCATCATCGTCAGCCTGCTTACCCTGGCCGCCACCGCCATCACCGCCGCCATCCTCCGCTGGCTCAAAATCATCTAGTTTCTGAAAGGAACCCTGCTTTGCCCAACGTTTCCCACCGTCTGATAGTGGTCACTGCGCTGTTCATCACCTGCCTTATCACCGCCAATATCATCGCCGTGAAGCTAATTTCAGTCGGCTCGGACATCGTCCTTCCGGCCGCCATAATCATCTTCCCTTTAAGCTATATCATCGGCGATATCCTGACCGAGGTCTACGGCTTCGCGTGGGCTCGCCGCGTCATCTGGTTGGGTTTTTTATGTAATCTTATCTTCGTCTTCTTCGCCTGGCTCGGCGGCCTGCTGCCTGGCGCCTCGTTCTGGCAAGGCCAGGCGGCCTACGAGACGATCCTGGGCTATACCCCGCGCCTCCTGCTAGCCTCGTTCTGCGGCTATCTTATCGGCAGCTTCGCCAATGCCGCCGTCCTGTCGCGGATGAAGCTGTGGACGCGCGGCCGCCACCTGTGGAGCCGGACCATCGGTTCTACCATCGTCGGCGAAGGTTTAGACTCAGCCGTGTTCATCACCATCGCCTTCATCGGCACCCCGGCCTTCGCCCCCATTTTCATCGTCTACCACTGGGTCGCCAAAACGCTGATCGAGGTGTTGGCCACGCCCATCACCTACAAGGTGGTCAACTACCTCAAAGGCGTCGAGAAATCCGATGCTTTCGACCACGGCGTCAGCTTCAATCCTTTCAAACTGGCGGATGTGAAAAGATGAAAGTTCGATTCTTAGGCGCCCATAACTGTGAGACCGCCACCACCGGCATGATGTGTATCATGGTCGATGATAAGATTGTCCTCGACGCCGGAGCGCTGACTCGCAACCTGTCGATCGAGTCGATGTTCAAGATCGAGGCGGTGCTCCTGACCCACGGCCACTTCGACCATTTCCGGGACCTGGCCACCCTGGGCATGAACCTCTTTTTGAATGGCCGCAGCCTGGATATCTACGGCGGCGAGGAAACCCGTAAGGCCCTGACCGACCACATCTTCAACGGCGCCATCTACTCTAAGTTTTTCGATAGTCCGGAGGGTAATCCCACTTTCCGTTTCAACATCGTGAAGGCGGATGTCCCCTTTAAATTAAGCGATTACGAAGTCCTGCCGGTGTCGCTGCCGCACCCCATCCAGGTGTTTGGTTACCAGCTCACCGATACCTCCGGTAAAAAGTTCTTCTATACAGGAGACACCGGCACCGGCTTGTCCCGCTGCTTTGAACTTATCTCCCCGGACCTCATAGCCGTTGATGTCACCGCCTCGTCGCGGTACACCGCATTTTTTACCGTCCGCAACCAGCACCTGACCTCGGAGACTCTGGCTGGCGAGTTGAAGGCGTTCCGGGAGCTCAAAGGTTATCTGCCGCCCGTTGCCTGCGTTCACATGAGCCCTTTCGGCGAACCGGAAATCGCCGCCGAGATTGACGCCCTCTCGGCCGAACTCCGCAGCCCGGTTTACCTCGCCCGCGAAGGCTTGACCGTGACCATCTAACGTAGGGGCGAGACCCTGTCTCGCATGCCTCGCCCAACCCCAACGGGAGATGGTCCGGCTCCTGGTTACCATTTAGACGAAATTGGCCTGTACAATCAATTCATGGACTCTCCCCGCTTCCTGGTCGACCACAACATCGGCAAGCTGGCGCGCTGGCTGCGGCTTTTGGGATTCGATGCTGCTTTTTTCACCGGTGCGGATGATAACGACATGGTCAAGCAGGCGCTTGCCGAGAGCCGGATTATTCTCACCCGCGACACCGCCATCCAACGCCGCCGCGTGGCGACCTCCGGCCGTTTCATAGTCATCACTTTCGAGACCGAAAACGCCGATGAAAAGATGTGGCAGCTCCTCGACAAAATGCCGCTGATCGAGCAGTCTCAGCCCTACACCCGCTGCATCGAATGCAACGCGCCTCTTCGAGCCATCGAAAAACCGACGGTCACAACACGGATACCCCAGTACACCTTCGAAACCCAGGAAGAGTTCATGGAATGCCCGGTTTGCGGTCGAGTTTATTGGCGCGGCACTCACTGGCACGCCCTGGAAAAACGCCTGGCTGAATTCGGAAAGCATTGACCGAGGCTTTGGGCACTGCTAAACTCAAGGCATGAAACTTGTAACCGCCGCCGAAATGCGCCACCTTGAGCAGCAAGCCGTCAAACACGGCGTCTCGCTTATCGACCTGATGCAGAACGCCGGCCAGGCCGTGGCCACCGAGATCGCAGGCATTTTCGGCCCCGTCGCCGGCAAGCGGATCGTCGTCCTGGTCGGTCCCGGCAATAACGGCGGCGACGGGCTTGTAGCTGCCCGCCATCTTAAAGCCGCCGGAGCCCTGGTAAACATCTACCTTCTGGCTAATCGGGACCCGGAGGACATCGTATTACGCGAGGCTTTCGCCGCAGGATTAACCCCCATCGAAGCCCGTATGGACGTTGGCTTCGAGCGGCTTCGCGGTGTTCTTGACGAAGTAGATATCGTCCTCGATGCTGTTTTCGGCACCGGCCTGACCCGATCCATCAACGGCGCAACCGCCGCCACTTTAGCTCTGGTCGCCGAAGCCCGGAACAACCGTCCGGAACTGACAATAGTCGCCCTGGACCTGCCCTCCGGCCTGAACGCCGATACCGGGGCCGTCGATGAGTCTACCCTGGCCGCTGATTTCACCGTCACCCTGGGCTACGCCAAACGCGGCTTTTTCCTCTTCCCCGGCGCTGATTACACCGGTCAGATTCTGGTGGCCGATATCGGTATCCCGGAAGATCTCGGCGATGACATCGCCACCGAGGTCCTCGATGAGCATTCGGTGCTTGAACTCATTCCTGAACGCCCGTCCGACGCTCACAAAGGCAGTTTCGGGAAGGTTCTCATTGTCGCCGGAACGGAAGAATACATTGGAGCCGCCGCCCTGGTCTGCCAGGCCGCCGCCCGTTCCGGTGCCGGGTTAGTGACCCTGGCCAGCAGGAAAAGCCTTCACCCTGTATTTGCTTCCAAATTAACCGAGACCACCCACCTGGTCCTCCCGGAAACCGGCGGCGGTGATTTTGCCCCGGAAACCGTGACCCTCGTCGCCGATCGGCTGAAAGATTACGATGCCGTCGCCATCGGCCCCGGCCTTGGGCAGGCGCCGGGGACCGTCGAGTTCATCCACGGTGTGCTTTCTGCCCTGCCGGAGGGTATCAGTCCTGTCCTCGACGCCGACGCCCTTAACGCCCTGGCCTTGACCAAGAATTGGTGGCTGGCCTTCGATTACCCCGCCGTCCTCACCCCCCACCCCGGTGAAATGGCCCGGCTTACCGGCTTGACCGTTGAACAGGTCGAGGACGACCGTATCGGCATCGCCCGCCGCTACGCCGAACTGTGGCAACAGACCGTCATTTTGAAAGGCGCCCACACCATTGTCGCTTCCCCGGACGGCCGAGTTGCGGTCTCGCCCTCCGCCAACCCGGGCATGGCCACCGCCGGCACCGGCGACGTTTTGACCGGCATCATCTCCGGCCTCTTGGCCCAGGGTCTCGGCGATTTCGACGCGGCCTGCGCCGGGGTCTACATCCACGCCATGGCCGGCGAGTCGGTGCGCGGTAATATCGGCGATTGCGGCATGATCGCCTCCGACCTCCTGATCCAGATTCCCCGCGCCATCAAAGCCTTAAAAGACTTGTCCCGAGCAACGTCGAGGGAGCACGACCATGCTGCATGTCACTGTGATGAAAGGTAGTACAGGCATCTTGCCCGTACACCGAAGCCCGGAAATCGTCGCTTCGAAAGGCCAAGGGAATGCTTCTAGTCATTGATATCGGCAACACCTCAATCTCCCTCGGCCTTTACGATGGAGACAATCTCAAAACCTCGCTCCGGGTGGCTACCGTCCTGCACCGTATGCCCGATGAATACGCCTCCCTGCTGCTGCACCTGCTGGAGATCAATGGCATCGACCCGAAATCGATCGATAAAGTCGCCCTCTGCTCCGTCGTGCCGCCTCTGACTGCCACCTTTGAAGACCTGTGCCGCAAATACTTCAATACCGATCCGTTGACCATCGGCGCCGGCACCAAGACCGGGGTCAAGATTCGCATGGACAACCCCCGAGAGGTCGGCGCCGACCGCATCGTCAACGCCGCCGCCGCCTTCCACCTCTACCACTCCGCCTGCATCGTCGTCGACTTGGGCACCGGCACTACCTTCGATACCGTTTCATCGGCCGGTGAATTCATCGGCGGCGCTATCGCTCCCGGCATCGGCATCGCCGCCGAGGCCTTGACCTCCCGCACCTCGATGCTGCCGCGCATCGAACTCCACGCCCCGGAGAAGGCCATTGGCACCTCCACCGTCAAAGCCATGCAATCAGGCATGATCTTCGGCTACGTCGGGCTGATCGAGGGCATCGTCGGCCGCATCCAGCAGGAGCTGCCTTCGAAAGCCAAGGTCATCGCCACCGGCGGCTACGCCGCCGTCCTCGCCGCCGAGACCAAAATCTTCGATGTCGTCTCCCCCGACCTGACCCTTCTCGGTCTGCGGCTGATCTATTACATGAACCGTGCTTAACCTTTCCGATTTTGACATTCGGATTTACTATTTTGAATTTATTTAGGATTTCGAAATTAGGATTTAGGATTTCTCGATGATCCTGATCATCGATGACTACCTCTTCCTCGCCGGCGGTCTCATCGCCGCGGTCTGGGGCATCGCCCACCTAATCCCCATCCCCAGGATTATCAAGATGTTTGGCGATATCTCCGGGGAGAACAAGCGCGTCCTGGCCATGTCCTGGATCGCCGAAGGCGTCGCCCTGATCTTCATCGGCGCCGTGGTCTGCCTCACCGTCGCCATCGCCGGCACTGAAAACGACGCCACACGGGTCGGTACCTGGTCCGCTGCCGCTGCAATGTTCTGTTTCGTCGGCGTCAACCTGTTCACAGGCCTCGGCCTGAAGGCTCGGCCTGAAGGCTTCCGCACCTCGATAATCCCCATCAAAGCCTGCGTCTTCGTCGACGGCCTGGCCGGCGCTCTTTTCCTTATTGGCAGTATTATTAATTCATGATCGTCCGTGTGAGATTGCATTTTCAACTGTAGCGGCACGGCGTGCCGTGCCCGTCTGGTTCTAGATAGAATTGGATTATTGGTAGTATTCGACATTTGTAGTATTGGTATTATTCCCCCTGTTGTAGTATTTTATGTCTCGGATTGGCTGCGGGTAAGGAGCCGAAAATGATTATCATCCTCGGCGGCGCCATCATCACCATCATCTGGGGCCTGTGGCGGACCATCAACAGCAAAGCCTCCACACAAACCCAGCAGGGACTGGGACTGGGTGGTATCCTTATGGGCGCGGCCGTGGCTGTCACCGCTAATCTTTCGGATTCCGACGCCGGTATCATGACCGCCGCTGCACTTTTAGCCGCTGCCGGCATGCTGGTTCTCGCCATTTTCGCCGTCAGGGCTTTAAAGCGGCCGGAAGGTGGCGCCACAAGTCTCGACCTCGCCGCGACCATGGTCGGTTTTTTTTCTTTCGTCGTCGGCAGCGTTTACCATTAATCACCTCAACCATTTCTCCCCCTTTGAAAAAGGGGGACTAAGGGGGATTTCGGAACAGACGCCATGTTAAAAGGAAAGACAATAATCCTCGGCATCACCGGCTCCATCGCCGCCTATAAGGCCGCCGATATCGCCTCCAAATTGGTCCAGGCCGGCGCCCGGGTCGAGGTCATCATGACCGAATCCGCCCAGAGATTCATCACCCCCCTCACCCTGCGCGCCCTGACCAACCGCCAGCCCGTGACTTCGATGTGGGAGGATTCTCGGGAATTCTCCATCGAACACGTCACCCTGGCCGAGACTGCCGACGTTATCCTCATCGCCCCGGCCACCGCCAATACCATCGCCAAACTGGCTTGCGGCTTAGCCGACGACATGCTGTCCTCGACGGTGCTGGCGACCAGGGTCCCGGTCATCGTCGCCCCGGCCATGAACTGCAACATGTATGAGAACGTAGCTACGCAGGCGAACATAGCGACGCTGAAATCGAGAGGAATTATATTCGTCGAGCCTGAAGCCGGCCGCCTGGCCTGCGGCACCGAGGGCAAAGGCCGCCTGGCCTCGACCGATGCAATATTGTCAACATTAAATTCGATTCTCGGCCGCAGAAGCGACCTGGCAGGCAAGACCATCGTCATCACCGCCGGCGGCACCCGCGAGCCTCTGGACCCCGTCCGCTACATCGGCAACCGCTCCTCTGGCAAGATGGGCTTGGCCTTGGCCGCCGCCACCCGTGACCGCGGCGCCTCGGTCAAACTCATTTCAACCGTCGATGCACCCGGCATTTCTGGCGTGGAAGTAACCCGCGTCGAGACCGCCGCCGAGATGCTGTCCGCCGTCAAAGAAGCGGTCAAAGGCGTCGATGCCCTCATCATGGCCGCCGCCGTGGCCGATTTCCGGCCGGCAACCGTCGCCGCTGACAAGATCAAGAAGGACTCCGCCGCCCTCGACCTGAAGCTGGAGCGCACCCCGGACATCCTCGCCGAGGTCAAGGGTGATTTCCTCCGCATCGGCTTTGCCGCCGAAACCACGGACCTCGTCGCCAACGCCAAAAAGAAACTCGCCGGCAAGAACCTCGATCTTATTGTCGCCAATGATGTGACGGCTGAAGGCTCCGGTTTCGGCACCGATACCAATAAGGTGACCTTTCTATTCAAGGATGGTCGTGTCGAAGACCTACAGCTCATGACCAAACGCGAGGTCGCCGACCGCATCGCGGACTACCTGGTGAAAGCGATGAAACCCGTTCGTCCTGAGCTTGTCGAAGGATGAACGGCGGATTGACACAGATGCAACCGCCGTCATTAGTTTTGTCATTCCACGCGAAAGCGGGGAATCCATAGCTCTCGTCCGAGGTAAACCATGGCCAACAGCATTGAAATAACCCTCCAGCCGGTCTACCTGAAGAGCGACTACCTTTACGTCCCGGCAAAGCTTAAGGCTTTCTTCCCGCCGGGCAAACCTTTCTCCGCAACTTCCATCACTATCGAAACCGCCGCCGGTTCCTTCACCGCCGAACTTCAGTTCAACAGCAAGGGCTATATCTGAATCAATAAGCTCCGCAAGTTCTTTGCGACTAATCCGGAGCTTCAGCCGGGGGACATGGTAGAGATCACCGAGGTTGAGCGAGG
>CAZGRY010000031.1:0-3560 GCA_964528105.1 uncultured Dehalogenimonas sp.
GAACGCCCGGCTGCAGGAAGCCGGCAAGTATGCCTTCGAGGTTGCCGCCGACGCCACCAAACCGCAGATCAAAGCGGCGGTGGAAGCGGCCTACAAGGTCACGGTGACCGCTGTCAACGTCATCGTGGTCAAGGGCAAGGAAAAGCGCATGGGCCGCAACCTGTTCCACAAGCCGGACTGGAAGAAGGCGCTGGTGACGTTAAAGCCCGGCGACAAGATCCAGCTCTTTGAAGGGGTATAACTTATGGCACTGAAACAATATAACCCGACATCGGCAGGCCGCCGCCACCAGACCGGTTACAGCTTTGAGGAAATCACCAAGACCCGGCCGGAAAAATCGCTCACCATGAGCGTCAAGCAGGAAGCCGGCCGCAACAACCAGGGCAAGCTCTCGGTCCGCCACCGCGGCGGCGGCGCCCGGAAGGTCATCCGCGTCATCGATTTCAAGCGCGACAAGATCGGCATCCCCGGCAAGGTAGCGGCCATCGAGTACGACCCGCACCGCTCGGCCCGGATCGCCCTGATCTTCTATGTCGACGGCGAAAAGCGCTACATCCTGGCGCCCCAGGGCTTGAAGATCGGCGAGACGATCATGACCGCCCCCGACGCCGAACTCAAGCCGGGCAACGCCCTGCCGCTGAAGGCCATGCCCTCCGGTACTTTAATCCATAACCTGGAGTTGGAACCGGGTCGCGGCGGCAAGCTAGTACGCTCCGCCGGGGTGTCCGCCCAGCTCATGGCCAAGGAAGGCGATTACGCCATGGTCCGCCTGCCTTCAGGCGAGGTGCGCAAAATCCGCATTGAATGCTACGCCACCGTGGGCGTCATCGGCAACGAAGAGCATCAGACGATCTCCATCGGCAAGGCCGGACGGCGGCGCAACATGGGCTGGAGGCCTTCGGTCAGAGGCTCTGCCATGACCCCGCGGGATCATCCACATGGCGGCGGCGAGGGCCGCACCCCCATCGGCATGCCCGGTCCCAAGACGCCCTGGGGCAAGCCGGCGCTGGGCTACAAAACTCGCGATAAGTCCAAGGCCTCGGATAAGCTCATCGTCAAGCGGCGCGGAGGTAAATAATACATGTCACGTTCTGTTAAGAAGGGGCCTGCAGTCGAGGCCAAGCTGATGAAACGGGTCGAAGAGGCCAACCGCTTAGGCAAGAAGGTCCTGATCAAGACCTGGGCGCGCTGGTCGACCATCCTGCCCGAGATGGTGGGACTCAATATCGGCGTCCACGACGGGCGGCGCCACATGCCGGTGTTCATCACCGAAAACATGGTCGGCCACCGGCTGGGAGAATTCGCCTCCACCCGGACCTTCCGCGGCCATGGCGGCGGCAAGGCCGAAGCGGCGCCGGCACCCAAGAAGCAAGGGGCATAAATTATGCAAGTTAAAGCTGTTTCCAAAAATACCGGGGTTTCGGCCTCGAAGATCAGGCTGTATATCAACCTGGTGCGCGGCAAAAAGGTGGCCGAGGCTTTGGCTATCCTGAAGTTCGCTCCTTCTCCGTCGGCGATCCACGTAGCCAAGACGGTGAAGAGCGCGGCCGCCAGCGCCGAGAACAACTTCCAACTGGAGCCGGACGCGCTCCGGATCGTCCAGATCTTCGCTGACGGCGCGCCGATGATGAAACGCCACAAGCCGCGCTCCCGCGGCCGGGCATCGCCGATACTCAAGAGATCCAGCAATATTACCGTCGTCGTGGCTGACCAGGAGGTTTAATGGGACGCAAGGTTCATCCGTACGCCTTCCGCATCGGGACCAACAAGGGTTGGAACGCCAAGTGGTATGCCGATAAGAACTTCTCGGACAACCTCCTGGAAGACCTGAAGCTCCGGCAGGGCATCAAGACCAAATACGTCGACGCCGGCATCTCGAATATCGAGGTCGAGCGCCAGGCTAACAAGGTGTCGGTGACCGTGTCCACCTCTCGGCCGGGCATCGTCATCGGCCGCGGCGGTTCCCGCGTCGACGAAATGCGCAAGTTCCTGGAGCAGCTGGCCGGCAAGAAGATCCAGCTTAACATTCACGAGATCGGCCAGCCGGAGCTGGACGCTTACCTGGTGGCCCGGTCGGTCGCCGACCAGATGGAACGCCGCATCGCGTTCCGCCGCGCCATGAAGCAGGCGATGTTCCGCACCCGGCAGGCCGGCGCCAAGGGCATCAAAATCCTGTGCGGCGGCCGCCTCGGCGGTGCTGAAATCGCCCGCCGAGAGGTAATGCATGACGGCCGCGTGCCGCTGCATACCATCCGCGCCGACATTGATTACGGCATGGCCGAAGCCAAAACGGCGCTGGGCCGCATCGGCGTCAAGGTGTGGATCTATCGCGGCGATATTTTACCCGAGACAAAGGCCGCCGAAGAGGCGGTGGTGACCGAGACCGCGGCAATCGCCCCGGAAACGGCCATCAAGATCGAAGCCCCGGCCGCGGTTGTTAAAACCGAGGCTGCTTTGGCCTCCGATGAGGCCAAGCCGCAGCGGCGCTCCCGCAAGGCGGCGGATAAAACTGAAGAGGCCTAAGTCCGGCCTTTATTAGAGGAAGACCATGCAACAACCTAAACGCGTTAAATACCGCAAAAGCCATAAGGGCCACCGCCACGGCGAAGCCCAGGCCGGCAACCGGGTCGATTTCGGCGATTTCGGTCTACAGGCGATATCCACCGCCTGGGTGACCTCCCGCCAGATCGAGGCTGCCCGGCGCGCCATGACCCGCTACATCAAGCGCGGTGGCAAGGTGTGGATCCGGATTTTTCCCGATCACCCGGTGACCGCCAAGCCCGCCGAAACCCGCATGGGCTCCGGCAAAGGCTCTCCGGACCATTGGATAGCCGTGGTCAAGCGCGGCCGGATGCTTTTTGAAATGGGCGGCGTCGACGAAGTGACGGCCCGCGAGGCGATGCGGCTGGCGGCTTACAAGCTGCCGCTGCAATCCAAATTCGTGTTGAAGACCGCCGAGGCGGCGGTTGCGGCCGAGGAGGCAGCCTAAATGAAAATCGAAGAAATACGGGCCCTTTCGGCCGAAGAAATCAGGAAACAGATCGACGGCGCTCACCGCGAATTTATGGACCTGCGCTTTAAACTGGCGACCAAGCAACTGGTCAACCACCGGGAACTGCCGGCGGTCAAGAAGAATATCGCCCGCCTGCAGACGGTGCTCCGCGAACGCGCTCTGAGCATAAGGTAGGATAATGATGGAACAGAAAACTGCAACCAAAACGCTGGTCGGCCGGGTCGTCTCCGATAAGATGATGAAGACGTTGATCGTTGAAATCGAAGGCCGCCGCCAGCACCCGCTATACAAGAAAAGCTACAAGGTGGTCAAAAGATTCCAGGTCCACGACGAGGCCGGGGAAGCCCACTACGGCGATACGGTGGAGATCATTCCCACCCGGCCGCTGTCGCGCACCAAGCATTTCCGGCTGCTTCGCATCATCACCAAGGGACAGGTTGCGGAGTCGGCCGAGCTTAAGGAGATCACCTAAATGATACAGGCATACACCCGCCTCAAGGTGGCCGACAACACCGGCGCCAAGTCGGTGATGTGCGTCAACGTCCTG
>CAZGRY010000031.1:3570-14572 GCA_964528105.1 uncultured Dehalogenimonas sp.
CGCGGCCGCATCGGCGACGTCATCGTGTGCTCGGTCAAGCGCGCCGCGCCGGATTCAGCGGTTAAACAAGGCACCGTGGTCAAGGCGGTTATCGTCCGCCAGGTGGCGCCGCTGCGCCGCGCCGACGGCTCCTACATCAAGTTCGACGAGAACGCTGCGGTCCTGATCAACGATAAGAACGAGCCCCGCGGCACCCGCATCTTCGGCCCCGTGGCCCGCGAGTTGCGCGACAAGAAGTTTTTGAAGATCCTATCCCTGGCGCCCGAGGTATTGTGAGGCATTATGAAAATCAAGAGAGACGATAACGTATTGGTCATCGCCGGCAAAGACCGTGGCAAGACCGGCAAGGTGCGCCTGGTATACACCGCAAATGACCGGCTGCTGGTTGACGGCGTCAACATGGCCAAGAAGCACTCCCGCGCCCGCGGCCGGGTGCGCCAGGCCGGCATCATCGAGCGCGAGGCGCCGATTCATGCCTCAAACGTCATGCTGCTATGCAACAAGTGCAACAAGCCCTCGCGCCTGGGCCATAAAATCCTGGCCGACGGCAAGCGGGTTCGCGTTTGTAAATCCTGCGGCGAGGTAATCGACTAATGGCCGGACTCAAAGAAAAGTATACTAAAGAAGCCGTGCCCCGGCTCCGTGCCGCTTACGGCTACAAGAACGTCATGGAAGTGCCGCGTTTGACCAAGGTGGTCTTGAACGTCGGCGTCGGCAAGGAAGCCTCCGCTAACCCCAAGGCGGTGGAGACCGCCCAGGCCGATCTGGCGACCATCGCCGGCCAGCACCCGGTGATTACCCGGAGCAAGCGCTCGATTGCCAACTTCAAGCTCCGGGCCGGCATGCCGGTGGGTCTCAAGGTGACGCTGCGCGGCAAGGCAATGTACAACTTTTTAGACAAGCTGATCAGCGTTGTTCTGCCCCGCCTGCGCGATTTCCAGGGGGTGCCCGCCGACGCCTTCGACGGCCGCGGCAGCTACGCCCTGGGCCTCAAGGAGCAGACGGTGTTCCCGGAGATCGATTTTTCCAAGGTCGACAAACTGCGTGGGCTGGAGGTCTGCATCGTGACCACAGCCAAGACGGACGCTGAGAGCCGGACCCTGCTCGAGGGTATCGGCATGCCGTTCGCCAAGGAATAGCGAGGACAGAAGTGGCTAAAACATCTAAAATTGTCAAATCGAAGCGCACCCCGAAATACCCGGTGCAACAGCACAACCGCTGCCTTAAATGCGGCCGGCCGCGCGGCTACATGCGCCAGTTCGGCCTGTGCCGCATCTGCTTCCGCGAGCTGGCGCTCCAGGGCAACATCCCAGGGGTCCGGAAATCGAGCTGGTAAATGAAAAATAGTCTTTTGCGATTTATACAGGGGGACGCCTTATGATGACTGATCCGATCGCCGATATGCTGACCCGAATCCGGAACGCGGCCATGGCCGGGCACGAAACGACACTGATCCCGGCCTCACGCCTGAAACACAGCATCGCCAAGCTGCTGAAGTCGGAGGGTTTCATCTCCAGCTTCGAAGTGACCGGCGTCAAGCCGCAGCGGCAGATCAAGGTCGTGCTGCGTTACGACGACAAGGGCGTCCCGGCGGTGAGCGGCCTGGAACGGATTTCCAAGCCCGGCCTCAGGGTTTACGTCCAGCGCGGCGAAATTCCCCGCGTCTACGGTGGCCTGGGCGTGGCCATGCTGTCCACCCCTCAAGGGGTGATGACCGGTTACCAGGCCTGGCGGGCCGGGGTCGGCGGCGAGCTGCTGTGCAAAGTTTGGTAGAGTCTAGAGGATACTGATATGTCACGAATTGGAAAGTTACCGGTGGCCATACCCAAGGGGGTCAAGGTGGCCATCGACGGCGACACGGTCACCGTCACCGGCCCTAAAGGCGAATTGAAGCGCACTTTTTCCCCGGAAATGGCCATTACCATGGAAGAGGAAAAGCTGGTAGTGCGGCGTCCGTCCGATGCCCAGGAGCACCGCTCACTGCACGGCCTGTCGCGCACCCTTCTCGCCAACATGGTCGAGGGCGTCAGCAAGGGCTATGAAAAGGGACTGGAGATTGTCGGCGTCGGCTTCCGCGCCGAAAAGACCGGCGATACCCTGGTGCTCCGAGTCGGCTACTCTCACACCGTCGAAGTGGTGCCCAAGAAAGGTATCAGCTTCACCGTCGAAACCCCGACCAAGCTCAAGGTCGTCGGCATCGACAAGGAGCGCGTGGGGCAGACCGCCGCCGAGATCCGGGCGGTCAAAAAACCCGACGCCTACAAGGGCAAAGGCATCCGCTACGCCGGCGAAAAGATCAAGCTGAAGCCCGGTAAAGCGGTCGGAAAGGCGGCCAAGTAATGGCTAACATGACTTCACGCGCGGCGCGGGAAATGCGCCATGAAAGACTGCGCAAGACGCTGTCCGGCACGCCGGAAAGGCCCCGCCTGTGCGTCTTCCGTTCCTTGGAGCACATCTACGTTCAGGTCATCGACGATACCCGCGGCGCCACCCTGGCCCAGGCCTCGACGCTGGACGCCGAATTGAAGGAAAAGTCGGCGTCGGAGAAGAAAATGGCCCAGGCTGAACTGGTGGGCAAAACCATCGCCAAGCGCGCCCAGGAGGCCGGGGTCAAAGAAGTGGTCTTCGACCGCGGCGGTTATAAATATCACGGCCGGGTCAAGGCCCTGGCCGATGCGGCACGTTCCGCGTGACTCTCGTTTTAGGAGCCGTTATGGTAAAAGCTAGGATTTCCCAGATCGATCCCCAGGAGCTGTCGTTAAACGACAAGCTCATTTATATCAACCGGGTGACCAAGGTGGTCAAGGGCGGCAAGCGCATGGCCTTCTCCGCCCTGGTGGTCACAGGAGATGGCGCCGGTCACGTCGGCGTCGGCATGGGCAAGGCCAAGGAAGTGCCAGTAGCCATTGCTAAGGCCTCGGCTACCGCCAAGAAGAACCTGATCAAGGTCGATATGGCCGGAACGACCATCCATCACGAAATCCGTCTCAAGTACGGCGCTGCCGAGGTCTTTCTGAAGCCGGCCGCCCCGGGCACCGGCATCATCGCCGGCGGCTCGGTCCGCGCCGTCCTGGAAACGGCCGGGGTCAAGGACATCCTGACCAAGTCCCTGGGCAGCCCCAACAAAGTTAACGTGGCCCGGGCCACCGTGGCCGCCCTGTCCATGATCAAGAATCCCAAGGACGTCCTGGCCAAGCGCCGCGCCGGCGTGACCGCCGAGGAGGTCCCGAATGGCTAAGATTGCGATCACCTGGATCAAGAGCGGCATCAAGTATAAATTTGACCAGAAAGATACCCTGGAATCGCTGGGATTCAAGAGAATGCACCAGACGGTTATCCAGGAAGATAACCGGGTCATCCGGGGCATGATTCAGAAGGTCAGGCACCTGGTGACCGTGGCGGAGGCAAAAGAGTGAAAGAACACGAGCTTACCCCCTCGCCGGGTTCGAGCAAGGATCGCAAGCGGGTCGGCCGCGGCGACGCCTCCGGGCACGGCAACTATTCCACCCGCGGCATGAAAGGCCAGAAGGCCCGCGCCGGCGGCCGCGTCCGTCCCGGTTTCGAGGGCGGTCAGAACCCGCTGATCAAGAAGCTGCCACAGAAGCGCGGCTTCGTCAACCCGTTCCGCGTGGTGTACGACGTGGTCAACGTCGCCGAGCTCAATTATTTTGAGGCCGGCGCGGTGGTGACCGCGGAGTCATTGGTCGCCGCCAAGGTCTTAAAATCGGCGTCGCGCCTGCTTAAAATTTTGGGCGACGGCGAAATCGACCGCGCCCTGACCGTCCGGGCTAAAGCCTTCAGCGCCGAAGCCAAGGCCAAGATCGAGGCCGCCGGTGGTAAGGCAGAGGTAATCTAAGATGCCGGAGAAGACGGGCCGCCCCAAGCTACTCCAGGCGATGATCGATGCCTTCAGCCTGCCGGATCTGCGGCGGCGCATCCTCATTACCCTTGGTATCCTGGTGGCCTTCCGGATTGTGGCCCACGTGCCGATGCCGGGCGTCGATTCAGCCGCGTTGGCCGATTTCATGGAAGGCAATGCCGTAGCCGGCATGCTCGACGTGTTCTCCGGCGGCGCTCTGCGCAACTTCAGCCTGGTGGCCCTAGGCGTCTATCCTTATATCACCGCGTCCATCGTCATGACTTTAATGACGCCGATTATCCCGGTGTTGCAACGCCTGTCGCAGGAAGGCGAAGGCGGCCGCAACAAGATTAATCTCATCACCCACTGGATGACCGTGCCGCTGGCCGCCCTGGGCGCCTGGGGCCAGATGGTACTCTTGCAGCGCGAAGGCGCGCTGGCCGTGTCCGACCCGCTGGTGACGGCCACCATCATCATCTCGCTGACCGCCGGCACCCTGTTCCTGGTGTGGCTGGGCGAGCAGATCACCCAATACGGCATTGGTAACGGCGTATCGATCATCATCTTCGCCGGCATCGTCTCCGGCTTGCCGCAGCTCGTCGGCCAGAGCTTTTTGGCCCGCGACCAGATCTTTGGACTGGTGGCCTACCTGCTCATCGCTCTGGGCATCACCGTCCTCATCGTGATCTTCACCGAGGCCCACCGGCGAATACCGGTGCAGTATGCCAAGACGGTCATCAAGAGCGGCCGGATGTACCGCCAGAGCGGCGCCTCCCACATTCCGTTGAGAGTCAATACCGCCGGCATGATCCCGCTGATCTTCGCCTCGGCCCTGGTCATCTTCCCGGGCACCATCGCCAGCTACTTCATGAACCCGGCCGGGAGCGACCCGAACTTCTGGAACACGATCTACAACTGGTTCAACCCCAGCGCCGATCTGCCGGTCGGCCTGTTTTACTGGGGTATGTTCTTTATCCTGACCATAGCCTTCGCCTTCTTCTACACCATGGTCGTTTTCGAGCAGCAGGACCTGCCGGGGACGCTGCAGAAGCAGGGCGGCTTCATCCCGGGCATCCGTCCCGGCAAGCAGACTGCCACCTACCTGAACGCGGTTATCCGCAACATCACCTGGGGCGGCGCGCTGTTCCTGGCCACGGTGGCCATCTTCCCGTTCATCGCCCAGAATGTCACCGGGGTGCAGACGCTGCAGCTTTCCAGCTTCGGCATGCTCATCGTCGTCGGCGTGGTTTTAGACACCATGAAGCAGCTGGAAGCCCAGCTGGTGATGCGCCGCTACGAAGGCTTTATCAAGTAGGCCAGTTTAATGTATAATGTAGTTTTTCTGGGCGCTCCGGGCGCCGGTAAGGGAACCCAGGCTGCGGTAGTGGCCGAGAAGCTGGGCTTCTTCCACCTGGCCACCGGCGACCTGTTCCGCAAGGCCATCGCCTCCGGCGACGAGCTTGGCAAGCAGGTCAAATCGTACCTCGAAAAAGGGCAACTGGTGCCCGATAAAGTGACCGTGGCCATGGTCTTGAACCGCATCGGCCAGCTTTCCAGCGTCAAGGGCGTGATCCTGGACGGGTTTCCGAGGACCCTGGCTCAGGCTGAGGCCCTCGATGAAGCACTCACGGCTAGCGGCGAGAAGGTCGGCCGGGTGGTTTACCTGGCGGTACCGGAAGCTGAGCTCGTTAAAAGGCTGTCCGACCGCTGGATCTGCCGCGACTGCCAGGCGCCTTTCACCAACGCCGACCGGGCGGAGTCGGAAAAATGCCGCAAGTGCGGCGGTGATCTGTATCAGCGTAACGACGACACGCCGGAAACGGTTCAAAAGAGACTGGCTGTCTACTTTAAGGAGACAGCGCCGCTGGTCGAGTACTACCGCGGGGCAGGTAGCCTTGTGGAAGTCGACGGCACCGGCGAGGTCGGGGCGATCACCGGGCGTATCGCCGCGGCGCTTAAAAAAGCTTAATGGGGATCATTATTAAATCGGATAGAGAGATAGCCGTCATGCGCCGGGCCGGCGGGATACTGGGCACGGTGCTTGCGGAGCTTAAACTGAAACTCAGATCGGGCATGAAAACGGCGGAACTGGATATCATGGCGGAAACGATGCTGCGTAAGATGGGTGCGGAACCCTCGTTCAAGGGTTACCGCGGCTTTCCGGCGAGCGTGTGCGTTTCTATAAATGAGGAGATCGTCCACGGCATACCCGGCGAGCGCGTCCTTAAAGAGGGCGATATCGTCTCCCTGGACCTGGGCGATATCGTCGACGGCTTTCAGGCCGACACTGCTTTGACCGCCGGGGTGGGTCAGATCTCTAAAGAAGCCGCCTCGCTCATCGCCGCTACCGAGGCTGCCCTGGCCGCCGGCATTGTCGCGGCCAAGAGCGGCAATCACCTGGGCGATATCGGCGCCGCGGTCCAGAACTATGCCGAAAGCCGCGGCTACGGCGTCGTCAGGGAATATGCCGGACACGGCATCGGCCGGGACATGCACGAGGACCCGTCGGTGCCCAACTACGGGCGACCGGGCAGCGGCGCTGTGCTGCGCAAGGGCATGACCCTGGCCCTGGAGCCGATGCTGAACATCGGCACCTGGCGCACCAAGGTCGGTCCGGATGCCTGGACGGTGTCCACCGCCGACGGCAAACTGTCGGCCCATTTCGAACACACCATCGCCATTACCGACGGCGAAGCGGAGGTCCTGACGCTGGCCCGGTAGGGCGGCGCGATTATGCCTAAAAAAGATGCTATTGAGGTCGAGGGAACGGTACTGGAGGCCCTTCCCAACGCCAGCTTCCGGGTGGAACTGGCCAACGGGCACGAGGTGCTGGCCCATATCTCCGGCAAGATGAGGGTTCATTATATTAGAATTCTGCCGGGCGATAGAGTCCTCGTCGAGCTTTCGCCCTATGATCTGACCCGCGGCAGGGTCACTTACAGGTTTAAGTCGTAACCGGAACAAGGAGTTAACACAGTGAAAGTCAGGGCTTCGGTCAAAACAAGATGCGAAAAATGCAAGATCGTGCGGCGCGAGGGCGTGGTCAGGAACATCTGCCCCAACGTCAAGCATAAGCAGCGCCAGGGTTAGGAGGAAATATGGCACGTATCGCCGGTGTAGATATTCCCGAGAATAAGCAGGTGCTGTATTCCCTGCCGTACCTTTACGGCATCGGGCCGGCCCTGTCGGCAAAGATTTTAGAGCGGCTCAAGATTGAGCCGACGACCAAGGTCAACGCCTTGTCCGAAGAGGAACTGAATCACCTGCGCGAGGTCATTGACAAAGAGTACCGCGTCGAGGGCGACCTGCGTAAAGAGATCAATTTAAACATCAAGCGCTTGATCGATGTCGGTTCCTACCGCGGCCTGCGGCACCGCCGCAGCCTGCCGGTGCACGGCCAGCGCACCCGCACCAATGCCCGCACCCGCCGCGGCCCGAGGAAGACCGTCGCCGGTCGCGGCCAGAAGCGCGGCTCGGCCAAGAAGTAATCTCGTCACTTTATAGGAGGCAATAATAATGGCAACCAAGAAACGGGTTGGCGTCAAGAAAAAAGAGAAGCGGAATATACCCATAGGCAAGGCCTATATTCAAGCGACGTTCAATAACACCATCGTCACCCTGGCCGACCCCATGGGTAACGTCCTGGCTACCACAAGTTCGGGCAATGCCGGCTTCAAGGGCTCCAGGAAGGGCACGCCGTACGCCGCCCAGATGGCCGCCACGAACTGCGCCAAGAAAGCCATGGAGAGCGGCCTGCGGCAGATCGAGGTCTTAGTGAAGGGTCCGGGTTCCGGGCGCGAAGCGGCCATCCGCTCGCTCCAGGCCGCGGGACTCATTGTCACCACCATCCGCGACGTGACGCCGATTCCCCATAACGGTTGCCGACCTCCCAAGAGAAGGCGGGTATAAGAGAGAGCTATGGCTAGATATTATTTGGCAGTCTGCCGTCAATGCCGCCGCAGCGGCGAAAAACTCATGCTCAAGGGCAACAAGTGCGTGTCTCACTGCACTTTTGACAAGCGGCCCAAGCCGCCCGGCCCGCAGCCCAACCGGCCGCGCCGGTTGTCGGACCGCGGCACCCAGCTGCGCGAGAAGCAGAAGATCCGCTATACCTTCGGCATGCTGGAACGTGAGTTCAAGCGCTTCTTCGCCGAGGCTGAGCGCCAGCCCGGCGTTACCGGCGACACGCTGATGCTGCTGTTGGAGCGCCGCCTGGACAACGTCGTCTACCGTCTCGGCCTGGCCGATTCCCGGGCCCAGGCGCGCCAGCTCGTTCGCCACGGCCATCTTCTGGTCGGCGGCAAGAAGGTTGACATCCCGTCTTACCTGGTGAAGGAAGCCGAAGTCCTGTCCTTCCGCGAAGCCAGCCTCAAGACGGGCTATTACAAGCGCGTTTTAGAGGTTATTGATTCCAAGCTGGTGCCCGGCTGGCTGGCCGTGGACCGGAAAAACCTGACCTGCAAGGTGGTATCCCTGCCGACGCCGGCCGACTTGGACCAGAAACTGGACGCCCGGGCCGCGGTGGAATACTACTCCCGTTAGTTGTTCTTAAGGAGGTAGGCTGTGTCAGATATCGCCCAGCCGGTCATTGAAACTAAAGAGGCCACCGGCGACTACGCCCATTTTGTCGCCGAGCCGCTGGATAAAGGCTTCGGCACCACCCTAGGTAACGCCCTGCGGCGGATACTGTTGTCGTCGCTGCCCGGCGCCGCCGTCACCCATGTGCGCATCGAAGGCGTACAACACGAGTTTTCGCCACTGCCCAAGGCTAAGGAAGACACCATGGATTTCCTGCTCAATCTGAAGGCGCTGCGGATCAAGCCCCTTTCCGGGCGGCCTGGCCGGCTTATCCTGGATGTCAAAGGCAAGAAAAAAGTTACCGCCGGCGATATCGAACCGTCGAACGATTTCGAAGTCGCTAATCCGGATTTGTACCTGTTGACCCTGGATGATAAGGACGCCCACCTGTATATGGAGATGGACGTCGAGCTGGGCCGGGGCTACATCCTGGCCGATTCCAAGGAAAATCCGACCATCGGCACCATTCCCCAGGACGCCATCTTCAGTCCGGTGCAGAAGGTCAACTACACTACCGAACCGGTGCATGTGGGCCAGGAAACGAGCTGCGAGCGGCTGCACATGCACGTCTGGACCGACGGCACGATCACCCCGTCCGAGGCTATGTCAGAATCGGCGACGATCCTGTTGAAGCAGTTCCAGCCGTTCACCGCCATCGGCGGCGCGCCGGTAGTCGTCCATGAGAAGCGGACCGAGAAGCTGTCCATTCCGGAAGAGAAGTTCAATATGCCCATCGAACAGCTTGATTTGTCGGTGCGGTCTTTGAACTGCCTGCGGCATGCCGGCCTGACCACTGTCGGGGAGGTCATGACCCGGGGCATCGACGAGCTCATGGGGCTGAGGAACTTTGGCCTCAAAAGCCTGAACGAGCTCGAAGAGCGGCTGCAGGTCTTCGGCCTGTCTTTAAACCAGCCCGGCGAAAGCTGCCCCACCGAGGAAGCGGCGGAGCCGGTTGAGGAAGAAGAAAAGAAACCCAAGCGCAAACGCTCTCAGGCGGCTGCGGAGTAAGGTGAGATAAAATGCGACACGGATTACAGTCAGCGCGGTTTGACCGCGACAAGGGCCAGCGCGAGGCGCTGTTTCGCGGCCTGGTGACCGACCTCCTGGGCTATGAAAAGATGACCACCACCCTGTCCCGGGCTAAGGAAATCCGCCGGGTGGCCGAGAAACTGATCACCCTGGGCAAGCGCGGCGATTTAAGCGCCCGCCGGCAGGCGCTGTCCTACGTCTACGATGAGAAGGTGGTCGACAAGCTGTTCGGCGACCTGGCCAAGCGCTACGCCGAGCGTGCCGGCGGCTATACCCGGGTGCTTAAACTGGGCCCACGGCTGGGCGACAACGCCCCCGAGGCCGTAGTGGAGCTGGTCAAGTAAATTGCGTTGATCGGTCAGATCAAAACCAAAGTAGCTTTAATAATTGAATACGACGGCACCCGAATGGTGGGTTCGCAGTGCCAGACCCAAGGCGCCACCGTCCAGGCGGAACTGGAAGCGGCCATCGAGAAGCTGACCGGGGAAAAACTCCGGGTGATGCTTTCCAGCCGCACCGACGCCGGGGTCTCGGCCCTGGGCCAGGTCGGCAGCTTCCGTACCGCGTCGGGCTTACCTCTCGACCGGGTGATGAGGGCGCTGAATCACTTCCTGCCGGAAGACATCGCCGTCAAGGCGGCCTACCGGGTGCCGGACTCGCTGGATGTCAGGCGCGAAGCCCTCAGCCGGGAATACGTCTACCGCATCTGGAACAGCCCGGTACCGTCGCCGCTTAACGAGCGCTTTCGCCACCGGGTGGCGTTGCCTCTTGATGAGCAGGCCATGGACGCTGCGGCCGGGAAGCTGGTTGGGACCCACGACTTGACGGCTTTCGGCAGCACCGGGGGACCGGCCGGTAAAACCACGGTGCGCATGGTGTACCGGGCCGGGGTCAGCCGGGAGGGCGAAGAAGTCGCCTTCCGGATCACCGCCAGCTCGTTTTTGACCCACCAGGTGAGGAACACGGTGGGCGCCCTGATCCGGGTGGGTCAGGGTAAAATGAGCCTCCAGGAATTCGGGGCATTACTGGAAAACAAAAGACCGGGTTCGGCCGGTCCGGCAGCGCCGGGCAAGGGCTTGTGCCTGGTAAAGATAAACTACCGGAAAGACTTGGGAGAATACAATGAAGACCTTTAGCTTAAAAGCCGGGGATATCAAGCGTGAGTGGCACGTCATCGACGCCGATGGCAAGGTGCTGGGACAGGTAGCCGTGCAGGCGGCGGTGTGGCTGCAGGGCAAGCACAAGCCGACCTTCACCCGCCACCTGGACAACGGCGACGGTGTCATCATCATCAACGCTGCCAAGATCACCTTCACCGGCAAGAAGGGCACCGACAAATTTTACTACCGCCACTCCGGCTACCCGGGCGGCTTCCGCAAGGCGAGCCTGAACGAGGCGCTGGAAAAGAAGCCGATCTTCCCGTTGGAGCACGCCGTCCGCGGCATGCTGCCGCGCAACCGGTTGGGCTCGGCGATGTTCAAAAAACTGCGCGTTTACGCCGGCGCGGAGCACCCGCACCTGGGCCAGGCTTCGGCC
>CAZGRY010000032.1:0-4079 GCA_964528105.1 uncultured Dehalogenimonas sp.
TCACCAGGCCGAAGTCCTTGATGACCTTCTTCTCGCCGTGGCCGTTGCCGTTACCGTTGCCGCCGGCTTCGGTCTTGTCCATCTTGACGCTGATGCCCTGGGCCACGTAGTTCTCCAGCACCGTCGCGATGGCGTCGGCGCAGCTAAGGACGCTCTTGCCGTTGTCCCAGGCGATGCTTGGGCAGCGGATGCCCTTGAGCTGCTTGGCGACGGTATCGACGGGGATGCCGCTCCGCAGGGCCAGGGACACCAGGCGGCAGGAGCTTTCCAGTTGCGCCGTGGCGCAGCCTCCCGCCTTGCCCAGGTGGGAGAAGACTTCGCAGATGCCGGTGTCGTCGGTGTTGATGGTGATGTAGATGTTGCCGCAGCCGGTCCTGATCCGCTCGGTGAAGCCGGTGGTGACCTTGGCGCGTTCGCGCGGGCCGACGGGCTTGGCGGGAGCCGTAGCAACGGTGGCGGCCTGGGGTTTGACCTCGGCCTTGCCGGTGGACATCGGCTGGTCGGCCTTGCAGCCGTCGCGGTAGATGGTGATGCCCTTGAGGCCCTGGTCGAAGGCCATCAGGTAGACGTTGTCGACATCGGGGACGGTGGCGTTAGCCGGGAAGTTGACCGTCTTGGACACGGCGTTATCGGTGTATTTCTGGAACACCGCCTGCATCTTTACATGGCCTGACGGGGTGATGTTGTGGGCGGTGACGAACAGCTTTTTCGTCGCTTCCGGCACCTCTTTGAAATCCTCCAGGTGGGCGCCGCCGGCCAGCTTCTCCATCATCTCCTTGCTGAAGAAACCGCCCTCCACTGAGGCGCGCTCGAAGTAGGGGTTGACCTCCACCATCTTGGTGCCGTCCATGATGCTTCTGGTGAAGCATAAAGCGAAGTGGGGCTCGATGCCGCCGGAACACCCCGCGATGATGGACAGGGTACCGGTGGGGGCGATGGTGGTGCAGGAGGCGTTGCGCATCTTGACCTTGCCGTCGTAGACCGATTTCTCATAGGCCGGGAAATTACCGCGGACGGCGGCCAGTTCTTCCGACGCCTTGTGCGACTGGCTCTGGATGAAGCCCATGACCGCCTCGGCGGTTTCCAGGGCGGCGGGCGAGTCGTAGGCGATGCCCAGGTCGATCAGCATATCGGCGAAGCCCATGACGCCGAGGCCGATTTTGCGGGTCTGGCGGGTGCGCTCGGCGATCTGGGGCAGGGGGAACTTGTTGACGTCGATGACGTCGTCCAGGAAGCGGACGGCGGTGCGCACGGTATAGCCCAGCTTGTCATAATCCACCGATGCCTTGCCGTTTTTCTTGACCATCTTGGACAGGTTGATCGAGCCCAGGTTGCAGGACTCGTAGGGCAGGAGCGGCTGCTCGCCGCAGGGGTTCGTCGATTCGATGCGGCCGAGGTGCGGCGTCGGGTTTTCAGCGTTGATGCGGTCGATGAACACTACGCCGGGGTCGCCGGTCTTCCAGGCCAGGTTCACGATCTGGTCGAAGATGTCGCGGGCTTTCTTCTTTTCGACGACCTCTTTGTTGTGGGGGTTGATCAAATTGTACTCGCCGTTGGTGCGGACAGCCTCCATGAAGGCGTCGGTCACGGCCACAGACAGGTTGAAATTGGTCAGGACGCCGGCGGCGGACTTGGCCTTGATGAAGCGCTCGATGTCCGGGTGGTCGACAGACAGGATGGCCATGTTGGCGCCGCGGCGGGTGCCGCCCTGCTTGATGACGTCGGTGGCCACGTCGAAGGCGCGCATGAAGGAGACAGGGCCGGAGGCGACGCCGCCGGTGGTGCCGACGCGGTCTTTCTCAGGCCGCAGCCGGGAGAAGGAGAAACCGGTGCCGCCGCCGGACTTGTGGATCATGGCGGTGTGCTTGACCGCGTCGAAAATGCTCTCGATGGCGTCCTCGATAGGCAGGACGAAGCAGGCGGACAACTGCCCCAGCTCGCGGCCGGCGTTCATCAGCGTCGGGGAGTTGGGCAGGAACTCCATGCGGGCCATCAGGCCGTAGAACTCGTCCTCGACGGCGCGGACGTCGATTTTAGGGTTGTAGATCAACTCGGCGGCGGCGATGGTCCTCGCCACACGCCGCAGCATGTCCTCGGCCTTCTCGACCGGCTTGCCGGACTTGTCTTTCTTCAGATAGCGCTTTTCCAGCACTTGCAGGGCGTTGCCGGAAAGCTCGACTTTATCCGGGATGGCTTGCTTTTTATAAGATTTGGCGGATTTGGTTTTAACGGCGGCAGGCATTTTCTTCTCCTCGGTCACGGGTTTGGGGGTCGGCCCTTCGGCAGGCTCAGGGTGAACAGCGACGGGCGCCGTCTGCAACGGTGGCAGGGGCGGGACGGGCGGCTTGGGTATCTCGGCGGCTTCCTCGATGGGCGCCCGTGCTTCGACAGGCTCCCGTGATTCCGCACGGGACAGGTCAGGGCGAACAGAAGGAGAGATCGATTTGACGCCCTCGACGGCATCCTTGACCATGTTCTCGATCTCGCCCTCGGTTACGGCGATAGGCAATTTAGAGCCGGACGGCGGGGCGAAGGCCTCCATGCCGGGCAGGACGCCCGGTTTCTCCAGCTTCTCAATGATTCGGGCAGTCATCTCTTCGATCCTGCCGCGGTCGGCGATGCCCATGGCCGAAGCTTGGTTGAAGATCAGGCTGGCGATGCGGTTCTTATCTACGATCGGTTTACCCGAGGGTTGTGGCGTCATGGCCTGTCCTTTACTTTATTAATCGTCGTTGAGAGCGATCCCGAAGGGGCGCGAAGCAATCTCACTGCCTGGCTTGCCATTATTTCCCCTGCCCCTTCGCCGACAGGGCGGCGGGGCGGTTGACCTGTCGCGACCGCTCTAGATTCTCTTCTGCAAGATCCAGCGGCAATTGAGCCCGCATATCGGGCTCGTCGCGGTCGATGAGCTTGTCCACCATTTCCTTGAACTCAGTGACGTCGGTGAATTTCCGGTAGACCGAGGCGAAGCGGATGTAGGCGATGTTGTCGATGGCTTTTAGCTTTTCCATCACCTTGTCCCCGATGAGTGCGCTCGAGATCTCGGCGCGGCCGGTCTCCACCAGTTCCGCTTCGATCTCGTCGGCGATCCGGTCGACGGTGCCCACCGGCAGGGGACGCTTCTCGCAGGCCTTGTGCAGGCCGCCTAAAAGCTTGTCCTTGTTGAATTCCTCCCGCCGGCCGTCCCGCTTGATGACGAACAGGGCGGCGGGCTGGATGCGCTCATAGGTCGTAAAACGGTGGCCGCAGCCCAGGCACTCACGCCTGCGGCGGATGCCGTCCTCAACCTCTCGCGAGTCGACAACCTTGAAGTCGGTATGATGGCAATTTGGACAATTCATGTTCTAATATCTACAACCTGTTGTGTAGCGTGAATAAGGTACCACCATAGGTTGTGCCTGTCAATAGAACGGAAGTAAGGTGTCACGATTGGCCGGAATAAATATTTTCCACGGCAGCAGAATGGCCACTTCCGTCGTTGCGAGGAGTCCTTCAGCAGAAGGACGACGAAGCAGTCTCTTGTTCGTCCGTCGCGTAGGGACACGGCACGCCATGTCCGGGGATGGGTAGATATTCCCCTAGTATAAGCGCCAAGAATTCACTGGTTTTGCATAATCCGTGGTTATAATGATTGTAGGCAGACCTGAATCCGTTTCCCGGCTGCGACGAGGTTTTGGAGGCGTATATGTGGTACGGGCGTATGTGGGACTATGGCTTTGGAGGCTGGCTGATGATTATTATCGGGATTCTCCTTATCGGACTCGTGATCTGGGCTGTCATCTCGATGTCGCGGGGTGGCGGATCATTCCCCACCCTGGGCGCGCCGAGGCAGGACCCGCTGGAAATCGCCAAGGCTCGCTACGCTAAAGGCGAGATCACCAAAGAGCAGTTCGAGGACATCAAGAAAAACCTCCAGTAGCCTGTGCCAGGGTGGGTTGATCCTCAAAAAGTCATCCCAAAAAGCTACTCCCTTTCGTAAAGGGAGACTAAGAGGGATTTTATTCCGTCGCCGTGCGAAGCTACGACGAGCAATTTCTGATTCGCTCGTCCGCAGGAACGTCCCTCACCCCACCCGTCCT
>CAZGRY010000032.1:4089-14166 GCA_964528105.1 uncultured Dehalogenimonas sp.
CAGCTGTTGAGCCGCTGGAAGGTCTTATCAAAGTCCGTCTTCGAGCCGTTGATCAGTCCTGCCGCCTCACCGATGGGGATTTCGAATCTGTCTTCTGCGATGGCTTTCAGGGCTTCTTCGGCTAAAACCGCAGGCTGCATGCCGCGGGCGGTTGAGAATTCCGTGCCACCCAGTTCCGTTGCCACCATCGGCGGGATGATCTCGAAGACTTTGATCGACGTGTTTTTCATCTGGTGCCGCAGCGACACGGTGAAGGAATGCAGCGCCGCCTTGGTGGCGCAGTAGATCGGCATCGCCGCGATAGGCACGAAGCCGAGGCCCGAGGTAACGTTCATGATGGCCGCGGTGTCTTTTTTCAGAAAGCTCGGCATGTACTGGGCGCCGAGTTGGATCGGAGCCACCAGGTTGGTGCCGATCTCGTTGACCTCCTGCGGTAGCCCCTGGAGCCCTTTTTTTAGATCCGCCATGCCCTGGACGCCGGCATTGTTGATCAGGATGTTCAGGCTGGGGAAATTTTCCTCGGTCCAGCGGAACAGCGCCTGGCGGTCGGCCTTCCTGGTGACGTCGCCGGTGAAGGTGTGCACCCCGCGCAGCTTGTTGCGGGCGGCGTCCAGTTTGTTCTGACGCCTGCCGCAGATGAGCACGGTGTTGCCGGCCTTGAGGAATGCCTCGGCCAGCGCGAAACCGATACCGGTGGCGCCGCCGGTGATCAGGACTGTATTGCCTTTGATGTTCATGGTTGTGTTACCTTTCTACCCGCATCACAGCCCTGTCACTCTGGCGAAGGCTGGAATCCACGCCGATGGCTGGCGGTTGACAGCTTAAAAGCATTGTACCAAAAACGGCGAAGCCGCGGAGCGCAGCAAGCCTGTCCTGAGCTTGTCGAAGGAAAGGGTATCAAGTCGACCCTACAAGCCAACACTTGACATAACAAAATCAAGACCGGAAAACGACAAAGTACTGTTGACTCCGTGACGGACACCTGGGCTATAATACAGTCATGAATATTAGCACAAATGAACGGATAATAAGGCTGCCTTTTGGACGGCGTTTACCAAACATGAACAATGTCTATGGCTCCCGTTTGGTTATTGGTTCTTGGTGTTTGTTTGGTTATTGTTACTTGTATCTTGGAAATTTCTCGTATCTTGGGATTTTTTTCAGCGGGAGAGGATTGTTTCCTTTGTTTTCACAGGCATGCTACTTGCCCTTTTGCCACTTGCCGCGGGAGAAGAGCTTGGGGAAGAACACCTTGCGCAGCTCCTCGAGGGCGAACAACGAGAACCCGGCGCCGATGGCAATAAGCCACATTTGCGCCGAGGGCGTGGTGGTGCGGAAGGCGGTCTGCATGAACGGCAGGTACACCGCCGCCAGCTGCAGCGCCACGGCAATGCCCAGGGCCAGGATCAGCCACTTGTTGCTGAATAAGCCCAGCTTGAAGATGCTGACCTCGTCCGAGCGGGCGACAAAACCCTTGAAGAGCTCGAACGACACCATGGTGCAGAAGGCCAGTGTCCGGGCAGACTCTATGCTCATATGGCCCTCCGCCCAGTAAAACACGCCGAAGACTCCAGCGCCCATGATCGCGGCGGTGTAGCCGACGCGCCATACCAGCCCGGGATAGACCAGGCCGACCTCCGGGGAACGCGGCGGGCTTTTAAGCTCGTCGCCGCGCCGCGGTTCCAGTGCCAGCGGTACGGTCAGGGTGGCATCGGTAACCACGTTGACCCACAGGATCTGGGCGGCCAGCAGGGGGGCATCGCCCAGGATGGCGATGGCGGCGGTCAGGGCGATGAGCTCGCCGATGTTTGAGGCCAACAGGTAGTAGATGACCGCCCGCAGGCGGTTGAAGATGCCGCGCCCTTCCTCGACGGCGGCCACCACCGAGGCGAAGTTGTCATCGGTCAGCACCATATCCGCCGCCTCGCGGGCGACGTCGGTGCCGGCCTTTCCCATGGCTACTCCGATATCGGCGGCCTTCAAAGCCGGGGCGTCGTTGACGCCGTCGCCGGTGACGGCCACTACCTCACCGTGGCTCTGCCAGGCGCGGACGATGCGCAGTTTTTGCAGCGGCTCGGTGCGGGCGTAGACGGTGACCTCTTTGACGATCCGGAACAACTCGTCGTCGCTCATCTCCGACAGTTCGCGCCCGGTGACCACCCGGCCCTCCGGGATGCCGACCTGGGAGGCGATGGCCGAGGCGGTGGCGGCGTGGTCGCCGGTGACCATGACGACCCGCATGCCGGCCCCCAGCGCCGCGGCGACGGCGTCTCTGGCTTCAGGCCGCGGCGGGTCGGCGATGCCGGCCAACCCGGCGAAGACCAGCTTGCTGCTGAAGGTACCGGTGTCGATATGGGTCACCGTCCGGGGCATCTCGGCGTAGGCCAGTGCCAGCACGCGCATTGCCCCGGCGGCCAGGGACTCTATCTGCGTTTTGATCTCGTTTCGCCCGGCGTCTTCGAGGGGGACGGCCTGGCCTCCCCGCCAGGCGGACGTGCACAGGTCAAGAACTATCTCCGCGGCGCCTTTGACATTGATCAGGTGGCGGTCGGCGGCGTCGTTCAGGGTGGCCATGTACTGGCGCTCGGAGGAGAATGGGATCTCGTCCAGGCGGCGGAAGTCTTTTTCCAGGTTATCCTTGAACAACTCCGCCTTGGCGGCGGCGACGATGAAGGCACCCTCGGTGGGGTCGCCGAAGAGCGAACAGCAGTCCTGGCCCATGGTGACCGTGGCATTGTTGCACAGCGCACCGATCAGCAGCGCCAGCTTTAGCCCCTCGTCTTCGGATGGGTTTACATTATCATTCCCATGCCGGAACTCGCCCTCCGGGCGGTAGCCCTCACCGGTGATGTCCACCGTTCTTCCGTCAACATACAACTGTCGCAGCGTCATCTGGTTCAGGGTAAGAGTACCGGTCTTGTCTGAGCAGATGACGGTGGCCGATCCCAGCGTCTCCACCGCCACCAAACGCCGGACGATGGCGTGACGGGAGGCCATCATGCGCATACCGATGGCCAGGACGACGGTGACCACCGCCGGCAGGCCTTCCGGAATGGCCGAGACGGCAGCGGCCACCGCCAGCAGGAACATCTCTACCGGTTCCAGCCCGCGCAGCAGTCCGACGCCCAAAATCAGGGCGCAGACGGCGAGGAGTACGAAGACGAGGTAGTTGGACAGCTTGGAAATGCTTTTCTGGAGGGGGGTCTTTTCCTCGACGATGCCGGACAGCGAACCGGCGATGCGCCCGAGCTGGGTTTCCATGCCGGTGGCGACGACCAGAGCCACGGCCTTGCCGCGGGTGACGACGGTGGACTGGAAGAGCATGTTTTTGCGGTCGCCCAGCCCGGCGGCGGCATCCAGGGCTGGAAGCACTTTTTCCACCGGCTCGGACTCGCCGGTGAGGGAGGACTCATTGACCTTGAGCGAGGCCAGCTCCAGGATGCGGGCGTCGGCCGGGACGCGGTCGCCGTCTTCGACGATGATGATATCGCCGGGGACGAGTTCGCGGGCTGGGATGTCGGCTAGTTTGCCGTCGCGCCTGACGCGGCTTTTAGGCGCCGCCATCTCGCGCAGGGCGGCCATGGCCTTTTCCGCCTTGGTCTCCTGAATGTAGCCGATAACGGCGTTGACCAACAGTACGCCGACGATGACAAGGGTATCTACGGGGTGTCCGGTAAACCCGGAGATGGCGGCAGCGGCGAACAGGACATAGACCAGCGGGCTGGCGAACTGGGACAGGAAGACCATGAGGGCGCTCTTGCCGGCCTTTTCCTCCAAGGAGTTGGGGCCGTACTTGGACTGGCGGTCTGTGACCTCGGCTTCGATCAAGCCGGAGGAGCGACTACCCAGTTTTGACAGTGTGTCGGCGGGGGCGAGGGCATGCCAGCTTTCAGCCATATTGAGATTATTCTAGCATGCTAAAGGTAGAAGGCGGCAGGGGTTAGAATCAACGGAAAAGTTTGGCAAAGATTACGAAGGTACTATTTATTTTTGTTATGGAAAAGTTAATAATGTCGAGTAGTCTCAAGTAGTATCAACAACACGAAATGAACATCGGCTTCGATATCCACGTCATCCTGCCCCTGGTGGCGCTTCTGACCGCAGCGGTGCTGGGGCTCCGGGTGCAGCTGCCGGCGGTGTGGACGCTTATCGGCCTGGCTGCCGCCCTGTTCGGCCTCATGCCCAAACAATCCGGCGTCGCCTGGGGAGCCCTGGGGCTGTTCGTTTTCCTGGGCCAGGTCGGCGCCATACTGGGGCTGCCGCAGTGGGTGCTCGATCTTTCGCCTTTCACCCATACCCCCCGCCTGCCGGGTGCGAGCTTTGACCCGCTGCCCCTGATTTTTCTCACGGGGATCACCGCGGCGCTCCTGGTCGCCGGCCAGATCGGCTTTAGACGGAGGGATATGAGCCGGGCTTAGGTCCGGGAGGTATTGACACCCCCGCCACCGGATGGTTAAATCCCCCGGTGGATGACGACCAACTTCTAAAAACCCTCCGGAGCACTTTCGGCTTCCCGGCCTTCCGCCCGCTGCAGCGCGAGATCATCGAGGCGACGCTGGCCAAAAAAGATGTTTTCGCTCTGCTGCCGACCGGCGGCGGCAAGTCGCTGTGCTTTCAGTTACCGGCGCTGCTGCGGCCGGGCCTGACCGTCGTCGTCTCGCCGCTCATTTCGCTGATGAAAGACCAGGTGGACCAACTGCGGGCCATGGGCGTGGCGGCCACCTATTTGAACTCCACCCTCGACGCCGCGGAGTCGCGGTCGCGCTGGCGGGACTGCACACCGGTAAATGGCGGCTGTTGTACCTGGCCCCGGAGCGGCTGATGCTGGACGGAGTGCTGGAGAACCTGGAGATCTGGAATGTCTCCGCTATTGTCATCGACGAGGCACACTGCGTCTCCGAGTGGGGGCATGATTTCCGGCCGGAGTACCGGCAACTGGCCCGGCTGCGCGATGTTTTGCCAAAGGTTCCGGTGACGGCCCTTACCGCCACGGCTACCGAGAGAGTGCGAGCCGATATCATCAAGCAGTTGCGGCTCCGAAACCCGGGCATCTTTATCGCCAGCTTCAACCGCCCGAATCTGACCTACGGAGTGCTGCCAAAAAAGGGCGCGATCGAGCAGATATGCGAATTTGCCGGCAAACGCCGGGATGAAAGCGGAATCGTCTACTGCGGCGCGCGGGCGACGGCGGAGCGATTGTCCGATTCACTACGGCGCCACGGCTTGTCCGCCCGCGCCTACCACGCCGGCATGGACGCCGCTGAGCGCTCCCGCAGCCAGGAACTGTTCATGCGCGATGAAGTGAAGATCATTTGCGCCACCATCGCCTTCGGTATGGGTATCAACAAGCCGAACATACGCTGGGTGGTGCATCACGACCTGCCCAAGAGCATCGAGGGCTATTACCAGGAGACGGGCAGGGCGGGGCGCGACGGCCTGTCCGCCGACTGCCTGCTGCTCTATTCCAGCGGCGACGCCACCAAGCAGGCGCGCTTCATCGACGAGATAGCCGACGAAAAAGAACGCGATATCGCCCACGGCCAATTGCGCCAGATGCTGCAATACGCCGAGACCGCCGCATGCCGCCGCGAGGAACTCCTGGCCTACTTCGGCGAAGAACTCCCAGGGGAAAACTGCGCCGGTTGCGACAACTGCCTGGAGCCGCGTGAAACTTACGACGGTACTGTCCCAGCCCAGAAATTCCTGTCCTGCCTCTTTCGCATCGGCCAGGCGGGACCAAACGCCGGCATGACCCATGTGGTTGGCGTGTTGACCGGCTCAAAGGCGGAATATATCCTCGGGTCGGGCCATGACAAGCTCTCGACCTACGGCATTGGCCGCGATCTTGACCGCAAACAGTGGGCGGCTATAGGCCGGGAGTTGGTGCGGCTCGGTTACGTAGGCCAGGGCCAGGGTAAGTATCCGGTGCTGGAGCTTACGGCCGGCGGCTTGGAGGTTCTTCGCTCGCGTCGGCAAGTTATGCTCACCAAACCGGTGGAGTTGCCGGCCGAGCGTAAAGCGCCGCGGCGCGAAGGGGATGTGGACTGCGACGACGTGCTGTTCGAGCGTTTGCGCGTGCTGCGCCGGAGCCTGGCCGACGAGCGGCAGGTGCCGGCGTACGTCATCCTCGGTGATCGGACGCTGCGCCTGATGGCCAGGGAATACCCCGCCACCCTCAAGGCGATGGGCGGCATCTTCGGCATGGGGGAGATCAAACGGGCTGAATTCGGCGCCTGCTTCGCTGCGGAGATCGCCGAACACCTGCAATACTTCAAACGCCAGCGGTTCACCTAATGCTTTTTTCACCATAACCATTGTGGGTGTTGGCCTGACCATTTTCATAGTTGGTCCGTTGTTCGCCTCGGGCTCGTTCCATTGACACCTACATCGGCGAAAAGCTAAGCTGGACTTATGCGATTCGGCTTGCTTGAAATCGTCCTCATCGCCGCGGTGCTGCTGTCCGTGGTGGTCATCTGGCGCTGGTGGCGCCAGGGACAATCCGGTGCGGACGAAAACTACGGCGGCGATGATGAAGAAGGCCGCCAGCCGTCGTTCCTCGGCCGGCTCGGCACCTTCGGCATCCTCCTGGTGCTGGCCGGGCTTGGACTCATCGTCATCAGCTACATGGTGGTTATTGGTTTAGCCAAGATGTTTATCTGGGCCGTGGCTATCGTGCTCTTGGGAGTCGCTTTTCTGCTCCTGTCGCGACGTTAGCATTGTTCGTCGCCAAACCCATTTTCACGGCCGGAAACATGAACCGTTGTTCGATGAAAATATTTTAAAACTATGATTTCAGCAAGTTACGAGCGTGTCTGAATAAGGTTCAGCGATCTCTTCTTCTCTGAATCCGCTAGAATGCCGTTGACGCCGGCTATACCGGTGTGAAATCATAGTACTGTCCCAGGTAACCAATGCAATGGGAAGTTCTCCCGAGCGTTGACCTGATAGGATACCTGAATGGGAAACTTAACAAACCCAAGGTTCGTCCTGGAAGCGTTATTGAAAACTTTGCAGGTCCTTTCAGAGAGTTCGGCAGATACTGACCCGGGGGCAAAGGCTACCTGGGATCCCTACTTTATGACGCTCCTCAACCCCACCCCACTGGAATAATACCAATAGTCAAATAATACCAATACTACCAATTCTCAATACTACGCCCCGCCTGCCCATTGCTCCCTGATTTGTTTAGACTATTGGTTTTGGTGCTTCCGACTTATTTCGGATTTCGGATTTAGTGCTTCGGATTTCCCCGCCTCCGGCCCCTTGATCTGCGGCACGGCGATAAACGGCAGGTTTCGGTATTCCTCATGGTAATCCAGCCCGTAGCCGATGACGAACTCGTCAGGGACGTCGAAGCCAACATAGTCCAGCTTGATGTCTACTAAACGGCGCGCTTTCCGGTCGAGCAGCGTACAGACCGCCAGGCTAGCCGGTTGTTTCTCTTGAAGATAGTGCAGGATATAGTTCAGCGTTATACCCGTGTCCACGATGTCTTCCACCAGCAGGATATGCCGGCCTGCAATCGCCAGGTCGGCTTCCTTGGTTATCTTTACCGCCGGCTCCCCGCCACCGCCGCTATAGTAGGAAATGGCGATGAAATCCAGGTCCATGGGCACGGTGATCTGGCGGATGAGATCGGCCATGAAACACAGGAAGCCGCGCTGCACCCCCAAAAGAACCGGACGGCGGCCGGCGTAATCGGCGGAGATGCGTCCCGCGATGTCCCTAACCCGCTGGTCGATCTCGGCAGCGGAATACAGGATCCGGCCGACGCCGTGCGCTCGTGACTCGGCCAGCGGCCCGGCGCCGTACTTGGCCAGCAACTTTTCATAGTCGTTCTTGTACAGCAGGGTGATCTTGATCTCGGGATACTGCGCCTTTAACGCCTTCAGCTTGCGGTTTTTCTGAGTCACCAGCGACTGTTTCATCGTCGTCAGCTCAACATACAGGTCGAGGCTCGGCAGGTAGAAGTCCGGGGTGAAAAACTCCGGGGTGCCCGTGCCTTTGCGTCCGATGGGAAACGACCGCGGCTCGTACATCCACGGTACGCCGTAGAAATCGAGGATGCGGGCAAACTCCGCCTCGCTGGCGTGGGCGAACTTAACCATCGCCCCGAGACAAGCCGTCGGTGCTGCCGGGACTTCGCCCTTAACCTCGATGGTCTGGCGAGACAGAACGATCCCAGCCATCTGGGCCATGGCTTTCAAAAAACTGGTGTCCTGCTGGGTGAGCGCCGGGGTTTTGGTGAAATAGACCCGGAGGGCGCCGATGCGGTGGTCGTCCGAAGAAATCGCGGTGCCCAGGATGGAGACGATGCCGGCTTTGGCCGCCGCCGCCGGGAACTGCACCCGGTTGTCCGTGGCGGCGTTTTCGATGAACACCGGAACATCAGATGAAGTCTCGTTGAGGCTTTTGCCGACGTCGATAAGGCCTTTCTGAACGAAAGTCGGCGGCAGCCTCCAGTGGGCGGTGTGGATGAGGTGGCTGCCGGTGGCGTCCAATAGGGCAATGGCGGCGCCGGAGTCGAAGCAGCGGGAGACGATACGCGCCAGGGCGTCCAGCTTGTCTTTCAGCGGCGCGGCGGCGCCGGCCGCGGTGATGGCCTGGCGCAGCGCCTTGCAGTAGAGGTGTTCCCGGTTCTGGGGCATGACCCCTACATCATAACCCAAAGGGCGGCTTATCTTCGAGGGGATTGGTGAGACTAATTGCAAAAATGAAGATTAATTGAAGTCTCGGACATTTGGAATAGAAAAACTATCGCGCTATCGGTGGAAATGTTTCCCTTGGTGTTGATGCCTATCCTACGCCGGCGAGCTTGCGGGCGGGCTTTTGAACAACCGATACGCGGACCGGTTCTTTAGTCTGCTGTGCCTGGACGGCATTCTGATGAATCAAGCATTCGGAACAGAAACCTTCCTGGCATATCTGAAACCGGTAAATGCATAGACTACCTTTATGATATTCGACTTGCATAGGATTGAAATCCTCTCTGCATCGGCACAGGCGGCACCCTTCATTGGAAGGATGCCGCCTGTATCTTCATTTGGAACGGTTCATGGTACTACCTGTAGGAAGTACGGGTCGGCGGCCGGTTGGTTCGGGACGGTTCGGGGGCGGGGGCGCGGTTGTGTGAGAACAGCGGCCGGCGTAGGAAGGATGGCACGTCCAGCTCTTCCTCGTTCTTCATGCCGCGGAGCTTGTTGGTCAGCTCGTCCTCGGCTTCGCCGTCTTCCGAATTAGTCTGGAAACCGGTGGCGATGAGGGTGATATGGACATCGTTGCCCATATTGCTATTGGTGCCGACGCCGAAGATGATGTTGGCGTCCGGGTCGACGGATTTTCGGATGACCTCGGCGGCCTCGTTGACCTCGAACAGGGACAGGTCGGCGGGACCGACGATGTTGAACAGCACGCCGCGGGCGCCGGTGACGGAGACGTCCAAAAGCGGGGAGGCCAGGGCTTCCCGGGCGGCGTCGATGGCGCGGTTCTTGCCGGCGCCGCGGCCGATGCTCATCCAGGCCGGGCCGGCGTCCTTCATGACGGCTTTGACATCGGCGAAGTCCAGGTTGATGGTGCCGGGGACGGTGATGACTTCTGAGATGGCCTTGACGCCCTGCTGCAGGACGTTATCGGCCATCCTGAAGGCGGTGTCGACGCCGGTCTTGGCGTCGCAGAGTTCCAGCAGGCGGTCGTTGGGGATGATGATCAGGGTGTCGACCTTGCCCAGGAGCTTGGCGATGCCTTCCTTGGCGGTCTTGGTGCGGTGCGTGCCTTCGAAACCGAAGGGCTTGGTGACCACGGCGATGGTCAGGGCGCCGCTCTTCTTGGCCTCTTCGGCCACTATCGGAGCGGAGCCGGTGCCGGTGCCGCCGCCCATGCCGGCGGTGACGAAGACCATGTCGGCGCCGGCAACCAGCTCGCGAATGTCGTCGCGGGATTCCTCCGCTGCCTTCTGGCCCATGGTGTGGTCGCCGCCGGCGCCCAGACCGCGGGTGACGCGCTCGCCCAGCTGGACGCGGACGGGGGCTTCGGTGATGGCCAATGCCTGGGCATCGGTGTTCAAGGCGATGAATTCAA
>CAZGRY010000033.1:0-13745 GCA_964528105.1 uncultured Dehalogenimonas sp.
AGGCCGCGGATTCGAAGACGACGTCCTGGGTTGAAGCCGAGACCTCGGAATTGGCACCGCCCATGACGCCGCCGATGGCTATACCCTTCTCCGCATCGGCGATCATCAGGGTGTCGGCTGAAAGCTGCCGCTCTTCGCCGTCCAGGGTGACGAATTTCTCCCCCTCGGCGGCGCGGCGGACAATGATTTTGCCGCCGGCGATCTTCGCCAGGTCAAAGGCGTGCATCGGCTGGCCGTATTCCAGCATGACGTAATTGGTAATGTCGACAATGTTGTTGATCGGCCGCATGCCCATGGCGGTCAGCCGCTTCTTGAGCCAGTCCGGCGATTCGCCGATCTTGATCCCCTTCACCACCGACGCGGTATAGCGGGGGCAGAGGTCGGGGGCGATAATCTCGACGTTAAGGGCGGTCTTGATATCGGCGCCCAGTTCTTCATAGGTCGTGTCCGGCAGTTTAATGGTGGTGACGTCCATGACCTTTGTGTCTTTAGGCATAGTGACCGCATGAACTTCACGGGCAATGCCGATGATCGACAGGCAGTCGCTGCGGTTGGGGGTGACGTCGATCTCGAGGACCTTGTCGCCCAATAACTCGGCCAGCGGCGTACCGATAATGGCTTCGGCAGGTAGTTCGAGAATGCCTTCGTGGCGGTCGGAAAGGCCGAGTTCCCGCTCAGAGAGGACCATGCCCCGGGACTCAACGCTGCGGATGACGGCCGGCTTGAGTTCCATGGCCGCCCCGGTATGGCCGTCCACCAGTTTAGTGCCGACGCCGGCGAAGGCCACCTTCTGGCCCACGGCGACGTTGGGGGCGCCACACACGACCTTGGGCTGCTCCGCGCCGGTGTTGACCGTGACCAGGCGCAGCCGGTCGGCGTTGGGGTGGGGCTCGACGGTTAAAACTTCGGCCACGACGACGCCCAACCATTCGGGGGTCGTCGAACTGATGCCTGAAACCTCGTTGCCGGCCAGGGTCAGCTTCTCAGCGACCTCTTCGACGGGCAGCTTGATCTCGACGTAGTCTTTAAGCCAGGAAATCGGGGCTTTCATTTAGAACTGCCTCAGGAAACGTAAATCGTTGGAGTAGAACAGGCGGATGTCGTCGACGCCGTAGCGCAGCATCTGCATGCGCTCCACGCCCATGCCGAAGGCGAAACCGGTGTAGATGTTGGAGTCGATGCCGACCCCTTCGAGGACCTTGGGGTGGACCATGCCGGCGCCGAGAATCTCCAGCCAGCCGGAATCGCCGCAGACGCGGCAGCCGGCGCCCTTGCAGGAAGCGCATTCCACGGCCATCTCCACCCCTGGTTCGACGAAGGGGAAGAAGTCGCAGCGGAAGCGCACTTTTCGGTCCGGGCCAAAGAAGCGGCGGGCAAACTCAAATAAAGTACCCTTCAGGTCGGCCATGGAGACGCCGCGGTCAACCATCAAGCCTTCCACCTGGTGGAACATCGGCATGTGGGAGGCGTCGGTGGCCTCGTAGCGGAAGACGCGACCCGGCACCACGATGCGGATCGGCGGCTCTTTATATTTTTCCATGAAGCGCACCTGCATCGGCGAGGTGTGGGTCCGCAGCAAGGTATGGCGCTCGCCATTGGCATCGGCGTCATCGACCCAGAAGGTCTGCATGGTGTCTCGGGCGGGGTGTTCCTTGGGGATGTTCAACGCGTCGAAGTTATATTTATCGAGTTCGACCTCGGGGCCCTCGACGATAGAAAAGCCCAGCGAGGAGAAAATATCGGAGATCTCGTTGATGATGCGGGTAACGGGGTGCAGCTTACCGGACAACCACGGCCGCCCGGGCAGGCTGATATCGATGCCGGCGCCGGCGCTCTGAGCCTGTTCGGCCACGGCGTCTTCCCTGGCAGCCAGGGCGGCCTCAAGCTCTTCCCGCACGACGTTAGCCCCGGCGCCGACGGCCTTGCGCTCCTCGACGGGCAGCGCGGCCAGGCCGCGGAGGATGGTGTTGAGTTCGCTCTTCTTACCGAGATAAGCGACACGCCAAGCTTCCAGGACCTCGGCGGTGGCTGCCGCCTCGAGCTCGGCCAGGGATTTCTGTTTCAGGTTCTGGAGCGAGATATTTTCAGTCATAATCAATACTTACAAGATAGGGATTATAGCCACTTGTGCCGTGGTGGGTCAAATCATTTTTATTCAATCAAGTTCTATTTTACCCCATCCCGTCTCAATGTTATCATTACGACATGGCCGCCGCTTTTGAAATCCGCAACCTGACCAAGCACTTCAAAGATGTCACCGCGGTCAACGACCTATCGCTGGAAATCTTCGAGGGCGAATGCTTCGGCCTCCTGGGT
Source organism: uncultured Dehalogenimonas sp. (assembly GCA_964528105.1). Classification (GTDB taxonomy): domain Bacteria; phylum Chloroflexota; class Dehalococcoidia; order Dehalococcoidales; family Dehalococcoidaceae; genus Dehalogenimonas. The sequence goes on from CAZGRY010000033.1 coordinate 2,317, forward strand.
CCGAACGGCGCCGGCAAAACCACCCTGGTCAAGATGCTGACCACGACCTCTCCGGTGAGCGCCGGGTCGATAAAGGTCATGGGCCTCGACCTTGAGACCGAACCGAGGCGCATCAAGGCTTCATATGGCGTCGTGCCCCAGGGTGATAACCTCGACCCCGAACTCTCGGTCATCGAGAACCTGACCACTTTCGCCCGTTATTTCGATATTCCCCTCGACGAGGCTAAACGAAGGGCTAATGAAGTTCTGGCCCTGTTCAAGCTGGAGCACAAGGCCAAGGGCAAGATCAAAAACCTGTCCGGTGGCATGAAACGCCGGCTGCTGCTGGCCCGAGCCCTGCTCAATAACCCGCGCATCATCATCCTCGACGAGCCGACGGTCGGCCTCGACCCCCAGTCCAAATACCTGGTGTGGCAGAAGCTCAAGGAACTCCGCAAATCCGGCGTCACCCTGCTCTTGACCACCCAGAACATGGACGAGGCGGCGGTACTGTCCGACCGGGTAGCCATCATGCACCAGGGCAAAATCCTGTCGCTCGACACGCCGAAAGCCCTGGTCGAAAAGCACGTCGGCAACCGGGTGGTCGAGGTGCTGCCGCCAGAAGCCCGGTGCGATGAACTCATCGCTGAACTCAAGAGCCGCAACCTCGAGTTCGAACAGGTGGAAGGCATCGTCCAGGTATTCCACGCCGACGCCGAGAAGCTGTGCGCCGATCTCGAAAAACTTGGTTTCAACATCTGGCAGCGGCTGGGCACCCTGGAAGATGTCTTTATCCGGCTGACCGGCCGGGGGCTGGTCGAATGATCCGCCTGCCGTCCGTCCGCGCCGTCCGCATGTGGCAACGCAACCGGGACGTCTTCGTGAGGTTGTGGTGGTCGCTGGCGCCGGCCTTCATGATCGAACCGGTGCTGCTGTTATTAGCCATCGGCACGGGCTTCGGCGCTTACATCGGCGTCATCCAGGGACAGGATTATATCAACTACATCGTCCCCGGCATTTTGGCCAGCTACGCTATGACCACCGCCACTTTCGAGTGCACCTACGGCGCTTACTTCCGGATGGAGTACCGGCGCACCTACGATGCCATCATGGCCACACCGCTCAATATCGAGGACATCGTCACCGGGGAAATCCTCTGGGGCGCCACGCGGTCCGTCATCACCGCCACCATCATCATGACCGTCGCCCTGCTCTTCGGCCTGCTCGAATCCTGGTGGTCGCTCTTAATCCCAATCGCCGCCGCGCTGACCGGCTTCCTGTTTTCCTGCCTGGCCATCATCTTCGTTTCGGTGGCGTCATCGGTCTACAGCTTCAACTATTATTTCACCCTGTTCATCGCCCCGATGACGTTCTTCTCCGGCGCCTTCTTCCCGCTGGACAACCTGCCGGCTGCGGTCGGCGACATCTCTCCGTTCCTGCCGCTGACTCACGCCGTCAACGTGATGCGGGCCATGGTCACCGGCGACTTCACCGGTTCGACGCTCGGCTCCCTGGCGATCGTGATCATCGCCACGCTGGCGTTCTTCCTCATCGCCGCGACGGTGATGAGAAGAAGAGTGATGGAATAGATGTGGACACCTGCGTTTTTACGACCTGCTGACCTTAACGATTCAGGAGAAGCTTCGAGAGGTGGCTTTTGGATAGCGTAAACCTGTTCATCGCCTTCGGCGGCGGTATGTTATCCTTCTTGTCGCCGTGCGTCCTGCCGATGGTGCCGGTCTACCTGGCGTCGCTGGCCGGCCCGGAATTCCTCGACCCGGAAAAAACGCTGACAATCAAGAAGACCTCCTTCTTCCTGCACTCGACGAGCTTCGTCCTGGGCTTCAGCCTGGTATTCACGGCGCTGGGCGCCTTGGCCGGACTCACGGGCAGCTTCATCAGCCCCGACTCCGTGGCCGTCCGCGCCGTCACCGGCTCCATCCTGGTGTTGCTGGGCTTCTACATGCTGGCCGCCACCCGGTTCCCGCAACTCAGTTTTGAAAAAAGGCTCCATCTGCCGGCCAACGGCGGCGGCTATCTTCGATCATTCGTCACCGGGGCTGTTTTCACCATCGCCTGGACGCCGTGCGTCAGCCCGGTGCTGGGCAGCATCCTGACCCTGTCACTCTCGAGCGACACGGTGTGGCAGGGCAGCGGCCTACTATTGATCTACTCCCTGGGCCTGGGCATCCCATTCTTAGCCATGGGTCTGGCCATGGGCTCGGCGCTGCCGCTTATCCGTAAAATCAGCCGCTTCACCATCTGGTTTTACGTCGCCGGCGGCATTGCCCTGGTGGCCGTAGGCGTATTGGTGCTGACCGGTAGAATAAACCTGCTGGCATAACGAACCACGCCAGTTAGTGATCTTCAGGCCGTTCATGGTCAGCCAAAGCGGCGCTTCATATGCCGCCTCTCGCGGCCTCCGTGGTTTTCCCGTCCCCAACGTTCAGGCGGTGCAGCTCTGCCGCGACCTCTGCCCCGAGGATGAGCATGATTGACGACAGGTATATCCACAGCATCAAGGCGATAACTGAGCCCAATGGCCCGTAAATCGACCGGAAATTCGCGAAGTGGGTCAGGTAGAAGATGAAAGCATAGGTGCCCACCTGAAACGCCACCGCGGCCAGCAGCGCCCCTTGCCAGGTCCAGCGCCAGATAGTCTTCGTATTTGGCACGAACTTGTAGACGATCAGGAAGACCAGCAGCGCCAGTAGAAAGCCGATAAACCGGCTGCCGAAAGCCAACGCCGCATTAATTATCAGCCGGTCCGTCTCGCCGATGATGGCGACAAGGTTGACCGCCGCCAGCGACAACAGGAAGAGCAACCCGGCACCCAGCACCATCACCAGATCGCGGGCTTTGCCGGCGACGAAACCCCGTTCCTGCGAGATACCCCAGGCCCGGTTCAAGGCCCGCCGTATGGCGGCGAACATGTTACTGCCGCTCCATAAAAGGCCCAATAGGCCAATGACCCCGCTGATTTCGCGTAGTTCGATGACCGCGTCAAGGTTATTCTCAACAAACTCGGCCGAGCCTGGCAAAACCCGCAACAGGGCATCCGAGACAGCTTTACGTACATCGGCGTCTGGCAGAAAAAAACCCAGCAAGGCAACGATACCGAGGAGCAGTGGTAAGATAGACAGAAAGGCATGGTAGGCCACAGCTCCAGCGCGGTCGGTGGCATCGTCACGTTTCCATTCCCGGGCGACGTCCCAAATGAACCGCAAAAACGCGTTGCCCTCCACCCGATCCTTGAGGCGGTCTGCGCGTTTGCTGAGGCGTTGTTTCAATCCAGTCACAATCTGATTATAGAGCCAAAAGCAGTTGGCAGTTAACCGACCGGCCTGCCGCTGAGGGCCTATTTGACGCCGCCGCCCGCCGCTCCTACAATCGTTTCATGCCTAACGAGTTCGAGAAATACCGCAAAGCCCTGGCCGATTATATTGTTGTCCTGGCCAAAAGCTCGGTCGAGACCAACAAAGCCGAAGACCGCAGCCTTTATCAGCTTCACCTCGCTCAAGCGGCGCTGATGTTCATGGCCATTGAGAAAGACGCCTCGATCGAGAAGTTGAAGCAAATCGTCGGCATGGTCCGGCAGGTGTACCAGTTGAATCCCCTCCGCGGCCCGGAAGGCGCCGCCGCAACGGCGGCATTCGATGCATTTGCCAGGGTCGTGAATATTACTTGATTCTTGACGCTGTAGTGAACGCTCGGACACTCGGAAAATGAACAAGGTTACGAATTTGGATCTACTCAAGAAATCCCTTGCTGAGTATGTCGCGGTTCTCGGGAAGAGTGCGGCTGAAACCAGTTGGGCTGAAGATTGCATAGCCTACCAAAGCCATTTAGCTGAAGCGGCGATGATGTTGGTGGCAATCGACGAAGCCAAATCCATTGAAAAGCTCAAGCAATTGGTATCCTCAGAACGACATGGGTATGGTTGGGGTTATTTGAGAGGGTCGTTCGGGAGTGAAGCGGAATCGGCTTTCGACACGTTTGCTAGGATGGTTGAAACGGTCTGATTCTTGACGCCGCCGCCCTTCGCTCGTACAATCGAGTTATGAGCAAATACGATGTAGTCATCATCGGCGGCGGGCCGGCCGGCCTGTTCGCCGCCCTGGAACTCGTCCGTTCGCCAAGCTCAGGACAAGCCTCCAAGGACTCTCTCAAGGTCCTGCTCCTGGAAAAAGGCAAGGACATCGACGAGCGGAGCAACATCGTGTCCGGCCTGGGCGGCGCCGGCGCCTTCTCCGACGGCAAGCTGACCCTTTCGTCCAAAGCCGGAGGCCACCTGGCGGAGTACGTCGGTGAGATCGAGGCTGAAAGACTCATCGCTCAGGTCGACAAAGTGTGGCAGGACTTCGGCGCGCCGGACAAGATTTACGGCCTGGGACCGGGCGTTGCCGATATCGAACGGCGAGCCTCCCTCGCCGGCCTGCGCCTCGTCCCCCTCCCCGTCCGCCACCTGGGCACCGAGCGTTGCCCCGCGGTCTTGAGGGGTATCCGCGACCATTTGAAAGAGCGCGTGGAGATCCGCACCAGCACCACCGCCAAACGCATCGTCGCCGAAGATGGCAAACTGACCAGCGTTGAAACGGCCGACGGCGAGATAATCGAAGCCAGGTATGTCATCGCCGCGCCGGGGCGCGAAGGCGCCGACTGGATGCTGAAGCAAGCCAGGGCCCTCGGCCTGTCACTGGCCACCAACCCGGTGGACGTGGGCGTACGCGTCGAGCTGCCCAACGCAGTCCTCGATAACCTCACCTCCGTCCTCTACGAGGCCAAGCTGGAATACCTGTCCCGCGCCTTCGACGACCGTATCCGCACCTTCTGCATGTGCCCGCAGGGTACGGTGGTGCGTGAGACCACCGGCGGCGAGGACCCGGTGACCACAGTCAACGGTCAGTCCTTCGCCTCCCATGACAGCCCCAACACCAACTTCGCCCTGCTGGTCAGCACCCAGTTCACTGAGCCATTCAAAGAGCCCATCGCCTACGGCAAGTACATCGCGCGGCTGGCTAACATCCTGAGCGGCGGAGTCCTCGTCCAGAGACTCGGCGACCTCAAGAAAGGCCGCCGCTCGACACCGGAGCGCATTGCCCGCGGCCTTGTGCGCCCCACCCTTGAATCCGCCACCCCCGGCGACCTGTCCTTTGTTTTGCCATACCGCCACCTGACCGGTCTTATGGAAATGCTTGAGGCCATGGACAAGCTTTCGCCCGGCGTTGCCTCCAACCACACTCTGTTGTATGGCGTGGAGGTCAAGTTTTATTCGTCACGGCCGAAACTGTCCGCTGGGTTCGAAACGGAACTGCCGGGGCTGTTCGCCATTGGCGACGGAGCGGGGATTTCCAGAGGGTTGATCCAAGCGTCGGCGTGCGGGGTTGTGGCGGCGCGGGAGATACTTAAAGGGCAATAGCAGGTAATGGAAAACGATAAAGCCATCGAAATCCTGAGGAAAATGCTGGGCAAGCCCTCGCTCGATGTTGAAGAAAAATAAGAGGTGATGACGGCGCTGGTGATGCTAAGTTGGGTGAAGCTGTCCAAGAGCCGGATGAGAATTATTAAAGAGAAACGGGATCAAAGCCTCAAGTGGGAGTGATTCGGGAATAATAACGAAAGAAGGCGCCGTAAGGCGCCTTCTCTTTTTAGTTGACCCTGGTTTCGTTACTTCTTGCGCTGTTCGATGTAGTGCTCGATGGCCGCGGTCATGAACTTCGGCATGTCCGGGTGGAACTTGAGGTAGAAGGCGGCAAAGCGATCGTCTTCCGAGTACATCCGCCCCAGCCCGAGGATCATCTCATCGGTGTAGTGGTGGAAAGTCTCCATCAACTCCCGCCAACGGGCGATCTGAGTTTGGACCTCCTTGCTCTCCGGCCCCTTGTCCATCTTGGCTACGATCTTATGGTAGATCTCGCCGAATTCTTTCTGGACAGCGTCCATTTTCTCCTTGCCCATGGCCATGACCCTGGCCTCTGAGTCGGCGACGGTTTTTTCGCCATACTTCTCGCAGGCTTCCTTGCGCATGGCGTCTACTTCCTTATCGCTGAAGCCTTTGTAGTATTCCTTGATGTCCATGTCTTTTTCCCCTTTCAATTTCTTGATCGTCTTGTCCACCGTGGCCAGCAGCTCGCCCAGCCGCTCGGCTTTGTCCTTGAGCAGCTCGCGATGTGACTCGAGGGCTGCCAGCAGGTCGAAGTCCGGCTTCTCCATGATCGTCCTGATGTCAGACAACTCGAAGCCGAGTTCACGGAAGAACAGGATCTGCTGCAGCTTCAGCGCCGCGGTTTCATCATAGCGGCGATAGCCAGATTCCGAGTACGATTCAGGTTTTAAAAGCCCGATCTTATCGTAGAACTGCAGGGTGCGGGCGCTGACGCCGGACACTTTGGCGAGCTCGCCGGTGGCATAGCTGCGGGCGATGGCCAAGATATTTCTCCTTCTCCTGCTATTTATCGATCGACAGGAAGCAGTATAAACTATTACGTTACGTCATAGTCAAGGAGTTTGAAGAAGTTGGTAATAAAAGCGCCCGCCGGAGGCGGGCGCTTGACCAATCCAAAAAAGCTGTTGCTGGTTATTTGGCCTTCCCCAGCTTGTCGATTATCTGGTTTAGCATTGCTTCCTGGTCTTTCAGTTGAGCCCGGTAATCCGGTGTATCAGTCTGAGAAATCTCCATTCGGAAGTCAGAAAGGTAGTTTTTTAACAGATCGCGCAGCATATCCCGTTCGGCGGCGGTGAGTTCTAGGTTCATGATGATTCTCCTCTCGTATCAAGTTATAGTTTTATTCTAACACCGATTTTTTGCTCCCCAAAGTCAATCGGGAATGGTGCGAGGAGGACACAGCGATACGATTTAAGCCTTGAAGGCTTGATTGGCAAGGGCGTCGGCGTCACGGTTGCGCTCGCGCGGGACATAGCGGTATTTTACGCTTTTGAATTTGGTTTCGAGTGTTTTAACCCTGGCGTAGAGGGGTTCCAGGCCGGGGTTTTTGACCCGGTACTGGCCGTTAAGTTGCTTGACCACCAATTCGGAATCGGCATTCAAAGCCAGGTCTGTCGCCCCGAGTTTCAAGGCTTCTTCGAGGGCTGAAATCACGGCGTGGTATTCCGCCTGGTTGTTGGTCATGTTGCCGATGGCGCGGCAGACGGATTTGACCACCTGTCCGGTCGTCGTCTTTAAAATGACGCCGATGGCCGAAGCGCCGGGGTTGCCGCGGCAGGCGCCGTCGGTGTTGGCAATAAGTTGAGTCAAGTTCCTACTCCATGTGCAAAATGCGATTGCAGTTAGTGCAGCGGACAATCTCTCCGGCGCGGGCGCGGTGCAGCCAGGCGGCGGTTACGGAGATGCCGCAGCCGCGGCAACTACCCTGTTCCACTTTAGCCACGGCTTTTCCTTTTTGCTTGCGAAGCAACTGATACTGGGCCTCGGCGTCGACGGGGATGTCGGCCACTAGTGCTACACGGCGGGCTTCGAGATCGGCCAGTTCGGCGCCGAGGTATTTCAGTTGTCCGGAGAGTTCGCGCCGGTGGATTTCAAGCGCTTCTTTGTGCCGTTGCATAGCGATTTCAGCCTTAGCAATGGTGTCTTCGGCGGACTCGATAGATTCCATTAGTTCCAGTGATTTATCCTCGAACGGCGTCCGGTGTCCCCTGAGTAGGTCGATGTCCTTTTGCAGTGTGGAGAGCTCCTTGGGGTTGTTGATGCGACCGGAATACAGCTTTTCTTCATAGAGTTTGATCTTGGCGGTAAAATCATCAGCTTTGGCGGTGTTTTCCCTGAGCTCGTGCTGAAGCGCCTTCAGGTCAGATTGCCGCTTGGCGATGGCAGCGCCTTCCGCGGCTAAGGAATCGGCGGCCAACTCGGCTTCAATTCGTGCCACTTTGTCCCGGGCGGCGTCGGTGGCTACGTCGATCTCCTGAAGTTGGTAAAGTAGGCGCGGGATGTTCATGGATCTATTGTAAGGGGTGATGGGTGATGAATTCAATCGTATCAATTGGACAATCTTGCGATAAAAGACGTTTTGGGGTAGGCTATAAGAATATTTCTGAGAGTGGTTAAGGATGATAGAGAACATTTTCGGCTTTTTCTTCGGTGGTTTTTTCGGTTTCATCGCCTTTCTTGTAAGTGTCCTGTTTTACTTCTTGCCAACCATCATTGCCGTGGCCGGCCACCGCCGTAACGCCTTCCCTATCTTCCTGTTGAACCTTCTCCTGGGTTGGACATTCGTCGGTTGGGTAATAGCCCTGGTATGGTCGGTTAAGAAGTAACGGTCTCCGGTGTATCAATTTCAAAGGCGGGTAAAAACCCGCCTTTTTTCTTTTACTCCCTTACTAAAGTACCGGAAGCCATCTCTGTCGTCCCGGCTCCGTTTTTCAAACCTGCCGACGTTCTAAAATATTTCTGTTAAAAGTATTGACAATGCCCCTACCCGCCCATAAAATGGGTAAACGTGGTGAAATGTGGGAGATAACGGGGGCTCCTGCGCATGTTATTTTTCGGTGAATTCAATTACAAGCTGGACGAAAAAGGCCGCCTGCCGGTGCCGCCCCGCTTCCGCGCGCCGCTTCAAGACGGCCTGATCCTAGCTCCGGCTCCCGATCGCTGCATCAATGCCTATTCGGCCAAGGAATGGGAACGTTTTTCTACCGAGATCGCCGCGGCTTCAGGCAGTCCATCCAAGCTCAGGAAATTAAAGCGTACGGTCTTCGGCCAGGCTTTCCCGGCTGAACTCGACGCCCAGGGGCGGCTGTCTCTGCCGGCGCCGCTGCGCGCCTACGCCGGTATCGGCGCCGAGGCGGTCGTCGTCGGCGTGTCCGACCACCTGGAGATCTGGGACAAAGCCGCTTGGGACGCCGAGAAGGCTGATGATCAGGCGCAGGTCTGGCAAATCATGGAAGGTCTGGAAAAGCGTTAGATGACAATGCTTCATACACCGGTAATGCTGGAAGAGACGCTGCAAGCGCTGGCGGTAGGACCGGGCGGGCGCTATATCGACGGCACTGCCGGTGCCGGCGGCCATGCCCGCGCCATCATTGAGGTCGCCGCCCCCGGCGGCCAGCTTCTCGGCTTCGATGCCGACCCCAATAGCCTAGAAATCGCCCGGGGAAACCTGGCCGGATTCGAAAGCGCTTACCTGCTGATCAACCGGAATTTCGATAACATGGAAGCTGTCGCCCGGAACCAAGATTTCTATCCGGTACACGGCGTACTCCTCGACCTCGGCCTGGCTTCAATGCAGCTTTCGGCGACCGGCCGCGGCTTCTCCTTCCAGTATGAAGCGCCCCTCGATATGCGCTTCTCGCCGGAACAGAAAATCACCGCCGCAGAGATCGTGAATACGTATTCCGAGGCGGAGATCGCCGACATCCTGTGGCGCTACGGCGAGGAACGCTTCAGCCGCAAGATCGCCCGGCGTATCGTCGAGTCCCGGCCATTGAAAACGACAACCGAACTGGCGTCGCTGGTGGCCAAGACCATCGGGCGCAGTGGGGACATTCACCCCGCCACCCGCACTTTCCAAGGCCTGCGTATCGCCGTCAACGAGGAGCTCACCAAACTTGAAAGTGCCCTCGAGCAGGCGACCCGGCTGCTGGGCTTCGGCGGCCGGCTGGTGGTCATCAGCTACCATTCGCTGGAGGACCGCATCGTCAAGCAGTTCCTTCAGCAGGAATCGACAGACTGCGTCTGCCCGGCCGACCTGCCGGAATGCCGCTGCGGCCATGCCGCCCGGATGCGCATTTTGAACAAAAAAGTCATCACTCCATCCGAAGAGGAACTGAAATCCAATCCCAGGAGCCGCAGCGCCAAGCTGCGGGTAGCCGAGCGTATCCTCAGCCGTGAGGAGGCCGGGGTGTCGCTCGAAGAGCATTTTTTTCTAACCCGAAAGCACCGAACAATGGATAGGCATGGCCTTGAGGCGGACATCCCTACCCTTCCGGGCGAAACAAGAGGCTTCGCCCTGACCGCACCCTTGGGCCCATCACGAAGGAGGGCGGCGATGTGAAAAAGGCCAAAAGCCTGAAGAATAACAAGAGACAATAAACTAGAGGACAATCAAAGGAGGGGGAAATGAAACGAAGGGTCGTCACGGCTATCGATGTCGGTACAACGAAAATCTGCACCGCCATCGCTGAAATCACGGAATCAGGCGCCACCCAGGTCATCGGCGTCGGCATCAATCCGTCCCACGGTCTCCATAAAGGACTGGTGGTCAACATCAATGATGCCGCCGCATCCATCAGGGAATCCATCAGGAAGGCCGAACAGGCCGCGAATTACAAGGTCGAGTCCGCCTATATCGGCGTCACCGGCCGCCACGTCAGCTCGGTCAACAACAAGGGCGTCGTCTCCATCACCCGGAACGACCGTCTGGTGCGCCCCGACGATCTCAAGCGGGTTCTGAATAGCGCCCAGGCGATCAAGGTCCCCAACGATCGTAAGCTTCTACACGTCATCCCGCGCAACTACGCTATCGACGGTCAGGTCGGTGTCAGGAACCCCGTCGGTATGCACGGCTTCCGGCTGGACGTCGAGACCCACGTTATCACTGCCGCCGCCGCCTCGGTGCAAAACCTGGTCAAGTGCATCCGCGGCCTAGGCATAGAGATCGACGACCTGGTCCTTGAGCCCCTGGCCTCATCCGAGGCAGTGCTCACCGAGGACGAGAAACAGGTCGGCGTCGTCCTGGCAGACATCGGCGGCGGCACCACCGACGTCTGCATCTTCAAGGACGGCTCAATCTGGCACACCGCCATCCTGCCGGTGGCCGGCTACCAGCTCACCCGCGATGTAGCCATCGGCCTCGGCCTGCCGTTCGATGTCGCCGAAGAGATGAAAAAGCGCTATGGTTCGGTCATGCCGGTTTATGAGAGCCGCATGGAACAAAACCCCATCTCCGAGGACGGCCACGGCATCTCCTACCAGGACCTGTGCGACATTCTCCGCGCCCGCATCGAGGAAATCACCCGCCTTATCCTCCTCGAACTCCCCGGCCAGGACTATGAAAGCATCGTCCCGGCCGGCATCGTCTTCACCGGCGGCTCGTCCAATATCGCCGGGCTCGAGACCCTGAGTCGCGACCTCACCCGCCTGCCGGTCCGGGTCGGCATGCCGGGCAACATTTACGGCCTGACCGACGCCCTGCGCGACCCGGCCTACGCCACCGGCGTCGGCTTGCTGCTCTGGGGCGCTAAGAACCAGCCGAAGGTCAAAAGCTGGAATCCTTTCGGCTTCTTCGACCGGATGAAGGGCCTGCTGTCCAAGTTCAAGTTCAGCCCCAAACAAAATTAGAAATTAAAAAGAGTCGGAAATAACGAGGAGAAAATAGAATATGGCTAAGACTAGTTACCTGCCCAATCCCGCCAGAATCAAGGTCTTCGGCTGCGGCGGCGGCGGTTGCAATGCCGTCACCCGCATGGTCCGCGAAGAGATCCAGGGCGTTGAATTC
>CAZGRY010000034.1:0-13157 GCA_964528105.1 uncultured Dehalogenimonas sp.
CCTGTGTGAGGGTGTCATGAACGGCATCGTCACCCTGACCACGGACTTCGGCGATACCGGCGTCTACGTGGCCGCCATGAAGGGCGTCATCCTGGGCATCGCCCCGGACGTCCAATTAGTCGATATCAGCCATTGCGTCTCACCCCAGAACATTTCCGAGGCGGCGTTCCTGTTGTCCACAGTCTACCGCTGCTTCCCCCGCCACGCCGTCCACCTGGTGGTCGTCGATCCCGACGTCGGCACCGACAGGAAGATCGTTGCCCTGAGAACCCCGGAGGGCATTTTCGTCGGGCCGGACAACGGCGTTTTTTCTTACGTCGCCCGGGACTATACCAATGGCATCGGCGAGATCACCGGCGATGCCAGGGCTGTCTCGGTCACCAACAGCCTGCATTTCCGCCACCCGGTGTCAGCCACATTCCACGGGCGGAACATCATGGCCCCAGTGGTAGCCAAGCAACGTGGCTATCTCCGCCACGGACTTGAGCTGACCGCCTTCGGCGAACCCCTAGATCGGCTGACTATTATCGATTTGCCGCGGCCGGTGAAACGCTCCGACGGTTCTCTCGTCGGCCACGTAATCCTCATCGACAGCTTCGGCAATCTCATCACCGACATCCTCGCCGAAGATCTTGAAGGTTACCCCAACCCGAACATCGAGGTCGCCGGGCACACCATCGAGGGACTCAGCAAAACATACGCCGAGGGCAGCGGCCTGATGGCGCTGATTGGTTCCTCGGTATACCTGGAGATCGCTATCCCCGGCGGCAGCGCTGCGGCGGCGACCGGCTTGCGCGTCGGCGATACGGTTAAGATCTCAGCTAGTTAATTGGGGTGGGGCGCATGCGTCGCCCACCGCCACTACCCTGTCATCAATTCTCACGATAATTCGTGCTTTGGATTTATTTTGGATTTCGGATTTCGTGCCTAGAATTTCCCAAAATAAAATGCGGGTGCTTAGCTAGTCCGCTTAAGCACCCGCCCCGTGAAATTTCCTTAGAACCCGTTGGTTGAAACCTATGAATGGTTGTAACCCTTGGATCCCTGGGAACCTATTCTGTTTTCGTTATTGGGATCGCTCCATACTTCGCTCTCTACTGTTTCGTCCTGGTTAGAAAACCAGATGGGTTTCATCCCGAATAATTCAAAAAGCTTGAGAGCCTTCGTCCTGACTCCTCGTCTCGGACATTGTACCTAGGATTGGCCACCTCCAAGCGAGGAGTGCATCCAGGGAAAGAGCCAAATCCCAAGAACGGCTTGTCTCTCTACCATCCTCCCTCCTTTTCGCTTTGTTGGGTTCGCCGGTACTAGTACCGCTACCCACACTTCTAATTTACTCTCAAATCTAGGCTAGGTCAACGGTAACCACGGGCAAACTGGGGCAACACCCAGTAGTATCATCCCAAACAACATCCAATTTATACGATTATCCTCTCTCCTTTTTTCGACTATCCTCGCTAAAACCTTCTGTTTTACCTCGCACCGCTGCTTGACAGGTCACTTCGGAGTTGTTCTCCCGGTCGCTGCGGCATTGTGATAAAATCGGGTCATGCGCATAGACATCCTGACCCTGTTCCCGGAGATGTTTGCCGGGCCGTTTTCCGAGAGCATCATGAAGAGGGCGGCGGACAAAGGCTTGATCGATATCCGCCTGCACCAGATCCGCGCCTACACTCACGACAAGCACCACGTCACCGACGACACCCCCTACGGCGGCGGCGCCGGGATGGTCATGAAACCGGAGCCGGTCTTCGAGGCTATCGAGGAGGTCAAGGCGATGGCCGAAGATGAAGCGAGGGTCATCCTGCTCTCGCCGGCCGGAACACTGTTCACCCAGACCGTCGCTGCCGAATTGGCGCTAAAGCCGCGGCTCATCCTCATCGCTGGGCATTACGAGGGCTTCGACGAACGGGTGAGGTCAATCATCGACGACGAGATCAGTATCGGGGATTATGTGCTATCTGGTGGCGAGCTGCCCGCCATGGTCATCGTGGATGCCGTGGCGAGGTTAATCCCCGGCGTCCTCGGCTGCGGTGAGTCCCACATTGACGAGTCCCATAGCGGTGGGCTTTTAGAATACCCCCACTACACCCGTCCGCCGGAGTTCCGCGGCATGGCCGTACCGGAGATTCTGCTGTCAGGCAATCACGCGTTGATAGCCAAGTGGCGGCGCAAGGAATCGCTAAAACGCACCCTCGAGCGGCGGCCGGAGTTGCTGGATGAAGCCAGGCTATCCAAAACCGACCACAAGCTTTTGGACCAAATCAATCGAGAGATGCCACCCAAAACGGGCTAAAGCTTATTCTTCAGCTTGTCCAGGTTATTGACAAAGCCCGGTACCAATTCCAGGCCGAGCCGAATAATGGGGTTGGCAGCCATCTTATCCAGATAGCTGATATCCCCCATACGCTTGAAGATAGCTTCCGAATAGGTCGGATAGGCATGGTTTACGAAATGGAGTGAGTGCAGAGGCTTTCGATACACCCGCAGCAACTCGGCCTCATGGGCCATTTCTTCAGCGTGTAACCCCAGGATGTGAATACCCAAAGGCTTGCCCGAAGCAGTGGTGATAAACTTGGCGACTCCAAAGTCCTGGCGGTCAACCCGGGCCCGCCGCATACGTTTGTACTCATAATGATATATCTTGACCTTATCTCCGTACCGTTTACGAGCCTCATCTTCTGTCTGGCCGACATGGGCCAGCGGCGGGCTGGTGTAAGTAATCCATAGAATAGTGCTGTAGTCGGCTCGTTTTTTAACCAGCGGGATCAGGGCATTGTGGGCGGCGATAAGAGCCTGATATTCAGCCACAGCGCCTGTCTGGAACGGCCCCACAACATCTCCAGCAGCAAATATATTAGGCGCCGTGGTGCGCATTCCAGTGTTGGTTTTAATACCGCGCGGGGTGACATCCACTCCGGCGTTCTCCAAGGACAACCCCTCCAGATTGGGGACGCGGCCGACCGTCATCAGCAGAGCCTCGGCGGTCAACACCCTTGTTTCACCGGATCCGTTCTTGATCTCCACCGAAACCAACGGGCTGGAACGGAACAGTCTGACCGTCTGCCAGCCGGTCAGTAGCGTGACCCCGCCTTGTTGCAACCGGTCGGCGATCAGGCGAGTCATTTCTTTATCTTCACGACCCAAAATGGTATCAGACAGCTCAATCACCGTCACCTGCAATCCCAGCATACAGTACGCACTTGCGTATTCGATGCCGGCGGGTCCGCCGCCAAGGATGATGATCGATGCCGGGAGCTTGTCCTCGTTGAAAATATTTTCGGTGGTGAAATAAGGCGTGTCAGCGACACCGTCGACGTTCAAACGCGCCGGGCTGCTGCCGGTGGCGATAATGAACCTTTTCCCGGATACAACCCGGCTGCCTACGTTGATGTGGTGCCGATCATGGAATGAAGGGGCGCCGAATTCGATATCGATACCCATTTGCTTAAAACTTTCAGGGTTGTCGATCTCACCGACTTCCTCAACGACACGCCGGACATATTTATTAACCAGCGAGGTATCAATTGCGGAAAGCTGGCACTGCAGGCCGAATTCAGAGGCTGCTCCCAGATTGCTATAGGCTTCTCCCGTGCGGATAAGGGCTTTGGTGGGAATACAGGTCCGCAGTGAGCAGGCACCTCCGAGACGACCTTTCTCAACCAGCAAAACGCTCTTGCCCAGGCCCGCCGCCATACCGGCCGCGGAAAAGCCGGCGATGCCGCCGCCCAGTACAATCAGGTCATAATCGTATTTCGCCATTTTGGCCTTTTCCTATTCGGCTAATTTGTAGTCCACTAGAAGCGCCCGGATTGAGTCGCGAGAGGGACGAACGAGAACAAACCGTCGTTTCCCGCGAGAAACAAGCCAATTTTAGTAATCCATTATATGTAAAGGAGCCAGTTCAAGCAACCTGACAAACGTAACTTAGTACAGGACTTGCCATAGAGCACCCATTTGTGATTTACTACTTAGTCTATGACATTGAATTTATCCGCCTGGCGATGACCGGCGCGGCAAGACAAAGGAGTTCCAACCCATGAGAATTGACGAACTGGTACCCGCGGCGGTCAAGGCCGATTTTCCCGAGATCGCCCCAGGCGATACGGTCAAGGTACATGTACGCATCATTGAAGGCGATAAAGAGCGTATCCAGGCCTTCCAGGGCGTCGTCCTGCGTATCCGCAAGGGCACCGATGGCGGCAACTTTACCGTCCGCCGCATCTCCTACGGCGTCGGCGTAGAACGCATCTTCCCCTTCGCCTCGCCGCTCATAGCCAAGATCGATCTCATCCGCCGCGGCCGCGTCCGCCGCGCCAAGCTGTACTACCTCCGCGGTTTGTCAGGTAAAGCCGCCCGCATCAAGGAAGGCGATCGCGAAACCGCCACCTAGAGCCTGTCCCGGATTTAGATTTCAACGCCGTTTCCCGTTAGGGGAGACGGCGTTTTACCAGAGCGGAGGTTTTCTTGCCCTACGCCGAGGTCAGCGTCAATTCCCCGGCCGCCGGCCGGGGCTCCTTCAGTTATGAACTGCCGCCCGGCCTAAACGTACAGCGGGGTCAGGCGGTGCTCGTCCCCTTTGGTCCCAAGACGCTCCAGGGCATCGTCATCGAGATCGCAGATACTCCGAGATATGATGCGACCCGCCCCGTTTCCGGAGCTATCGAGCCGGCACTATTTCTGTCCCCAGCACAGCTGGCGGTGAGCCTATGGATCAGCCGCCATTACCTGGCGCCGCTCTTCCCGTCCTTAGCCCTGTGGCTGCCGCCCGGCTTCGGGCGGTCTGCCGAACCAATCTACACCCGTTCTGCGACGGACCTTGGCGACATCCCTCTGTCCGACCTCGAGCGCGATGTCCTTGCCACCCTTGACACCGCGGCGACCACAGATCAAAAGACGCTGGAAAAACGCTTCGGCAAAACGGCGATACAAAAAGCCGCCAAGCATCTCCTGGACCACGCCCTGATCGAGCGCCGCTACCGGCTGCAGGCGGTGAAGATTAAACCCCGGCTGGAAAAAGTGGCGCGCATTAAAATCGATCCTGACGCCGCTCAATCCGCCGCCGTATCTCTCTTGAAAAAGTCTCCGAAGCAGGCCGCCGTTCTCCGCCTGTTGGCGAGTTCGAGAGGTCAGTTAACGGTTGCCGATCTCCGCCGTGAGTTTGGCGAGGTCACCGCCGTGCTGTCCGCGTTGGCTGCAAAAGGGCTGGTCGAGACCGTCGCCGAGGAGTCCCGCCGCGCCCCCCGCCTGCCCGCCGCTGTCGAGCTGCCGCTGGCCCATGCCTTGACCCCGGCGCAGTCGACTACAGTGACCACCGTGAACAAAGCGATCGACGAAGCCAAAGGCGAGACTTTTTTACTCCACGGCGTCACCGGCTCGGGTAAGACCGAGGTCTACCTCCGGGCTGCCGCCCATGCCCTGAAACAAGGCAAGCAGGTCATCGTGCTGGTGCCGGAGATTTCCCTCACCCACCAGATCATCGAACGTTTTACCGCCCGCTTCCCCGGCCGCGTCGCCGTGCTGCACAGCCGGCTGTCGCTAGGCGAGCGCTTCGACCAGTGGCGCGGCATCGCCGAGGGAGATTTTGATATCGCAATCGGCCCTCGGAGCGCCCTGTTCGCCCCCTTTGCCAGCCCCGGCCTCATCGTCATCGACGAGGAGCACGAGTGGGCCTACAAACAACAGGACACGCCGCCGTTGTATCACGCCCGGTCCGTCGCCCGCCGCCAGGCGTCCGAAACAGGAGCAACCTTGCTGCTGGGCACCGCTACCCCCGATGTCGAAAGTTATTTTAAGGCGCTGCAAGGCGAGTACCATTTGCTGGAATTGCCGGAACGCATTACGCCCCACCCCGATGCCCCGCTGCCGCCGGTGACTCTTATCGATATGAGGGAAGAGTTGAAGAGCGGCAATTTATCAATCTTCAGCCGCAAGCTCAGGACCGAAATCGATGCGGCTCTCAAAAACAACGAGCAGGTCATCCTGTTCTTCAACCGCCGGGGAGGAGCCACTTTCATCCAGTGCCGTGACTGCGGCGAGGTCTTGAAGTGCCGTAACTGCCACCTGCCGCTGGGATTCCATCCCATCGAGAACCGGCTGGTCTGTCACCATTGCAACACTCAATACCGCGTGCCGACCGCCTGCCCGGTCTGCGGCAGCCACCGCATCAAATTCCTCGGCCTGGGCACTCAGAAGCTGGAAGAAGAGACGAAAAAAGAGTTTCCGGGGGTGAAAATCCTGCGTTGGGACTCCGATGCCGCCCGCGGCAAGGACGCCGGTTACCAGATCTTCGATGATTTCCGCGCCGGCAAGGCTGACATCCTCATAGGCACCCAGGTCGTCGCCCGCGGCTTAGATCTGCCGAGGGTCGGCCTAGTCGGCGTCATCAATGCCGATACCGCCCTGAACCTGCCGGATTTCCGCGCCGGCGAACGTACTTTCCAGTTGCTGCTCCAGGTGGCCGGTCGCGCTGGCCGTGGCGAGTTTCCCGGCCGGGTTGTCGTGCAGAGCTACCAGCCGTCGCATTACGCCATCGCCGCCGCGGTGCGGCACGATTACAAGACCTTCTACGATAAGGAAATCGAGTACCGGAAAATGCTGGGCTACCCGCCGTTCGGTGAACTGGCGGTGCTGACCACCACCCACACCGCCGAGGCAGATGGCCTGCAACTGGCGCACAATCTCAGGAAAAAGCTGGAACTGGCGCGGGATTCGGCCGGCATCACCGGTGTTGATTTCATCGGCCCGGCGCCCGCCTTTGTGCCTCGGCGCCGCGGCAAGTACCGGTGGCAAATCATCGTCAAAGGCCGGGGTGTCGTAGAATTCCTATCCGGCGCAGAACTACCATCGGGCATCGGCGTCGACGTTGATCCGCTAGGCCTCGACTGAGGGCTCGCCCTGAAAGGTTAATCTACGATAATATCGCCGACGTATCACGGTGCGTTGAGTTCAAACGCGTCCCCGGCTTGCTGCCCATGAGCCGCTCCACCTCATACGGATCGTGGCAGTAATCGTAAACCGTCTCGAGAGTAATCTTCTCGTCGCGGTAGAGCGTCACCAGGGATTCGTCCATGCTGATCATCCCCTCGCCACGGCTTGACATGACGACGTTCTGCAACTGGTACAACTTCTCTTCCCTGATCATGTTCCTGACGGCGGTATTGGCCAGCATGATCTCCACCGCGGCTACCCGCCCGTTGCCGTTGGCCCGCGGCACCAGGCTCTGGCAAAGCACTCCGACGAGTAGCGATGCCAACCCGACAAAGGCAAAGTGGCGCTCGTTCGGCGGGAACAGGTCGACAATGCGCTCCAGCGCCTGCTGGGCGCTCGGGGCATGGCTGGTCGAAAGCACCAGGTGACCGGTGTCCGCGACGGTCAATACCGCAGTAGCGGTGTCAGTGTCTCTCATTTCTCCAACCAGAATGACGTCCGGGTTCTGCCGCAGCACATGCTTCAGCGCTTCGGAGAAAGAGCAAGTATCGGTGCCGATCTCCCGCTGAGTGATCATGCATTTATCGGGCTTGTATATGTATTCAATAGGATCTTCGATGGTCACGACGTGCTTGGGTTTGGTGCGGTTGAGGTGCTGGATCATGGCCGCCAGAGTAGTTGACTTGCCGCTGCCGGTCGGTCCGGAAACGATGACAAGGCCGCGGCGTTTAGCGATAAGGTCGTTACAAGCTTGCGGCAGCCCCAGTTCTTCGATCGTAGGCACGCTCAAAGGCAGCAGCCGGATAGCCAAGCTGATCACGCCCTGTTGCCTGGCCGCGTTGCAGCGCAGCCGGGAAATACCGGGTACGGTGTAGCCGAAATCCGGCTCGAGGTCCTTCTGAAAACTGTCTCGGTCCCATGAGTGCGCCATCTGATTGAGCGCCGAAATGGTATCCTCGGGGGTCAAGGGCGCCGCCTTCTTCGGCTCCAGCGCTCCGCGGATCCTCACCTCCGGCGGCGAGCCCACTATCAACAGAACATCGGAGCCGCCGCGTTTCTGGGCATCGGAAATCAGGGCGAATACGTCAATCATAAATAAATTATGCCAGCAATTTTTTTGTACTCAAAATGAGCAAAATGTCATTGCGAGGTCTCGTTTGACACGAGGCCGTGGCAATCGTCATCGAAAGAACGTCCACTTCTTGCTGTACCCGGCTCATGCTTGTATATTAGGGTAAACGCACCATGACAAAAACTGTACCGGGTTTCCTGACCTTCGCCGATCCTGGCCAGCGTGAGATTATCGAGGCTGCAGCCGCCGTAGCCGATGCCCAAAAGGTGAAGATTGCCATCGTCGGCGGCTTCATCCGCGACAGCCTGCTCGGCCGCCCGGCGCATGACCTCGACCTCGCCGTCGAAGGTGACGCCAAGGTCTTCGCCGAGATGCTGGCAGCCAAGTTGGGCTGCCCGATGTTCGCCCTCCACCTCGAGGCCGGGATGTACCGCCTTACGCTGCGGGGCGGGGCATTCGACCAGATCGATATCGGAGCCGCCGCCGGCACTTTGCATGAGGATCTTCTTCGCCGCGACTTCACCATCGATGCCCTAGCAGCGCCGGTTGACACCTCGAAACTGGCAATCGGTCGCCTCGATATCGTCGATCCCACCGGCGGCCTTGGCGACCTTGAGGGCAAAACCCTCCGCGCCGTCTCCCCGGATGTCTTTAAAAGCGATCCGGCCCGGCTGCTCCGGGGCGTCCGGCTGGCCGCCGAACTTGGCTTTGCCATCGAACCAGCCACCGAGCGGCTAATCAATGAAAACGTACATTTGGCCTCGGAGGTTGCCGGCGAGCGGACGCGGGAAGACCTGGTGAAGCTCTTTTCCCTGCCCTCGGTCGGTGCTGCCGTCGAGTACCTCGACCGCCTCGGTCTGCTGACCGCCATCTTCCCCGAACTCGAGCCGTCGCGCGGCGTCGAACAACCCATCGAGCACAACTGGGATGTCCTGGGCCACCAGCTCAAGGCAGTATCCTCGCTGGACTGGGTGCTGCGCCGCGGTGATTGGCCTTATGCCCCGCCCGAGGCGCAACGGATTATCCCCTGGGACAGCGCGATCGCGGCCTATTTTGAAGCCACGATCAACGGCGGCGCCACCCGCCTGGCGCTGATCCGCATGGCCGCCCTGATCCACGACATCGCCAAGCCGGAGACCAAGACCCTGGCCCCCAGCGGCCGCGTCCGCTTCTACGGCCACGCCAACCGCGGCGCCGTAACCGCCGCCGATATGCTGGCGCGGTTGCGGTTTTCCCAGAAGGAGATCAAATTCGTCGCCGCCCTGGTCGAGTTTCACATGCGTCCTAACCAGTTGGGCCCAGAGGCGATCAAACCCACCCCCAAGGCGGTCTACCGCTTCCTGCGAGATGCGGGCGACGCCGCGGTGGCCACCCTCTACTTGAGCCTGGCCGACCACCTTGCCGCCCGCGGTCCGACCCTTATGCTTGATAACTTCCGTGAACATGTTACAATAGTGACTTATGTTTTGGCCGAGCGCGGCCGGCAACTGGAGAAGGCGCCCAAACGTCTGGTGGACGGCGACGATCTCCAGTCCCGCTTCGGGATGAAGCCCGGACCGGAAATGGGCAAAATCCTGGAAGCCATCGCCGAAGCCCAGGCCACCGGCGAGATAACTACTGAAGAGGAAGGTCTGCAATTGGCAGCCCGAATTATCGGCGGGCAGCGCGCAGATAACGGCCCTGAATAACCATCGGCCGGATCGAAAACGATGCGGGCGATCGAAATACCTTATAGAAACGGAATCCAACCCGGATATGGAAACTAGAGAATGAAAAAACATCTACCCGCTTTTATCACCATCATGATCCTGTTCGTCCTGGCGGCGCTGGTGGTCCTGCCGATGGGCAAGGGACTGCTGGGCAACAAGGCCATCCAGCTCGGCCTTGACCTCCAGGGCGGCCTGCACGTCGTCTACCAGGCTGACCTGTCCGGCGTCGTCGACGGCGATAAAGACAGCATCATGAACGGCGTCATTGACGTCATCAACAACCGCGTCAACCCCCTGGGCGTCACCGAACCCAGTATCGTCAAGCAGGGCGAAAACCGCATCGTCGTCGAACTGCCGGGAACGAATTTGACCGACGCCCAGAAGCAGCGCATCGGCTCCACCGCCCTGCTCGTCTTCGGCGAACTGGCCGCGACGGGCGAAGAAGCCCGCTGGGAAAACGCCCTCGGCCGCTGGAAACCGGCCACCGCTGAGATCGACGGCGTGGTCAAAACACTTGATTCCAGCAGGCTCAAAGAGAACACCTTCCTGTCCCAGGACTCAACCACCGGCGCCATCGCCCTCAATTTCGAATGGGATGAGGAAGGCGCCAAAATCTTCGAGATTGTAACCACCCGCATCCTCGGCAAGCAGATGGGCATTTTTGAAGGTGACATTGCTCTTCTCGATGCCAACGGGCTGCCGATCGCTCCCGTGGTTCAAGCCGTGTTGACCGACAAGGGCATTATTACCGGCTTGCCCCTGGTGGACGCCGAGGTCTTGCGCGACCAGATCAACGCCGGCCGCCTGCCGGTGCCGCTGGAGATCATCTACGAGAACACCGTATCGCCGGTGCTCGGTGCCGACTTCGTCGACCTGTCTCTCCTGGCCGGCATCGTCGGTGTCATCCTGGTCATGGTCTTCATGATCGCCTTTTACCGCCTGCCCGGCGTCCTGGCCAGCCTGGCGCTGCTCTTTTATGTCGCCGTCGTCCTGGCCATCTACAAGCTGGTGCCGGTGACCCTGAGCCTGGCCGGCATCGGCGGCTTCATCCTGTCCATCGGCATGGCAGTCGATGCCAACGTCCTCATCTTCGAGCGCATGAAGGAAGAACTCAGGGCCAAACGCACCGTCGGCGCCGCCATCGAGGCGGGCTTCTCCCGCGCCTGGAGCGCCATCTGGGACTCCAACATCACCACCCTCATCGTGTGCGCCATCCTGGTCTGGGTCGGCTCCAGCGTGGCCGCCGGCGCACCGGTCCAGGGCTTCGCCCTGACGCTGGGCATCGGCGTCATCGTCAGCATGTTCAGCGCCATCTTCGTTACCCGCACCTTCCTGCGCATGCTCATCGGCAGCAGCGCCGCCAGGAAGGTCACATTATTCACTTCAGAATCAGGGGACCAGAATGCCTAACATCATCGGCAAGCGCAAGCTCTTTTTAAGCATCTCGGGGCTGCTAATCGTCCTGTCGCTTTTGGCCCTGGCGGTTTTCGGCCTTAAGGCCGGTATCGACTTTTCGGCAGGCTCGATTCTCACCGTGGCTTTCGATACCACACCGGCTCTCAGCGACGTCAAGAGCGAGGTCGGGGATCTGGGCTTTGACAATGTCACCGTCCAGGAGACCGGCAACGAGGACTTTATCATCCGCCTCGGCGAGATCACCGGCGCCCAGAAGAACGACCTGGAAGAAGGCCTTGAAACGGCCTTCGGCCCGCTGACCGAGCGCGGCTTCGAATCTGTCGACCCGGTCATCGCCCGGGCTACCGCCCGCACCGCCCTCATCGCCGTCGGCCTGGGCGCCATCGGCATTTTGGTCTATCTGACCTACGCCTTCCGCCGCATGCCCCGGCCGCTGCACTACGGCACCGGCGCGGTCATCGCCCTGCTGCACGACGTCCTGGCCGTGCTGGGCATATTCGCCGTGCTGGCTTCCGTCTTCGGCTGGGAAGTTGACCTGGTGTTCATCATCGGCATCCTGGCCATCCTGGGCTACAGCGTCAACAACACCGTGGTCGTCTATGACCGCATCCGTGAAAACACCCTGCGCGGCGTCGCCCCCACCTTCGAGGGCGTGGTCAACCGCAGCGTCGTGGAGACGCTCATTCGGTCGACGAATACCTCTCTCACCACCATCTTCGCCGTGCTGGCACTGATGCTCTTCGTCGGCGCCACGGTCCAGAACCTGGCGGTAGTCATGCTCATCGGCATCATCGTCGGCACCTATGATTCGCTTTTTGTCGCCCCGGCCATCCTGGTGATCTGGGACAATTACGACAAAAGCCGCCTTGCGCCCAGGGTCTCCCGGGCGGGAGCCTAGAGCATGAACGGCCAGAGCCGCGCCGCCGCCGTGTCGGTGGCCTCCCCCTCCCTACTCGTCTTTTTAAAGGTGACGGTGGGCCTCATCACCGGGTCGGTCTCGGTCCTAGCCGAGGCTATCCATTCCTCGCTTGACCTGCTGGCGGCGATCATCGCCTTCTTCGGGCTGCGCGCCGCCGGCAAACCCGCGGACCGGGAACACCCCTTCGGCCACGGCAAGTGGGAAAACGTCTCCGGCAGCATCGAGGCGGTGCTCATCTTCATCGCCGCGGTTTGGATCATCTACGAGGCGATTAAACGGATACTCCACGGCGGCGAGGTCGAGCTTTTAGGCTGGGGCATCGCCGTGATGGCCGTATCGGTTGTGGTCAACATCCTGGTCAGCCGCCACCTGTTCAAGACCGCCAAAATTCACGACTCTCTGGCCCTGGAAGCCGATGCCCAGCACCTGCGCACTGACGTCATCACGTCAATCGGCGTCATGGTGGGGTTGGCTGCAGTGCAGATCACCGGACTGACCATTCTCGATCCCATCATCGCCATCGGTGTGGCACTAATCATCGTCAAAGCCGCCTGGGACATCCTGCACAAGTCCTTCGGCGGCATCATCGACACCGGCCTGCCGGCAGATGAGGAGAAGATCATTGTCGAGACGCTGGCCGAGCACCGCGGCGAACTGGTGGACTTTCACCAGATCCGGTCGCGCAAGGCCGGCGCCGAGAGGTTTGTCGACCTGCACCTGGTGATGCCGCGGGCGCTTTCCGTCGAAGAAGCCCACCGGATGTGCGACCACCTTGAAGCCGACCTCAAGCGGAAACTGCCGCGGCTGGAGATAACCCTTCACGTGGAGCCATGCGACGATAATTGCCCGGAGTGCTCAATCACCTGCGAGACACGGCGGGAGCCATCAACCTAGCTGCCAAAGCTCAGAGGTTGTGAGTTAATCGCCGGTGATCGTCTCCACTGGGGAAGCGAAGAACCGGTGCAAGGGAGTGGGATTGCTTCGCGCCCCTTTGCGATCGCTCGCAAAGACGATGTGTATTATTGTTTCGGCGGCTGTCGCCGCCTCGCAATTAGGTCCGCAAACCGATTGCTTAAGAAGCGCTCAGCAACAGCTGGATGATTTACCACAG
>CAZGRY010000035.1:0-12995 GCA_964528105.1 uncultured Dehalogenimonas sp.
CGCCTGGTAGGTTGAGACGATGATGCGCTTGATCGGGTTGACCTTGTGCAGCTGGTATAGCGCGGTCACCATCTGGATGGTGGAGCAGTTGGGGTTGGCGATGATGCCCTTATTATTCTTGGCATCCTCGATGTTGACCTCGGGCACCACCAGCGGCACATCGGCCTCGTAGCGGAAGGCGGCGCTGTTGTCGATGACCACGACGCCTTTTTCGGCGGCGATGGGCGAAAAGTGGCGGGATATATCGGCGCCCGCGGAAAACAGGGCGACATCGATGTCTTTGAAGCTGTCGGGTGTCGTTTCCTTGACCTCGACTTCCTGGCCTTTGACCAGCAGCTTCTTGCCCGCGCTTCGGTCCGATGCCAGCAGGGAGAGCGATCTCATGGGGAAATTGCGCTGGCTCAGTACCCGGATAAATTCTTGACCGACGAGGCCGGTGGCACCGACGATGGCAACTCTTAAACCGTTCAATTCAGCCCCTCTTTTCGAGAATAATCCCAATAATACCAATTATCCAATTGCCAATGCCAACAGGATCGGACCGATTCAGACGGTCTGTATTTGATTATTTGTTTATTGGTATTATTTGACTATTGGTATTATTAAAAGCCGAGCAGCTTGTCCAACCCGAAGACAAACTCACCCGGCCGCTTGGCCATCTCCCGGATTGCAAAGAGCACTCCCGGCATGAAGCTCTCGCGGTCATTGGAATCATGCCTGATGGTCAGCGTCTGCCCCTGGGCGCCGAAAATGACCTCCTGGTGGGCCACCAGGCCGGGCATCCGGACGCTGTGGATGGGCACGCCGTAAAACTCCTCGCCGCGGCTCTTGTGCTCCACCTCGCCGGGGGGCGATTCGAACGGTTTTTCCCGGGCGGCCTGCATCTCGCGGGCTGTAGCGATGGCCGTACCGGAAGGGGCATCGGCTTTCCTCTCGTGGTGCATTTCGATGATCTCCGCCCAGTCCAGGTATTTGGCGGCGATGCGTGAAAGCTGCATCATGACCACGGCTCCCAGGGCGAAGTTAGGCGCCACCATGGCCCCGATATGGTATTCCTTGGTTAGGGCTTCCAGGCGTCCAAGTATGGGCGGGGTGATGCCGGTAGTGCCGATGACCAGCGACACCCCGGACCGGGCGGCGGTCTCGGCCGCCTGCGGCACCGCCGCGGCGATGCTGAAGTCCACCAGGACGTCGGGTTTGGTGGCGACCAGGCACTTGTTCAGGTCGGCACTCAGCAGTATCTTTTTATCGCCGATGTTGATGTAGCCGTCCGCCGCCTTGGCATCGCAAGCGCCGACCAGGATCATGTCGGGCGAACCCGACACGGCCTTCAGCACCTGCTGCCCCATCTGTCCCAGTGCTCCATGTACCGCTACTTTGATCGTCATATCCTGCCCTCCGCCATAAGTGTAGCACTAATCAGTATGTATTCCGAGGGTATAACAAAGCACGAAGCCCGTCCCTTGCGGGATTTAGAACTTCGTGCTTTGAAAATTGTCTAGGATTTAGGGATTATGATTAGGAAATTTACCGTCTGAACGGCGGCCGGCCTCCCATGGGTGCGCCGGGCGCGGAGCGCGGGAAACTGCTGGGGGGTGGTGCCTGCTGCCGCATGGCTTCGGCTTCCTCCGGGCTTGCCGGCGCCAAGAGTGCGCGGAGGGACAGGTTGATCCGGCCCTGGGAGTCGATCTCAGTGACTTTAACCTGAATAATGTCGCCGATCTTGACCACATCCTCGACCTTTTCGACGCGGCGGTTGGCCAATTCGGAAATATGGACCATGCCTTCCTTGCCGGGCAGGATCTCGACGAAGGCGCCGAAGCTCATTACCCGGGTGACCTTGCCGGTGTAAACCGTGCCGGCTTCGATATCCTTGGTCAAGCCCTCGACGATGGCGATGGCGCGCTTGGCTGCCTCGGCGTCACTGGCGCCGATGATGACCGTGCCGTCGTCCTCGATGTCGATAGTCGTCTTGGTCTCCTCGATGATGCCGCGGATGACGCGGCCGCCGGGGCCGATGACGGTGCCGATCTTGCTCGGGTCGATCTTCAGCTTATACATCCGGGGCGCGTAGGACGAAAGCTCGGTCCGCGGCTGTGAGATGGCTTTGTCCATGACCTCGAGGATGGCCATGCGGGCCTCTTTGGCCTGCGACAGGGTCTTCTCGATGACCGCGAAACTGATGCCCTTGAGCTTGATATCCAGCTGGATGGCGGTGATGCCGTCGCGGGTGCCCGCCACTTTGAAGTCCATATCGCCGTAGTTGTCTTCCAGGCCTTCGATATCGGTCAGGGTGACGAAGCGGTCGGGGTCGGAGTCGTCGGTGATCAAGCCGATAGAGATGCCGGCCACGGGCTTCGTGATCGGGACGCCGGCGTCCATGAGCGCCAGGCTAGAGGCGCAGGTCGAAGCCATTGACGTCGAGCCGTTGGACGATACCGCCTCGGACACGAGCCGCATGGCGTAGGGGAACTCGGCCTCGGTCGGGATGACTGGCAATAGCGCCCGCTCCGCCAGCGCGCCGTGGCCGATCTCGCGCCGCCCGGTACCGCCAAGGCGCTTGACCTCGCCGGTGGAGTAGGGCGGGAAATTGTAGTGATGTATGTAGCGCTTGGTCGCCTCGGGGGAGATATTGTCCAGCTTCTGCTCCATTTGCAGAGAGCCGAGGGTGACCACATTCAGGATCTGGGTCATGCCGCGGGAAAACAGCGACGAGCCGTGGACCCGGGGCAGGATGGTGACCTCGGCGGACAGCTCGCGGATCTCGCCGATGCCGCGGCCGGAGACGCGCTCGCCCTTGTCCAGGGCGGTGGAGCGCACCAGCTTGCGGATCTTCTTGTCGTAGGCCGCCATGATCGCCGCCGGCTCGAATCCCTCGCCCAGGTCGGCGATGAGTTCCTGTGAAATCTTTTCCAGGTTCTCGGCGCGTTGGGCTTTATCGGCCTGGTAGAAGGCGGCGGGCAGCCGGTGATCGATAGCTTCCGAGATTTTGGCCATCAGGTTTTCATCGATGACCGGAGGATCGACGTGCCACTTGGCCTTGCCGACGGCGGCGATGACCTCTTCCTGCAGAGCGATGATCTCCTGGTTGGCGGCATGGCCGAAACGGATGGCCTCCATGATCAGGTCTTCCGTAGCCTCATGGGCGCCGGCTTCCAGCATGGTGACCGCTTTCTTGGTTGAAGCGACGACGACGTCCAGCTTGCTGTCGGGCAGCTGGGTGAAGGTGGGGTTGATGACAAACTCACCTTTGATGTATCCAATGTGCACCGCCGACACTGGGCCCTCGAACGGCATTTCGGACACGCCAAGGGCGCAGGACGCACCAATGACGCCCAGGACGTCGGGATCGTTTTCCTGGTCTGCTGCAATGACGGTCAGGATAACCTGGATTTCACGGCGCCAGTACTTGGGCAAGAGCGGCCGGAGCGGCCGGTCGGCCAGGCGGCTGGCCAGGGTGGCCGCTTCGGTGGCCCGGCCTTCGCGCCGGATGAAGCCGCCGGGAATTTTGCCCGCGGCGTACATCCGCTCCTCGACGTCGATAGTCAGGGGCAGGAAATCTACTCCCGCCCGCGCCTCTTTGGCGATAGTGGCGGTGGCCAAAATCTGGGTTTCGCCGTAGCGCAGGGTCACGGCGCCGTTAGCCTGCCAGCCGAGCTTGCCGTGTTCGATGACGAGCTTGCGCCCGCCGATAGTTCGTTCAAAAGTGTGGATCGATGCCAATGGATTCTCCTTATGCGTTTAAATAGAGCCAAAGCCTTGAGGCTTGCCCTGAAAGGACGCCATGAAATGGGACCGGTGCGCAGAACTTGATGTGAATTACTTGCGCAGGCCGATCTTGGCGATGAGGTCCTGGTAGCGGGTGGCGTCCTCGCGCCGGAGATAAGCCAGCATGCGGCGCCTCTGGCCGACCAGCCGCAGCAGGTTGCGCTTGGTGTGGGCGTCCTGTTTGTTGGCGGCCATGTGGGCGGTCAGCTGGATGACGCGCGCCGAAAGGATGGCTACCTGGACCTCGGCGGAGCCGGTGTCCTTGGCATGGCGTTTGAAGGCATCGATGACGGTGATCTTGTCCTGTTTTTCCAAATTCTTCCTCTTATTCTTTTATCAAAGCAAAAGTATAGCATAACCCGCCGTCTCCGACAAAACCTCCAAGGTGCGTCTGTAGAACGAAATACTTACGATTCTTTAGACAATAAGTACTAACGTAGGGCTGACGGCTTTGGAATTGGTGGATATAATGCGGTAACGAATGTGAGAGGATTCTATGGAACAAAACCCCGAAGCGGTGGCGGTTGATGCCTGTGAAGAGGCGAGAAACCGGCTGATTAAGCTCACCAGCGAATATTATTCGCTCAAAGCGCAGAGTAAATACCTGTCGCCGGATCAGAATTCCCAGGGTGACAGCAAAGACGCCAGGAATATCCTTCTTATCGACCGGTTGGAAGAAATCACCCAGGAGACCAAGCAGCTCCTGCCCTTGATCTATCCCCAGGTGGATATCAAGCCCAAGCTCGCCGCTCCCCGCGCCCGCCGCTCACGCCAGCCTGCGGAAAAATAAACGGTCTAAAATCCCGTTCGTCCTGAGCTTGTCGAAGGACAAAGGTTAAGGGTCTCGTACCGGACCGTTGCCTTGGATACCTGAAGGTGTCCGTCTGAATTGCCGGAAGCACGATCTTATCGTGCGTGGACGCCTCTACCCGCGGCTGGCGCTGTCGAAGAAGAGCTCCATCAGGTCCTCGATGGTCATGGCCTCGGCGGCCATCAGGAAGGAGATGTCGTTCTTTAGATTCTCCGAATGCCGGTAAACCTTGCCGTTTAGTTCGCACCCGGCCCCCGTTGATTGTTCCGTGTCCGTGTACTTGTTCTTGTGTTCTTCTACTATCATATTGATAGTATCTTACCATCGGATTGTTAAGGCTTAATTAAAGCAATGCTAAGGATTTGTAAAAATTTTCGATAAATGGTCTACGCGGGCATCTATTTTAAAGATTCGGTGAAGAAACCCACCAACCGGCTTTCGTATTCGACAGGTAGCTCGAATTGGCTACCGACGTATTCGACGCCTTCGGTAATCCAGACGGTGACATCGGTGCCCGTCGCTCGCGCCATATCCCTGAGTTCGTAGGTCTGTTCCACGCTGATACGCACGTCGGCGGTGCCATGGACGATATACAGCGGCCGGCCGCCGCATTTTGGAATAGCCTCATATGGATTGTGTTCCAACAGGTCCACTCCGGTCACCCGGGCTGTCAGGTAGGCTGAATACCACAGGAAGGTGGGGTAGTTGTTCAATGCCAATTCGGCCTTGGCGATTTCCTGCAGATTGGCAAAGGGTGAATCGACGAACAGCGCGGCAATCCCGGGTTCTTGGGCGAAGGCTGTCAGGCTGGTGCCTGCTCCCAGCGATACGGCGTAGATGCCGATCGGTCAGGCTCATAACCCTTCTTTTCTATGAGATAATCCCAGGCTCCTAGCACGTCGAGGTATTCTTTATTGCCCATGCTTGTCCGGCCGTTGTCCTTGCCGGAATCTCCGTGATTGCGCAAATCGAACATCAAAACGTTGAATCCGTTACGCACCAGCATGCCGGCCGGGGTCAGCAGCTTGGCATCATGCTTGTTGGAGTTGATGCCGTGGACAACGATAACCACCGGCGCCCCCGGGCTGGATTCCATGTACCAACCGGACAGGTTGATGGATTCGCCGCGGCTGGGAAAGCTCACATCTTGGTATGATGCGACGAAGTAGGGCTTGGTGTCGAAGTCCGACCACCTTGAGTCGGTAACCCTGAAACTGGAGGGGTTGTTGGCGGCATCCTCCACCGAAGGCGCGCCGATCGTGGACAGCTTGTCATAAACCATGTAACCGGCGCCGAAGTACGCCGCCACGGCGATGAATGCCGTGACGATGCCCGTCTTGATCCAGAACGACCGCCGCTGGAAAAATCTTTTATCCATCGTGATCCCTCCGCTGCCGTTGACGGAATTATACCCCCGGCGGTTTAACTTGTCATCGGTGTTACAAGCAATTTTCAAGTTCGTTTCTCCATTTTGCCAAGGGAGGTAGGAGGTATTCGTAGGGCGGGTCTTAGACCCGCCCGCCGCCTCGTGGGTTTGTAGGGGCGCGGCATGCCGCGCCCGCCCGGTGGTGTTATGGCGCCCTCCCAACCGCCGCCCGGGGTTCTTACCTGCCGGCGGCCTTGACGGTGAGGGCGATGGACATTAGATAATCGTCGTGGCCGCGCGAGGGATCGACGTAGAAGTTGAGCGAGCGGTTGGCTTTATAGTCCGCCGCGGCGCTCTCCAGTTCCTGCCAGCATTCAATCTGGCGCAACCGCCCGCAAAGTCGGCGCCGAAGAATCTCAACCCCGCCCGCATGCATTACCCGACATAACAAAATATTCTACGAAAAACGACACGAGACGCTTGACAGCCATAGGGAACTAGTGTGCTATAATACCGCCATGAATAATAGCACACATGTACCATTATCTGGCCACATTGACCCCACCCCCGGCCCCAACCCGCAACCCGAAACGCGCAACACGAAACGCGGCGCACCGGCGGGGAATAAGAACGCCGCAAGGCACGGTTTCTATTCGCGGCAGAATTTTGGGGCCAACCTGGCGTTCTTGAAAGAGAACACTGATCTCGGCTGCGCCGATAGGGAGATTTTCCTCGCCGCCCGGAAGATGACCGAGATCCAGCTTCGTGATCCGTCCAATGAGCCGCTGCAAGCTAAGGCTATGAAACAGTTCTTCAAGCTGGTCATGCGCAAATACGGTATCACCGATAAACACGACGAGGAAGCGCTGGGCGTTGCCCTGGAGCAGGTCGAACGGGATATTGTTTCACCGCCGGAGCAGATGATTGCCATGATGAAACAATTGGTTTAGCCATGCTTTTTACGATGCAATCCGGCAATTGTTTCAACGGCCAAATCCCAAAAATTCGAAAACTGAACGTAAAATCCTAGTCGTTTTGGGGAAAATATATTAAAAATGAAAATTCAAAAAACAAATCAATCCGGCTCAACCGGATTGCCCTATGCCCCGCGAAGGCTGGGAACACGAAATGCCCACGCGGCCGTTTTGTCCCGCGGCGTCACCTGCGGTAGGGGTCACAAAGTATTCTGCCTGTCACACCCCGCGGGAGGATTGTTTCCTTTGTTTTCGACGCGAAACTCGCAACTCGCAACCCGAAACGGGAACAGGAGTCGTTTCAGTCGTTTTCACCGCGGGACTCGGGACTCGGGACGCGAGACGGGCGCAGCAACAAAAATTCGTTGAACTATCATTCAAAAAGTGCTATAACTTTAGCCAACTCGTTTTGAGGTGAACGTAAACACTATGACCGATACTCGTCAGCACCCGGATTACACCCGCCGCGTGGTCATCACCGGCATCGGCATGGTCAGCCCACTGGGCCTGGATACCGCCACCACCTGGGACGGCCTTATCAACGCGAAAAACGGCATCGAGCCGCTGACTTTGTTCGATGCCTCACCGCTGGAGACCCATTTCGGCGGCGAATGCAAGGGCTTCGAGCCCACCAACTACATCAATAAGAAAGACGTCCGCCGCATGGACCGCTTCGCCCAGCTGGCGGTGGCCGCGGCGCGCATGGCTGTCGAGGAATCAATGATCGACGTCGCCGCCAGGGGCGAGGACATCGGCGTCATCGTCGGCTCCGGCATCGGGGGACTGACCACCCTGTTTGATCAGGCCCGGGTCTACATCGAAAAGGGCCCGTCCAAGGTTAGCCCCTTCCTCATCCCGATGATGATTTCGGACATCGCTGCGGCGCAGATCGCCATTTCGATGGGGCTTAAAGGCCCCAACTTCTGCACCACCTCGGCCTGCTCTTCCGGGTCGGACGCCATCGGCACCGCTTACGAGAGCATTCGGGAAGGCCGCGCCGACACCATGCTGGCGGGCGGCACCGAGAGCGGCATGAACGTGCTGGCTTTCGCCGCCTTCAACGCCCTGAACGCCCTTTCGACGGCCAACGACGACCCGCACCATGCATCACGGCCGTTCGATGCCGGGCGCACCGGCTTCGTCATGAGCGAGGGCGCGACGGTGGTTGTCCTAGAGGAACTCAACACCGCTCTAGGCCGCGGGGCGAACATCTACGCCGAGGTCATCGGCTACGGCTCTTCCTGCGACGCCTTCCATATCGTCCAGCCGATCGAGACCGGCGAGGGCGCCGCCCGGGCGATGCGGATGTCCATCAAGCGCGCCGGCATCGATCCGACGGAGATCGACTACATCAACGCCCACGGTACCTCGACGCAGCTCAACGACAAGATGGAGACCGCCGCCATCAAGTGCGTCCTCGGCGACCACGCCTACAAAGTCTCTATCTCTTCGACCAAATCAATGCTGGGGCATCTCATCGGCGGGGCGGGGGCCATCGAGTGCGCCATCTGCGCGCTTACCATAAAAAATGGTATAATCCCGCCGACCATTAACTACACCACTCCGGACCCGGACTGCGATCTTGATTACACGCCCAATGCGGCTAAACATAAAAAAGTCAGGACCACCCTGTCGAACTCCTTCGGCTTCGGCGGCCATAACTCCGTGCTTATTCTGCGACAATACGAATAGGGGACTCCGGTGCGCGGCGCCCGCTGGCAGGTAGCCCCCGCTGAGGTGCTGCCCGAACTGGCGGGGCATTTTCCGGCGCTCATGGCCCGGATCATGGCCGGCCGCGGCATCCGCACGCTTGAAGCCGCCGAGCTTTTCCTGGCTGGCGACGCCCGGCTGTCCTGCGACCCGATGCTCCTACCTGACATCCAGCCGGCAATGTCCCGCATCTACCGGGCGATCCTTTCGGGCGAACACATCGCCGTCTATGGCGACTTTGACACCGACGGCATCACCGCCACGGCGCTCATGGTCACCGGGCTTAAATGCCTGGGGGCTAATGCCACGCCATACATTCCCCACCGGCTGACCGAGGGCTACGGCCTGAAAACCGATGCCCTGAAGAAACTGGCCGACGAAGGCGTGAGCTTGGTGGTGAGCGTTGACTGCGGCATTACTGCCGTGGCTGAGGTTAAAGCTGCCAGGGGCTTCGGCCTGGATATTATCGTCACCGATCATCATTTGCCGCTGGAGAAGCTGCCGCCGGCGGTGGCAGTCATCGACCCGCGCCGCTGCGACTCGGCCTATCCGTTCAAGGACCTGGCCGGCGTCGGCGTCGCTTTCAAGGTCATCGAAGCCTTGTTTGCCGGTATGGGACGGTCACTACCGAAAGAACATCTCCTGGAACTGGCCGCAATAGGCACCGTCGCCGACATCATGCCTCTCACCGGCGAAAACCGCTACCTGGTCAAAGAAGGCTTGAAGCACCTCAACGACCACCCGTCGCCGGGACTCCTTGAGATCGTCAACCTGTCCCGGCTGCGGGCCGGCCAGCTTGAAGCCGAGAGCATCTCATGGACGGTGGCGCCGCGTTTGAACGCCGCCGGGCGGCTGGAGCACGCCATGGCCGGCTACAACCTGCTCATGGCCCCCGATGCCGACGCGGCTAGGGATCTGGCGGCGGTCCTCGAGGATCTCAACGCCGAGCGGCAGCGCCTGACCGCCAAATTCGTCAACCAGGCCCGGGAACAGGTTTTATCCGCTCCGTTGAGCCCGCTCCTCTTCATCGAAGGTGAGGAATGCCCGCCGGGTATACTGGGGGTAGTAGCCGGGCGCCTGACCGATGAATTCTTCCGTCCCAGCATTGTCATCCGCCGCGAGGACGGCATGGCCACCGCCAGCTGCCGTTCGATTCCGGGCTTCAATATCACCCAGGCCATCGACCGCTGCGGGCACCTGCTGTGCCATTACGGCGGCCACGCCCAAGCGGCTGGCTTCAGTTTGAAAACCGACAATCTGCCGGAGCTTTCAGCGCTTATTGCCGAGATCACGGCCAAGGAAATGGCGTCGCTCGACATGCAACCTGTGCTGTCCATCGACGCCGAAGCGCGGCTGCACGAGCTTGGCGGCAGCCTGTTCCAGACGCTGAACCGGCTGGCTCCTTTCGGCGAGGCTAACCGGCCGCCTTTATTCGTCTCCCGTTGCGTCAGCGTGACCGACTACCGTCCCATGGGTTCGAGCGGAGAACATTTAAAGATGCGGCTGACCCAGGGCGGATCCAACTGGGAAGCCGTTGCCTTTCGCCAGGCTGAGGGCATAAAAAAAATACTGCCCGGACCGCTCGATGTGGTATATAATCTGGAACTGGACCGTTTCAACGGCCGCGAGACCCTGCGTCTGAACCTCGTAGATTTCGCGCCGTCAATCTGATACGGTAAGGACGAACCTTGAACGAGACCGTCGCCATCATCATCGCCCTGCTCGGGGCCTATCTCGTCGGCAGCGTGCCCCTGGCTTACCTTATGGGCCGCTGGGTGAAGCACCTCGATATCCGCCAGGTCGGCACCAAGAACATGGGCACCATGAACACCTTCTACGAGGTGGGTTT
This sequence comes from uncultured Dehalogenimonas sp., assembly GCA_964528105.1. Classification (GTDB taxonomy): domain Bacteria; phylum Chloroflexota; class Dehalococcoidia; order Dehalococcoidales; family Dehalococcoidaceae; genus Dehalogenimonas. The sequence goes on from CAZGRY010000035.1 coordinate 10,479, forward strand.
CTGGCCCGGCATGCTGGTGCTCACCGTCGACATCGGCAAGGGCGCGGTGGCGGTGGCCATCGCCCGCGCCCTCGATACACCTCAGATTGTCGAACTGCTGGCCGGCATGGTGAGCGTCATGGGTCACGTCCTGCCGGTATGGCTCAAGTTCAAGGGTGGCAAAGGCGGAGCCACATGCATCGGCGTCCTGGCTTTCCTGATGCCATGGGGTATTCCAGTCTATGTCGCGGCGTTCGGGTTGATCTTGCTCATTACCCGGTTTCCCACCTTCAGCTACAGCGCGGCGTTTGCCGTATGGCCCTTCCTTGGTTGGTTGGTTTACGATTCGGTAACGTTCATCGTTTACCCCGCGGTGCTGCTCCTGATTCCGGGATTCCAGTATCTTGTCCGGGTAAAACAGATCGGTCAGCGATCGACGAGCGTCAAAGACGCAATTTTCCGGAAGAGCCTTAAAGACCGGCGCTAGAGTATTTACCTGACCGGAGACTCAGGATCATACGGAGTGGAAGAGTCGGGCGCGGGCCGGGTTTTCTTCCCCGGTCCGTAGTAGCTGGGATAGAGTTTTACGAGACATTCGGGGCAGATACCGTGGGTAAACTCCGCCTCCGAGTGGGTGCTGATATATTTTTCGACTGAACTCCAGTAGCCATTGTCATCGCGGATCTTCTTACAATTGGCGCACATCGGCAACAGTCCAGTCAACGTCTTGACCTGGGCCAGCGCTTCTCTCAATTCTCCCTCGACCCGGCGCCGTTCAATAATATCCATTTCAAGGGCCAGATTGGCCTGACTAAGAGCAACCGTGCGTTCGGTGACCCGGTCTTCCAACAGCCTTTGATGTTCGAGCAGACGTTTCTTACCCTGTTCATAGCCATTTATCAGGAAGACCTCAGCCAAGCCGACGAGTCCGATGATGACCATTTCAAGAAGGAGATTGGGGTGCCAATTGGTTGAAAGGAAGATGGCCGAGTACGGAATGGTGGCGGCGCCGAGGATGCCCCAGATAAAAAAGCCGATCGCGAAACTGAAGCGCCAGGTAGCTAAAGCGATAACCGAGAGGTAAATAAACTGTTGTAGGGCAAAAAGGGTTAGCTGGACCTCATCGGCGGCCAAAGACTGCCCGCGGAGCAGGTCAGCGTAAACAATGGAGATAAACAGCAACCCCAAGCCGATCACGAGCCAGAACTCAGGCTTGCGATGCAGTTTCACGGGGACTCCAGCGCGAATGTAGCTTAACATTTATTCACACAAATTGCCGTGGTAGATTAATGTTGGGATGAATAAAAAAGGCGAGGGGTAATATCGATTCGTTTCGGTGGGAGGGTAACGTAACTTAAAGATAAATAAATTATACCAGCGCGAGCTATTCTAATCAAGACTGGAATCGTGCTCCTCGATGCCGAGCAGTCTTTTCAACAGGGCTTGAGCCCCTGCTTTATCCAGTGGTTCGTTGTTGTTGCCGCATTTAGGAGATTGGATGCATGCCGGGCAACCGGACTCGCAGGGACATTCGGCGATGGTCTTCAGTGTAGCTTCCCAGAGTTGAATGACGATGTCAAAACCCTTCTCGGCGATGCCGACGCCGCCGGCATGGGCGTCGTAGATGAACACCGTAGCGGCGCCGGTGTCCGGGTGCAACGGGGTAGACAATCCGCCGATATCGTTGCGGTCGCACAGGGCGTAGAGGGGCAGGATGCCGATGGCGGCGTGTTCCACGGCATGGAGCGACCCGGCCAGGTCGAGATCACCGGTTATCTTCACCGCCTGGCTATCCGGGACTTCGAACCAGACCGCCACCGTCTCGAACTTCTGGGGTGGCAACGACAGCGGTTCCTCGCCGAGCACTTCCTCGGTGAATTGCGCCTTGCGCTTGAAACCGATGACGGTTACAGTCACTTCGACTTCACCGAGGTGCACCGCCACGCCACGGATGAAGGCCGAGCGCAGCGTCTTTTTGACCTCGAGTTCGGTGATGTCCTTGGTCTCGGTGTAATAGGTGTTGTCGGTAAGTTCGGCGCGGGCAATGCGGGTTTCGGAGTCCAGGGATCTGATGAAATAACTTTCGCCCTGGTGCAGGTAGATGGCGCCGGGGTGGAGCTGGAAAATAGCCGTGGCAGAATCGAGCACCTCGAGCAGGGCTCCGGTCGATCCGTTGATAAGGTTGTACTCGTTGCCGGACATACCGCGGATGCTGACCTCCCGCGCCGGGTAGGTCAGGTCAGCGGCGAGGTAGTAACGCCCGCGCCGCTCCTTGAGCAGCCCTCGGCAAAGCAGATCGGCCAGGCGTTCGCCGTACGAGAGACCGAAATACAACTGATCGTTAACCGAGAGCGGTTGCTCCCATGCAGCGCACAACAGGTGGGCGCCGGCGATATAGCGGTTTTCCGGGTTGAGCAAAGCAGCCTCAGCGGATTTGCCGAAAAAGAAATCCGGATGGCGCATGAAATACTGGTCCAGCGGATCGTTGCGGGCGATAAGCACCGACAGCGACATCTGCCGCCGCCGACCCGAACGGCC
>CAZGRY010000036.1:0-12966 GCA_964528105.1 uncultured Dehalogenimonas sp.
CCTGAACGCCCGCCGGTGTTCGTGCTATACTGTGCCGATTTTTGCCAGGCCGAAGAAAGGTTGAACCATGCCCCGATTAGACAGCCGCGCTTCCGATGAATTACGCCCGATTAAAATAACCCCCGGCTTCCAGGCCTATGCCGAAGGCTCAGTGCTCATCGAGCAGGGCAATACACAGGTGATCGTCTCCGTCTCCATGGAAGAAAGGGTGCCGCCGTTCCTTAAAAATACCGGCTCCGGCTGGGTCACGGCCGAATACGCCATGCTGCCGCGGGCGACATCAACGCGCACCCCGCGGGATTCGGCGGGCAAGATCTCCGGCCGCAGCCAAGAGATTCAGCGCCTAGTGGGGCGATCGCTACGGGCGGTCACGGACCTCGCCGCCCTGGGCGAGCGTAGTTTCGTCGTCGATTGCGATGTCATCCAGGCGGATGCAGGCACGCGCACCGCCTCCATCACCGGCGGTTACGTGGCGCTATACCTGGCGTTCAACAAACTCCATCGCCTGGGAGTGTTCAAACAGATGCCTCTAAAGTCACAGGTGGCGGCGGTTTCGGTCAGCGTTTATAAGGGCAATATCCTGCTCGACCCGGCTTTTGAAGAGGACTGCAACGCCGATTCAGACTTCAACCTGGTGATGAATTCCAAGGGCGAGTTCATCGAGGTGCAGGGTACGGCAGAGAAAAAGGCTTACACCCGCGACACCATCGACACTGTGTTCGCCATGGCCGAGAAGGGTATCAAGCAACTGTTCGAGATTCAGGCTGCGGCGGTCAAGAGTATCTAGCTCTCGCTAAGTAATTCTACCGCCCATTTCAGCGCAGCCGCCGCGGCCGACTCACGGTTCTCATTGCGGCTGCCCTTGAAGATGAATTTCCGGCTCCAGACGCCCTCCGGCGTCGCCAGACCGATGTAGAAAAGCCCCACCGGCTTGCCCGTTGTCTCACCACCCGGCCCGGCGATACCGCTGTCGGAGAGGCAGATATCGACGTCGAGTGCCTTGCGGCCGCCTGCGGCCATCTGCTCCGCTACTTGAGAACTGACGGCGCCGTAAGACAGCAGCGTTTCATACTTGACCCCGGCCAGGCGCATCTTCACCTCATTGTGGTAGGTAACGAGGCTGCCGCGGAAATAGATCGAGGCGCCGGCCACGGACGTTAACCGCGACGCGATCAACCCGCCGGTGGCCGATTCAACGGTGCCAATGGTGAGACCCTTGCCCTGGAGGAGTTTGGATAGCTGGTGTTCAAGCGAGGTCACGGGTAGATTCACCTCTTGATAACAAATATCGGTGATAATTATAACAAAGAACGAGCGATTGCGGCGGGTAGTGAAATTGCCGCCGGCAAGGCGGTTAGTATATTATGTCATGAGAAACTTGCCATTCAGGCGCGGCTCAAGGATATTCAATATTGACAGTAGCTAAAGCCCTGACCCTGTTTACGCCAAGGATCAGTCTCTTCTTCATCGCCATCTTGTTCAAACTCGCCTACACCTCCCTGACGGGAGGGCCTTACATCGTCAATCAAACCAAGGCAGTCTGGGGCATGTTCTTCTGGGCAGCCTGGTTTGCTGTCCTCTGGCTGGTAGCTCTGCCTCAGACCGATGTCTGGCTGGCGCGCTGGAGCCAGCAGTTGAAGAAGGTAGCAATCGGCGGCGCCATCCTGCTGGCGGTCATCGGCCTCGGTGTTGCCGGGGTATTTATCGGGCTGAAGGCTGATTTAATCAAGCCGGCCTCGTTCAATACCCCAATCGATGAACTGCTGACCTATTTTAAATCACAGCCGAGATATTCCGACGGCGCGGCCATGGCGCAGCAAGCGACCGAGAATTTCGTCGAGGGCAAAAACCCCTACGCCGAGGCCAACGTTATCACCGCAATGGAAGAATGGGACGGCCAGTCAGACGACAACGGCCCGTTCGTCAACCTGACGCCGCTCCAGGAAGGTCGCTTTGCCGACGTTTTCCCTTATCCCACCGAGGAAGAACTCGATGCCCTGTGGACCGAATCCAAGGCGACGCCGGAGATCATCCCGGTGGAGATGGAATCCAAGTTCACCTACCCGGCCGGCGCGTTTCTGATCTCGGCGCCGTTATTCCTCGCCGGAATCGATAACCTGCAGATAATCGTCGGGGGCTTTCTAATGCTGGCCATAGCCTTCGGCCTGTGGCGGTCGCCCCGTGGAAGCCGCATTCTCTTCGCTATCGCCGTGGCGGTCAGCCTGGAACTGTGGATTTCAGGGATGATCGGCCTGGAAAAACGCCTGGTGATCTTTCCGTTCATGCTGGCCGGCTGGCTGCTGATACCGAAGCATCCCAAACTGGCGACGCTGCTTCTGGGCATCGGCGCCGCCACCTATCAAACGGTATGGTTCCTGGTGCCATTTGCCGCTGTCTACGTCTATCACCTTAAAGGCATGAAAGACGCTGTGGTGGGACTCATCATCGCCGCCACCGCCTTTCTGGCTATAAACATGCCCTTCATAGCCGCAGATCCGGTGCTGTGGTTCACCTCGGTGTTCGCGCCGATGTTCGACAAGCTGTACCCTCTCGGCGTCGGGCTGGTCAGTCTGACGGAAACGAGCATCATCACCATCCAAGCATCGACAATCTTCACCGTCCTCGAGATGGCAGCATTAGGCGGAGGCCTGTGGTGGTATTTCAGGAACGGGGGAAAATACCCGGCAACAGGCCTCCTGCTTTCGGTGTTCCCGGTCTTTTTCGCCTGGCGCAGCCTGGGCACCTACTTCTATTACGTCGATATCATCCTGCTGGCCGTCGTTTTAATCGAGTATCATGCTCGGAAAAACGCTCCGGCGACGATGGGGGAAGTTACTGTATGAACCGTGTGCTGATCGATATCCACGTCCAACCGGGCGCCCGCAAGACGGAAATCGTCGGGCTTTACGGGGATGCCATCAAGATCAAGGTAGCGGCTACTCCGGAACGCGGCATCGCCAACGAAGCCCTGGTCGAGTTCATCGCCGAACGGGTTGGACTGAGCAAGAGCTTTGTAAAAGTAGTCCGAGGCCGCACCGGCCGTCGTAAAACGATTGCCTTAGAGGGCATCGGAGAAGAAGAAGCCCGCAGTAGACTGCTAGGCGAGCCCTAGGTTTCGGCCGACGGGCAGGTGTTGTTTTTAAGCGGCAGCGCCACCGTGAAAGTGGCGCCGTGACCGTATTCGCTGGCGGCGCTGATGCGCCCGCCGTGTTCCAGGATAATGCCATGGCAGATGGACAGCCCCAGGCCGGTGCCGCCCGTCTCGCCACGGGTGGTAAAGAAGGGATCGAAGATCTTTTCGAGGTTTTCCGGCTTGATGCCCGGGCCGTTATCCGCGATGGTGATGACAATGTAGTCATCGAGTTCGCCGGTGGTGATTGCTAACCGGTCGCCTTTTTTGGTGGCAGTCATCGCCTGCTCGGCGTTGACGATCAGGTTCACAAAAACCTGCTCCAACTGGTAATAGTCCGCCATGATGCAAGGCAGTTCGGCCAGGTGAGTGACCACCTGTATGCCACGCTGTCGAAATTCGTACTCCCGAAGTGCCAGGGACTCTTTGACGATATTGTTGAGGTCCACCGGTTCCTTGGCGGGCTGGCGCTGCCGGGCGAAGGTCAAAAGGCTCTGGACCACCTTGGCCGCCCGCATCGCCTCAGTGTGGATGCGCTTCAGGTCGGTGGCCGTTTTCTCGTCGGACGCTTTCCTGATCAGGCGCTCCGAAAAACCGATGATGCCGGTCAGCGGGTTGTTTATCTCGTGAGCGACTCCGGCGGCCAGTTCGCCAATGGACGCCAGCCGGGATGAAACATCTAGTTCGGATTGCAGCTGCTGTTCCCGCTTTTCGGCTAGCCGGTGGGCGGTGGTGTCCCGGGCAAAAGCCCAGTAGTAATTCTTATCGTTCAATTGGATGAAATTGATGAGGACTTCCACCGGCATGACCTGGCTGTCGTGCCGGCGGTATTCCGACTGCCAAACCATGGAACCTGTCTGTCTGAGTTCTTTAAGCAGTTTATGCCAGTCCCGCTTGGAGCGGCTGGTATCGATTTCGGCTATGCTGAGGCCCATCAACTGGCCCAGGTTATAGCCCAGCATGCGGCAAGCCGCCCCGTTGGCATAAAGAACGGCGCCTTCTTCGCTCAGCCAGAAGATCGATTCCGGGGCATTTTCCACGGCGAAGCGGGTTAAACGGCCCATTTCCTGGGCGGTTTTCAAATGGGTAACGTCGATGCAAGACAAAAGAGAAAGATCGGTGCCGGGGAACATTGCCACGGAAATTTCAATCTCATGGCTGCCGCCGTTGGTATCGATCAGGCGGAATTCGTAATGTTCAGGGGCCGTACCCGGGTGGCTGCGCCGCAGCCGGTGGTAATCCTGGGCTTTTTTGCGGTCAGCCTCCGCAACGAACTCAAACCAGGAGTGCTTGCCCTCTATCTCCGAAACGGGCTGATCGATCAGCAGTGCCATGGCCTCGTTGGCCATGACCATGATCCCGGAGCTGTCGAGCATGGCCATGGACGTGCCGGAGCGCTCGAACATGGTACGAAAGGTTGAATGAACGTCGGCCAAGAGACGTTGCTCAACAACCTCGCGGACGGTGATGCCGCGGCGTTCGGCTTCACGCCCGGGCATGATTAATCACCTCTACCGATGAGGTTGTGGAATCCCAAGAATACTTCGGCACGTCCTTAACTTCGGCCGATGCGGATAAAACTCTTGACGGCGTTGAGGACATCAGCCTCTCCGAAGGGTTTGTTCATCACCCCGAACGGGCCCTGGGCCAGCGCCGCGGCCATGGACTCGCTGTCCGGGAAGCCGGTTATAATGGTCACCGGCAGGTCGGGATCAATGGCGCGGATCTTGCGAAGGACATCGGGACCATTCATGCCCGGCATCTTGAGATCGAGGAACACCAGGGCGAAATCCTTGGCTTTGATGTATTCCAAGGCCTCAGCGCCGGAACCGGCGGTGATAACCCGGTGACCGGCGTCTTCCAGGATATCTCGGAACAGGTCGCGGATAGTCTGATCATCGTCGACGACCAAGATATTAGCTTTGGCACCGACGGCAGTCGACTTCAACCACTCATCGATGACTGATTTATCGAAACGCCAGGAATGGCTGACCTTTAGCGCCGGGATCGAGCCCTGCTGAAGCAAACGGTAAATGGTCTTTTGAGTCACCCTGAGGTAATCGGCAACTTCACGGACGGTGAGTAACTCCGGCATAAATTCTCCTTACACTCGATCGTCTTCAAGACGAAGGTGTGGTATTCATAATACTATTATGGACATTTATAGTCAAGAGCGGAATGGTTCTAGGACTGAGTGAAATTGTCTGTTTCGACCCTGAAAAAGTGGCCAGGTGAACCGGTTGGCGAGCTTATTACGAATCGGAGCCTGAGCGCGCCCCGTAACGTATCACCCTGACTTTCTCCATGGTGATCAAACCGTCTCCCATCATCCGCTCGACGTCGGGCAATACCGAATCGATGTGTTCCTGGGAGTCGACAACTTCGATCACCACCGGCAGATCCTGGGAAAGCCGCAGCAGATGGGCGGAATGGATGCGACTACGGGCACCATAACCGGCAATGCCGCGGGTCACGGTCGCCCCGGCTAGTCCCCGTGTTTTGCATAATTCGATCAGGGCAAAATATAGAGGCCGACCGCCGGTAATATCTGACTCGCCGATGAAAATGCGCATCAATACCTGTTCGCCTTCAATCTTACGCATCAGGCTCCTCCAGCTATCATTCGCCCGGTAAACATGCCAAGAAACACGGCGGCGATGCCCAGGGCGACGCTCACCAGGACATTCAACGCCGCAGCGCCCCATGCCCCGTCCTGGACGAATTGCACCGTCTCATAGGTAAAGGTAGAAAAAGTAGTAAAAGCCCCGATGAAGCCGATGGCAGCGGCGGTGCGCAGGTGCGGCGGAATCATATCTGTGTTCAAACCAACGTGCATCAGAAGTCCCAGCAGGAAACTGCCCAGCACATTGACCACCAGAGTGCCATAAGCGAAATTCTGACCCAACGCGGCGTAAATGGCGCCAGACAGGGCATATCGGGCCAACGAGCCCAGCGCCCCGGCCCCGGCGATAAGCAGGATAGTATTCATCAGCGTATTTTAAGCGACTTCGGTACCCAATACAAAAAGCAAAGAGCCCCGAGTGAGGGGCTCTTTGATCGATTTCGAGGGAGGGTGTTTAGTACGCGGTCTTGGACTTGGCGAAGCAATCGCTGCAGTAGACCGGCCGGCCGTTGCGGGGCTCGAAGGGAACCTGGGTCTCGCGGCCACAGGCGGCGCACACGGCGGGGAACATCTGGCGGACACCGCCGGCGCTCGGGGCGCTGGAACCGCCGCGGCTCTGCTTGCGTGACTGGCGGCAGGTGGGGCAGCGCTTGGGCTCGTTGGTGAAGCCCTTGGAGGCGAAGAAATCCTGTTCAGAAGCACTGAACGTGAAATCGGCGCCGCAGTCTGCACATTGGATGGTTTTGTCTTGGGACATGGATGACATTTGCTCCTTTTTTTAATATACTTTGGTTTACGGTTTGGTCATCCGGACCACGGGACAAACCACCCTGGGGCTTGGATACCAACTTTCAACCGCACTAGAGTATGCCATTACGCTAGAGCCGCTGTCAACTGGAAATCAGGATTATTTGTTCGTGATTGTCAATCAATTCAGAAAAGTCAAGGTCGTACCGTACAATTCTGCCTGGCCTGGCGCTTTCAACGCCGAAGCCGAGGCCATCAAGCCTATTTTGGGTGCGATAATCGCCGATATTCACCATATCGGGTCGACGTCAATGCCCGGCGCCGCAGCCAGGCATATCATAGATATGGTCCCGGTGGTGACCGACATCGGCGCTGTCGACGCCTTCAATGATCGCCTGGCCGCGATCGGCTATGTTGCCCGCGGTGAGTACGGCATTCCCGGCCGCCGCTTCTTCATCAAGGATACCGCAGGCGAAAGAAGCCACCACCTGCACATTTTTCAACAAGGTAACCCGGAGATCGCCCGGCACCTGGCTTTCCGCGATTATCTTATCGCTCATCCGGATGAGCTTGAAGCTTATTGCCGCCTCAAAACCGGCCTGGCTCGGCGGCACGAGAGCGACATCGAGGCCTACATGGACGGTAAGGATGCCTTCATCAAGGAAATAGACCGGAAGGCAGCAGCTTGGAAATGAATTTCCGGATTACCAATCCAGCGGCGTTGTCAGTTCTGTTGTCCTCGATATCCGTTGCTATCCTATCATTTCTGATCATATACGGGCTCACTGCTTCCTGCAGCGTTGCCGGTATCACCCTGTTTACGAGTCTGCTGCTGGCAACTCCATTTTTAGTCATACCAGGCGGGATACTGGCGATCATGGCTAAAACGAGGCCGGTCAACCAATTCAGCCGGCTGTCACCTTTAATGCTGGCGCTCGATGCCGCGCTGCTGCTGGCTTTGTTAACGCTTCTATACTAAAATCACGAACCATGAATTCACGCGGAACCCTGACCCTTGCTCTTCCCGAGGCAATTCTCCTCGTCGGTCCCACCGGCGCCGGCAAAACGCCACTCGGCGAGTTATTGGAGCGCGAAGGGCTAGCCGGCAGGAAGTGCTTCCATTTTGACTTCGGCAACCGGCTGCGCAGCTATACCGCCCACCCCACCGACCTGCTGTCCGACGCCGAACTCGCGGTCGTTAACAACTCCCTGCGCACCGGCGCTCTTCTCACTGACGAGCAGTTCCCGATAGCCGAAAAGCTGCTTGGCGGATTCATCGAGGGAACAGGCGCGGCTAATTCTGGGCTCATCTTCCTCAATGGACTACCACGGCATGCGGGACAGGCTGCAGCCCTTGAAAAACTCGTCCAGATGAAATCGGTGGTTGTCCTGGATTGCGACGCGGCAACAACTCTTGAGCGCATCCGCACCGATGCCGGCGGCGACCGGGGCGGACGGGTGGACGACTCCATCGAGGATGTAAAACGGAAGCTGGAAATTTTCGCTGAAAAGACACTGCCTCTGGTCACGTTTTACGAGGAACGCGGCGTGCCGGTCATACGTGTCGGCATTGGCGTTTGCGATTCCACGGCAGCCACCCGAGACGCTCTTACTGAAAAAATGAGTCAGATCTTCGGTTGAGTCGAAGGGGCCAGGCGTTTACCAAGAGCCGCCAGCATCTTTTCCGGTTCATCCACGGCCAGGAAAATTGCCGTCACCGGCGCAGTTTTCCTGATCCAGTTGTCCAGGGTCATTGGTTCCCGCAGCCAAATCTTTATGTTAACTTCTCCGCCGATGCTGAAATAGGCTTCTTTTTCTGCCGCATAGACCTTAAGTCCGTCGCCGCTGCCCTTACCTGCCCGCGTCATTGCCGCGGATTCGATGATCCGATAAGTGATCTCGCCGCCGGACAAGACGCCGGAACGGATAAACAAAGTCGTCTCGCTGAGCTTATGCGGTCGCCCCGCCATCGAGGCATACAAAGCCACGATCCAGAACAGGGTATAAACCGCGGCAATCCCCAAAACCCAATCCAACCAGGTCCATGGTATCAGTAACGCAAGTAAAAACACCTCGGCCGGGGTGACAAAAAGCATGATGGCGGTAAAGCTAAAAAATGAGCTTTTTTATGGTAGGTGAATTCGTTTTCACCGTGGCGGTTACGGCGCAGCAACCATTTGCCCAGGTAGTACCACATCTGGATCTCGATGGTCATGGCCCGGGTGGCGGGATAAGGCATGAACGTTTCCAGCCCTGCCGCAAACGCCGTCCAGGCGTCTTGTCCGGAGCGACGGTTGTGGTCGAAGACTTTGGCCGCGGCGACAACCTGCCGTGCCACCATCGCCATGATGAGAATTTCAAAAAGTACCGCAATGAGGATCACGGAACCGAGATCGATGACGTCGAAACGAAAGAGAATAAATTCAGCGACGATGAGGAGAGGCAATAGCCACTTGAACAGGCGCTTCATGCGCCGTTAATGATATCCAATCGTCGCCGGAGGGGCAAATACAGTCGTCAGCTCGACGTGACTACCGGCATCGTGGCGGCGGTGGTCGCGGTTAGATCGTCGTTCATCAATATCAAAAGATATATCCCCAGAGCAGCCAAAAGAGCATTCTCAGGGATGTCCTTTTTGATGTCCACCTGGACAGTTAGCTTTAAAAGGCCAGGCGACGACTTGAAAACCAGGACGTCATCTCCGGCCTCATCGACGAAGCCCCAGATGGAATGCCAAAAGTCCCGGTTGGTCCATTTGAGTTTCCGACCGTCGGCCATTTCCAGCGTGCCGGCACCGGTCCAACCCGGTGAAAATACCGCCGCATTCTGCTCCGAACCCGGCACCCGGATGGTTATCGATGGCTTGAAGAAGCCAACCCGTTTGAATGTCCAGGGACCCTCTGCAGTGGCGACGGTAGCCAGCGAGCCAAACAGTTTCTCCCACCTGAGAGTGGCATAAACCACGTCGCCGGATTTAAGCTCGAATTCCCTACCCGGGCCACGAAGCTGGAACCAGGTGAGGGCATTGGAAGACCTGTGGCGCAGTTTATCCATTCTTCCTCCCCGGACGGTTGTATTCTGATTATACAACGGCCGAATAGAATTCGTTACGAGGCCGTACTCGATAACATTCCGAATCCGCTTGCCCCATTCCCCGACACGGTCTAGAATATTCAGGATAGAATAAAAAGGAGAATTTTATGGCCGATCCCCGCATCCAGAAACTGGCCGAACTGGTGGTCAAGTATTCCACCAAAATCAAGGATGGCGACAAGGTGGTCATCAACGCCCCGGCCGCCGCCCAGCCTCTGACCCGCGCCATTTACCTTGAGGTAATTAAAGCCGGCGGTTTCCCCATCGTCCTGCCCCGCGGCGATTTCGAGGACATCCTCTACAAGCACGGTACCGACGAACAGCTCCAGTACGTTCATCAGCCGCAGCGCTATATCGCCGAGGAATATGACGCCCGATTTGCCATCCTGGCGGATGACAACACCAAGAAATTATCCAACGTGGCGCCGGAAAAGATGGTGCTCTTCGACCGCGGCCGGTCCGGGCTGATGAAGACGATGATGAAACGCTCGGCGTCGGGCGAGTTCAACTGGGTGGTACTCCCCTTCCCCACCGCCGCCATGGCCCAGGACGCTGAAATGAGCCTGGAAGAATACGAGGACTTCGTCTATGGCGCCTGCATGCCGGACCTTAAAGACCCCATCGGCTACTGGAAAAAGCAAAGCCAACGGATGCAGAAGGTGGTGGACTGGCTGAAAGGCCGCTGCGAGGTCCATGTCACCGCTCCCGGGACCGACCTGAAGTTGTCGATCAAGGGCCGGAAATTCGTTAAGTGCGACGGCGAGAACAACATGCCCGACGGCGAAGTTTTCACCGGGCCTGTTGAAGATTCGGCCAACGGCCACGTCTATTTTTCATATCCCGCCATCGAGAGTGGGCGCGAGGTGACGGGCGTCCGGCTATGGTTTGAAAAAGGCAAGGTGGTTAAGGCCACGGCCGAGAAAAACGAGGATTTCCTGTTGAAGACACTGGACACCGATGAAGGGGCGCGGCGGTTGGGCGAGTTCGCCATCGGCACCAACGAGGGCATCACCAAGTTCACCGGTGAGATCCTGTTCGACGAGAAGATTGGCGGCAGCTTCCACATGGCCCTGGGCCACGGCTACCCGGAGACCGGCTCGGTCAACGAATCGGCCATCCACTGGGACATGGTCTGCGACCTGCGGCAGGGAGGCGAGATCCGGGTTGACGGAGACCTGCTCTACAAAGACGGCAAATTCGTCATCGACTTCTAACTGAAGGACAAGAAATAAGCCGCCTCGAGGGAGAAATTCCACTTGAGGCGGCTTTGTTTTTATTGGTTGGTAAGAGCCTTGAACCGGGGACAATTCACCAGGTGGTCGTTGACGATGCCCACGGCCTGCAGGTGAGCGTAGACGATAGTAGAACCGACGAACTTGAATCCGCGTTTCTTCAGGTCTCCGCTGATGAGGTCGGACAGGTCGGTTTTAGCCGGAATATCCGCGAGTGATCGCCGGTTGCCAATGGCTGCCTTGCCTTCAACAAAGCCCCAAAGGTATTTGTCGAAGGAACCGAATTCCTTTTGCACCTCAATGAAGCGCCTGGCGTTGTTCACCGCGGCGTTGATCTTGAACCGGTTGCGGATGATGCCGGGGTCGGCTAGAAGGTTGGCGATCTTTTCATCATCGTATTTGGCGACTTTAGCCGGGTCGAAGCCGGAAAAAGCCTTCTCGAAAGCCTGCCGCTTACGCAGCACCGTCATCCATGACAAGCCAGCCTGAAACGCTTCCAGCACCAAAAACTCGAATTGCTTGCGGTCGTCATGCACCGGCACGCCCCACTCGTCGTCGTGGTACTTGATCATCACTTCACCGCCGGGCTCGGGCCATGGGCAACGTTCCATTTTCGCGTCGATGATGAAATCCCCCTTCGTTACAAGTGGAAATTAAGCGAGCTATTTACGGTACGCGCACATCCAGGACATGGCGTAGTCCACCAGGACGCGCGCCGGCATCAGCCGGGCATCGGCCAGTCCGATTTTGCCTTTTTTCACCGTCCCCGGATAGGCGGCCTCGAATTCAAAGCCGATTCTCTCGAAATCGTCGGAATCGCCGGCGAAATCCTCGAGTTCTTTCCAGACACGTACACCGTTGTCCATCACCGGCGAGCCGCTGCGTTCGATGCGTTTCCCGGGGAATTCTGCCCGGAATTCAGCCAGGTGTAGCGACGTATTATTGGTGTAGCCGCAGCCCAGGAGCAGGATGTTCCCACGCAAGTCGTGGAGGTGGCCTAGCGGGCTCGAATCTCCGAGGGCATAATCAAGGGAATGAACGGCGGTTATGTCTTCGGCCAGAGGTCCGCGGGCGGCGAAAGACACCTGCGGATGCCGGCTGCGAATAACCCCCGGTTGCTTGCGGAATGTCTCGGCGATTGTGCCCATGCACCGTGTTGGCGTCAGGTCCGGGTCAAAGGCCGGCATCTCGTCGCGGATGGTTTGCCACCATGATTCAGGCACCGGCGGGTGTTGCCAGTAGGCCGGATCGGAATATTCGCCGGAGTGAGCGGGCATCACCAGCGTACCGTCTTCGCCCAGCGCTGCTTCAAGGGCCAGGATCACGGCCACCGGGCCGCCGCTGACATATCCCAATGCGGACAGTGACGCATGGACGAGGATGGTCATCCCCGGCGCCACGCCGAGTTTCTGAAGGTCGGCGGTGAGCGTGGAGATAGTCGCCGGCGACGGGCTGCGGTTGATGATATCGGCTTCAGACAAAGTTAATTTTCCTCTTCCCAGCCTTCTTCGATCTCGTCGAGTTCCTCATCGGTCATCCCGAAGAAGTGGGCGATCTCATGGCGCACCGTTTTTTCCACCTGGTCGATGATTTCGGCGTCGGTGGCGCAGAATGCCTCGATGGGCTTCTGAAAAATTGTGATCCGGTCCGGGAGCACCAGGCCGTAGTTGGTGTCTCGCTCGGTCAGGGGAATGCCCTCATAAAGGCCAAGGAGTTCCGTGCGTTTTGAACCCCCACACTGCTGCGGGGTGGGATAGTCCTCGACAGATACCTCGACGTTGTCCATGATGTCGAGGAATTCATCGGGCAGATTGTCGAGGGCCTTGGAAACAAGATCAGAAAAGCGTTTCCTGTCCATGGAGGTCAGTTGTTCCTGATGTTCTCGCCGAGGATTTGGCGGATCTCGATGACCCGCTTCTCGCATTCGCCAATGCGTTTTTCTATTTGGGCTACTTTGCGCCTGGCGTCAGTGGTATAAATGCGTTCGTAAAGCTTCTTCTGGGCAAAAAGCTTCTTTCGTTCCTCAAGGAGCATCTCTTCTTCTTTACGGAACTGGAACTTATAGTCTTCAAGGCTAGGCATCAGCTTTCCTCGCTCGGGGGGCATTATACAGCATAACTGGAGGTTGGAATACAGGCCAG
>CAZGRY010000037.1:0-4392 GCA_964528105.1 uncultured Dehalogenimonas sp.
CGGACTTGATCGAATCCACCCGGTCCGCCGCTATCCAGCCCAGGAATTTGAGGGTCAGGTGGATGCCCTGGGGCGAGACCCACTTGATGCCGTTTGCCGGCTCAACCGATAATCGCTGCTGCAGCTGTTCCAGCCCCTGTTTGACCGCATCCGGCAGTTCTACGGCAATGAAGGCGCGGACCGGGGGCGCTTGTTCAGGCATTCTCCCCTTCCAGCAGGGCGGAAGCGTTGCCGCCCAGTATGGCATTGAGCGATTGGATCGATAGGTTAAGTGTTTTGAGTTGTTCCAGGCAGCGTTTTTGCCCCAGAAGCGGCCAGTAGGAGGCGAAGAGTATCCTCGTCTCCCCCAACAGGTCGGCGGTGCGCTCGTAGACCTCCGGCTGGTACAGGTACGGCGTGGCGGCGCTGTCGAACCAGGTGTGTCGTAATGCGGCCGCGACCTCGGGCATGAGGGCATAAAATGGCAGCCCGCCGCCCCAGTGCGCCAGCACCACCTTTAAATCCGGATTGGCCTCGATAAAGGGATATAACACTCCGGGCGTCGTCGTTCCCTTGCCGGGATAGGCGTGGCCTACAGGCTCGTCGACATGGCACAGGAGTATCAAGTTGTTTTCGATCAATGCCTTGACGAAGGGCTGGATGACCGCACGGTCGCTGAGGTCGAGACCCTGGATGTCGGGACGCAATTCGCCGACGCCCCAGGCTCCGGCGGCGGCGCAGCGTTCAATCTCGCGGACGGCTTTATCCCCGGCCAAGGGTTGAACCATGATGAAAGGGATGAGTCTTCCCGGGTATCTCGCCGCCGATTCGAGGATGTAATCGTTCGACTCGACGCAGAGTTTATGTGACGACCAGCCGATGCTCAGGATGACCGATTTATCCACTCCGCAGGCATCCATCTCGGCGATGAGGTCGTCGGCGGTGGTAAGTTTGGCCTTGGGGTTGGAGTACAGGGCGGCAAAGCAGGGGTCGGCAGCGACGTGGCGGTCGCGCCCAGCGATGACGCCGGGCGAAAAGACGTGGGTGTGAAAATCAATGATCACCATCCGATTGTAGCAAGCGGGCGGTGGTGGCGCAATCGGCACGACGTTAAAACAGGCTGACCAATCGGGAGTATGGCCTAGTCGCGGCGGCCGAAGGACATGGCGGCCAGGGTGATGAACACCAGCCCTATAGCCGCGATAACGATGAGGTCGCCGGTGAAGTCCAGGCTGCGGCCGAACAGCCGAACACCCAGGGCCCCGGCGGCGTCGGCGCCCAGGAACAGGTGGCGCACCGCGTCCACGCCGTAGGTCAGCGGGTTGATGCGGGCCAAAGCGGCCAGCCACTCCGGGACGTTGTTTAAGGGGAAGAAGGCGCCGGAGGCGAACATCGTGGGGAAGACTACCAGCTGGGTGGCCATCTGGAAGCCGGACATGCTGCGCATGCGCGAGGCGATGAGTAGTCCCAGTCCGGAGATGGACAGCGAGATGAGGATCAAAACGGGCATCAGGAGAAGTACCGCGTCGAGACTGAGCGTCACGCCGACGATGGGCGCCAGCACCAGCATAATCATGCCCTGGAACAAGGCGATGACCGCCGTGCCCAGCGCCTTGCCGAAGACGATGCCGTGCCGCGGCAGCGGCGCCACCAAGACCTCTTTCAAAAAGCCGAACTCGCGGTCCCAGACGATGGACAGGCCGCTCTGCAGCGACGTCTGGAAGGCGATCAGGGCGACGATGCCGGGGTACATGAACTGCAGGAAATCGACGCCGGGCATGAGGGCGCCGATGGTGCGTGAGAAGCCGGAACCGAGGACGAACAGGAACAGCACCGGCATGGCGAAGGAGGAGAAGACCCGCGCCCCGTCGGAATAGAAGCGGATCAGTTCCCGGTAGGCGGTGACCCAGACGGCACGAAACAGGTTATCCATCAACGCCGCCTCGCCGACGTCCAGGCGGTATGACGGAGCCGCATATTGTCCATGGAGCTGAGTTCCTCGGCGCGGATCTCCCGGCCGGTGTGCTTCAAAAAGACATCATCGAGCGTCGGCCGGCGGATGCTGACAGAGTGGATGCAGCCGGAGAAATTTTTAATAAACTCCGGTATAA
The DNA here is from genome assembly GCA_964528105.1 of uncultured Dehalogenimonas sp. GTDB lineage: Bacteria > Chloroflexota > Dehalococcoidia > Dehalococcoidales > Dehalococcoidaceae > Dehalogenimonas. Next base: position 2,091 of record CAZGRY010000037.1, read on the forward strand.
ATGTCTCGCCGCAACTCACGGAAAAGACCACCTGGCCGTCCGTGCCCAGGGTCTCGATGCCATGACGAACCCGAATCTCCTCCTGCGCCGCCTCGTTATCAGCCGTCCGCAGGGTGACGACATCGCCGCCGACATCGTCCTTGAGCCTGGCCGGTGTGTCCAGGGCGATGATCTTGCCGTGGTCGATGATGCCGATACGATCGCAGTTGGCGTCGGCCTCGTCCATGTAGTGGGTGGTCATGAAGATCGTCAGCCCGATATCCCGCCGCAACTCGTGGATGTAGCCCCAGATCTTGTTGCGGGTCTGGGGGTCCAGTCCGGTGGTCGGCTCGTCGAGGAACAGCACCGCCGGGTGGTGCAGCAGCCCGCGGGCGATCTCCAACCGCCGCCGCATGCCGCCGGAGTAGGTGCGGGTGCGGTCTTTCCGCCGGTTCCACAGCTCCACCATTTCCATGAGCGCCTGCAAACGCTGGTCGCGGACGGCAGCCGGGACGCCGTAGGCGTAGGCGTGGAAACGCAGGTTCTGCTCGGCGGTCATGTAGTCGTCGAGCGTCGAGTCCTGGAAGACCAGGCCGATGGAAGCGCGCACCTGGTCCATCTGGCTGTCAACGTCATAGCCGCCGACGGTGGCCTTGCCGGAGGTCGGCCTCAGCAGGGTGCAGAGCATGTTGATGGTGGTGGTCTTGCCGGCGCCGTTGGGCCCCAGGAAGCCGAAGACCTCACCCTTTTTGACCTCAAAGGAAATGCCGTCGACGGCGGTCAGGCTTTTGAATTTGCGGGTGAGGTCTTTGACCTCGATGATGTTGTTAACGGTTGCGGATTCGGGCATAGTGAACGATATTATGCCTCTTTTGAAGGTTGTTTGGCGAATATTCTGGGCTTCGGTTCGGCGCAGCGGCCCGGACGTTTCAGTTTGATGGCATGCGCCGGGCAGGCTTTAACGCACTCACCGCAGCTGTCGCAGACGCCCGGTTTGACCACATAAGCCTGGCGGTTGTGATGGACCCAAATCCGTAGCCTCTCGCCGAAGGATAGACCTTTCTTATCGCTCCCGCGAAGCGAGCGCATTTCAAGGACCGCGTTGGGGACAAGCGACGATGCACGGCATCGCTTTCTCTTTGCAGTCGTTGTGGAACCCACCATCACATCGAGTGCGGTCGATAACTGGAACAAGGAAGCCTGCCTGCCGCTTTTCGGTGTTCATGCTTAACCTCCGACGATGGCACGGATTTCAGCCGAGGCTTTGGAAACGACACCATGAACCTTGGTCAGTTGCTCGTCCGACAGGTTGCGGACGCGGCTCCGGAACAGGTGCCCGAGTTCGTGAAGCTCGACCATGGTGTCCTTCAATAGGGTCTTGCCCTCGCCTTGCCAGTGGTGGCGGGCGAACTCGTGGATATGGTCCAGCATCTCGCGGTTTTGCTCCAGGTGTTGGGAGCCGGATTCGGTGATGGTGTAGGTCTTCTTGCCGCCCGATTCGCTGGCGCTCAAATAACCCATATCGGTCAGCAGTTGCAGGATGGGATAGATGCTGCCTGCCGAAGGCGTGTACATGCCACTGGATTTTTCCTCCAACGCCTTGATCAGCTCGTAGCCGTGGGCGGGTTTGGCCTTCAGCAGGTCGAGGATAACCAGCTTGAGCGCGCCCTTCTCGAAAGCCGCCTCCGGTCGCCCCTGGCTGAAATGACCCCCACGGTGGCGTCCCCCCATGAATTGGAATTGATGAAACAAGTTTGTTACCTCCTTCAAGATATAACGCGATATATCGTAATATGTCGGGCAATGGTTGTCAAGAGAAAAATTATCAATGGAATTTACCGCAGCGGTGGGTGACGCTGTCGCTGTACTATGACGAACATGGCCGAGACGGCGAAAACGGGATGCATCGGGTGCTAGGTGACAGCCCTTGGAGGCAGGCTTTCTGGCAGCGGGACGTCCGCGAAGATGCGATGGCGGCCGATGCGCCAGATGCCGTCGCTAATCTTGATGATGGTCAGTTCTTCCCAGGCGCAGTAATCGGAATACCAAACGTCATAGTATAGAATCGCCGCGGTCTGGTCGGAGTCGACGCCGTAGGAATAATTCACGTGGGCGCTGACGAGTCTGAACGAGACCAGATCGCCCAGCGTGACTAATATATCATCGAGTTCTTGAGCCCGGACTTCCCGAGGCGCAGGCGCAAAAACCTTCGATGCACACAGATCGAGGGCGGATTGAAAATGTCCGTCCTGAATCAGTCCGAAGTAGCTGGCGGCAACATCTTCTGCCGCCGCCGAGCTGCCGTTAAACGAAACAACGAAAA
>CAZGRY010000037.1:4492-12331 GCA_964528105.1 uncultured Dehalogenimonas sp.
CACATCGGCCGCTTTCATCCCGGTCTCGGCCAGGTGAGCAGAGGCAATGTAAATCACCTGGTTGGCCACCTGAAAAAAATTCGGCCCGTGTCTGGGCAACGGGCTGATGCCCAGAGTTTTAAGGACGTTGACCGCAATGACCTTGTCGGCCCCGAGCTTTTTTAGCGGTGTCACCGGCAGTGGATCTGAAAGGCCGCCGTCGACGAGATAGCGCCGCCCTAAGCGCGGCACCTTAAAAACGATGGGCAAGGCCATGCTGGCCATTACCGCATCGAGCACCCGACCGCGGGTGAAGACTACTTCCTCGCCGGAGATGATGTCGGTGGCGACGCAGGCAAAGGGGCGCTTCAGGTCGCTGAAAGTGACATCGCCAATGATGCTTTCAAGTTTCTTGCGAATGCGCCGGCCGCCGATGAGGCCGGAGGTCTGCAGCGGATTGAAGTCGACCAGAGGTGCAAGCCTTTTCCAACCGAGGTCGAGGGCTACAGCCTTAAGCTCGGCGGCGGACAGGCCGCGGGCGTAGGCGGCGCCGATGATGGCGCCCATGCTTGTGCCGGCCACCATATCGATTTGGATGCTCTCGTGCTCCAGGACTTCGATGACCCCGATATGAGCTAGTCCCCTGGCCGCACCGCCGGAGAGCGCCAGGCCAAGCTTCACTTCAAGACTCCGGGCGGCTCGACATGAGGCACCAGGCGTACGGAGCAGGGCTCGATGTGAGATTCGCGCCATTCTTCGGACAGCAGCGTCATGAAGAAGGTATCCTGCCACTGCCCGTATTTGAAAACGTCCCGCCGTAGCCGGCCGTCGGTGTTGAAACCGTTCTTTTCGAGGGCGCGGCGGCTGGCAAAATTCTCGGCGAAGACGGTCGAGGAGACGCGGACGGCATCGAGGCAGGTGAAGGCGAAACAGCACGCCAGGCCGAGGGCCTCAGTCATATAGCCCTTGTTCCAGTAAGGAATACCCAGCCAGTAGCCGATCTCCAATGAGTTGGCGTAATAGGGCAGCTTGAGGCTGATGACCCCGGCGAAATTAGGACCCTCGAGCGGCTCAATGGCCAGCCGGTAGCTCTTGCCCTGGCGCATTTCTTCAGGCCATTGTTCACGCCAGGTTTTGACCAATTCACCCTTATCGACGGGGCCATCCCATAGAAGCCATTTCAGGATCTCGCGGTTGTCGTGGACGAGGTCCCAAGCCGGATCGGCGTCGGCGGCGGTCAGCGGCCGGAGCTTCACCGTGGTTCCGGTGATTTCGATGTCATCGAAGCCGAGATTGCGGACGGGTTCAGGATTAGTCACCGAAATCCCCCTTAGTCCCCCTTTGAAAAAGGGGGAAAATAAAACTTAAGTCCAGAGGTCATCAATTTCTTTATCGGTCGTTTTAGCCGCAGCCTCACCCCAGTCGGCGTAGGTTGTGCCGTATTCACGAGGTACGAAAGCGACGGGCATGGGCACGGCGTGGCCGAAGATCAACGCCTGCTGCCGCGCCGATAGCTTGGCGAGCACGTTTTTGAGTTCGTTCTTGCCGGAGACCCCGGACAATACCGCATCGATGTCTTTCTCCGAGTCCAGCAGGCACGTAATCTTGGTGCCGAGCTGGGACATGATCTCCTCGTCGATGCCCGAGGGCCGCTGGTCGATGATGAGCAGGGTCACCGAATACTTGCGCATTTCTCTCGCGATCGTTCCGAAAATGGTTTGCGAGGCCACGGCCGGGTTCAGGAACTTGTGGGCTTCCTCGATGGTGATGACCAACGGCTTGGGGTAGCCGGAGTCCGTGGCGATGGCTTTTTCCGTCCTGTCGCGGTAACGGGCGTAGATGCGGCGGGTGAGCATGTTAGCCACCAGGATATAGGCGGTGATATCGGTGTAGCGGCCGAACTCCAGGACGACGTGTTTGCCGGCCTCGAGGTAGCCCAGGATGCAGTCAACGACATCGCCGGGGGCATTGGACGAAATGAACGGGAGGCGTTGAATCGTGTTCAGGCCTCGTTTCAAGTTTTGGAAAGTGCTTTCGTGGATAGACAGGTTAGCCAGGGTCTCCTCATCCTCGAGGTTTGAGGCGGCGACAAACCAGCTGCGGCCGAAATGTTTGCGCAATTGGTAGACCGCCTCCACCGCCTGATCCGTCAGGTTGAGGGTCTGACGCAGCAGGGAGATATCCTCGGGCTCGATCTCTTCAAAACCGATTTTAACGACATAGTCGGTGGACACGCCACGGCTACGGGAGTTCTCTTCATCCAAGGTGAACACAGCTACTTTAGAGGGAAACAGCTGTTTTAAAGCCTTCACCTTTCGCCCTTTGTTTTCACTCGTGCCGGCCCAGCCGTATTCATTGTGCATATCGAAGACCAGGTTGACCGCGGCGGACTTCTGCAGCAGGCCGATGAGCAGCATCCGGGTGAGGAAGGTCTTGCCTGTACCGCTCTTGCCGAAAATGCCGTTGGAGCGCTTGGCCAACTCCGGTAGGTTGAGGCAGAGTTTTACTTCCATGTCCATCGGGTTGCCGATCCAGAAATTCTCCTTGCTTTCCTTGCCGAAAATCGACTCTATGTCGGCATCTGAAGCTTCCTTGACGATTGAAAAGTGGCTGGGGATGGTTTTGACGGGCTGGGCGCCTTCGACCACCGAATTGGCATCGGCGCCGATGGTGAGGTACGGGGCGACATGCAGTGAACCGTAGGCCGAGGTGCCAGACAGGACTTCGGACAGGAAGTCGTCGCCCGAAGGCGGCGACATCGTCAAACTAAGGTCGGTCACGCCCAGGGAGACATCGGTGATCATGCCGAAAAATTTCCGCTTGCGGCCTTCGATGGTGACGTAGCGGCCGACGGCCATATCCTCGATCGAGGCATTGCCGTCGAGCTTGACCTCGATGCCCTTGTTGAGCGAACCAGCGGTGACGATGCCCAATTTTTCGGTCATGCGGACAGCCTTTCCAGGATGGTCTTGAGGCGATTATAGTCGGCGGACAGAAGCTGCGCCAGGGCTTTACCCGCGGTCAGCAGGAATTTCCGGCGCTCCTCACCTTCGTAACTGGCGCTCATCCGGCGCAGGGCGGCGGCGGTCATCTCCTCCGGGGACACCTCGCCTTGGTCGGAGAGCAGCAGGGTGATGAACCCGGTCTTTTTACTGAAATCCCTGACCTCGCTGTCGTTGCAGGCGAAAACGAAACCGTGGAGGCGGGCGGGGCGGGGCGGCAGGTAGTGGCGGATCTCGCCGTCGAGTTGATGCCCGACGATGACTGCATTAACCTCGCAGCGCAGCAGTTTTTCAAGTTGCGGGTTGGCCTTGAAGATGTCTTCTTCGGTAGCCTCATCCTTGCCGCGGGCGACGGGTTTGCGGCCGGGTTCCAGCGAGGTTGTGGAAACGTGAGCGACAACGGCATAAATCATCACGCCATCGACCGACGTTTTCACCAATGAACCCAGCGGCGGCGCGGCGTTCAGTTCATAGCACTGGGCGGTGAAGCCGGTGCTGGAGGTCTCAATGACCTCGGCGAGTTTCATACTATCAGGCAAGACAGACTCCTCGGTACTAGATTATTCCAGTTTACCTTGTTTGCTCTCAGGTTTCAGGAACGGGTTGTTGTCCATGATCGAGGCGGGATAGAAAAGGACCTTGGCGCCGGCGCGGGAGTAGACGTAGCGGTCCTCGACGGGGTTGGCGGCATCGACGAGCATGGTTTTCAAAGTCCACTGGGCGCGGCCGCCATGAATGGGCTGGAGCTTTTTCTTGATGATTAGCTCTCGCAGGTAGTCGTTGAAATCGGTGTAAGTGACGTAGCCGCGTTTGGCGGTGGCGTCACGGGCGACGGCCAGGACCTTTGCTTTATCCAGTTCGCGCATCATATGGCTCCTTTCGAGAGCGGCATTGCCATCAGGTAGATTGCTGGGCGACGCATCCTTCGGGTTCGCTCAGGACAAGTGCGTCGCCCCTACAGCGGCCTATATCCACCTCGCCAGTTTGCTGAAAATCTTGGCCGAGACGGCGGTCGGCAAGCCGAGATCCGTGAGGTAGGTGTCGACGACCTCGTAGAAGAGTTCGCGGTCGGCGCCGGTGACTACGGCTTGTTCATGGGCTTCGGCCAGGGCGACGGGGTAGCCGTTGCCCTTTTTCACCTGTTCGAGTACCAGCGTGTGAATAAGATTCACTCGATCGAAGCCAGTCGCTAACCAAATCGGCAACTCGATGCGGGCAATCTCATGTCCGAGCTTCAAATAGAAGAAACAGATGCGGTGTTCACCGTAATACTGGCCGATGACCTTGGAGGTACTCTCGAAAATGGCGGACCGCTCGCCGACGCCGAGGAAACGGTCGAACAACGCAGCGTCGGAGACGCCGGACACCGGATCGCAGGGGCGCTCACCGAGTTTAAGTTCGCCGCAATACCGGTCGCAGTTGGCCGGCTCGTGGGGGCACAGGGTCAGCCGCAGGGTGTTGACCACTTCGTTGCCGCCGGGTTGGGAGATATAGGAGGCGACGGCCAGAGGGCGCTGGGCGCACAGCGTTTTAAAGGCAGAGAGACATCTCAAATAGCCGTTATCGAGGAGCTCACGCAGGACATAGGCGTCATAATTCGCCGTCGTCAGGTTCCAACGGATGAGGGTGCCGTCGGCGAGAGCCAGGGCGGGGCGTTCAGGCGTCAGTACCGCGGCCAGGGCGACAAGGGCGGCACATTCATCGACGTCACGTTTGATGCCAAGCAGGGCGCCCTGGAGAGGCGTTTCACGGTTGCCGGCTGGGTCTCGGATGAACAGGTCGGCGTCTTCGGACAGGAGCCGCGGCCGGCTGTCCAGCATCGCGCCGTAATCTTGACCGTAGTCCAAACGCACCTCGCCGATATTGATCAGGCTGCAGGGCGCGGCATGGTGGCGGTCGATATCGATGTGGGAACCGTCGGCGGCGACGATAGAATAGGTAGCGGGCGGGGGAGGTGGCAAGACCTTTTCGTCCAGGGGTGTCAAAGGGGCAGCCAACAGGAAACTGGTCTTGGAACGGCGGACTTTGTCCAGGAGGGCCGCCGTATCGGTCACATCGCTGAGGCGCTCCGCCGCCAGCGCCAGGTGGGCGCTGTGCTCGGCGTTGCCTTGAGCCAGCTTCTCGGCCATGGCGCCGATCTGGGCGGCGACCTTGGTGATGTCCAGCGACACGCTTTGCCTCTCTGCCGATTCTTAAGCCTAGTATAGGCTATGGCCGCTGCGGTCTCAAGGAATATTTAGCTTTCGGCGGGGATAGTCGATAGCAGTTTTCTCAGCTTATCCGCAGCATCGCCGATGACCGGCGGGCCGTGACCGCCGAAAAGGGCGTAGAAATCCAGTTCCGCGATCTTGCGCATGGAATCCATGGCTTGCGGCATGTTGAGAACGGTAGGCTTGGAGGGAGTCAACATCCGGTCGTTGGCGTGGGTGCGGAGGGCATCGCCGGTGAAGATGATTTTGCGGGGTTCCCATAGACACAGGCTGCCAGGGGTGTGTCCAGGGGTATGAACGACCTGGTAACAGCCAATCCGGTCGCCTTCCTTAAGCAGCATATCCGGCTTGACGCGGGCGCAGCGGCCGACGTTCGAAAATATTTTTGAGACGAAACGCAAGGGACCGGGCAAGTTGCCTTTCTGGGCCAGCAGCGGTAGTTCGGCAGCATGGAGGGCAATTACGGCGCCGGTCAGCTTTTTGAGTTCCCTGGCGGAGCCGGCATGGTCGAGATCGCCGTGGGTCAGGACGATGTATTTCACTTTGTCGCCGACGCCGTGTTTTTCAGCGTATCGGAGAATATGGTGGGCGTTGCCCGGCGAGCCGGTGTCGATGACAAAGGCATAACCTGTCTCCATCACCAGCCAGCAGTTGCAGCCGACGACGCCGCGGAGCCAATGGATCCCGGGGTATATCTCCATGGGCACCTCTATCTGTTAATACGGGGTATCCATGATAACTCATAGAAGCGAGGGCATACAACCGGCGGAAACCGCCGCGGAATTCGTGCTAAAATATCGCATCTTCAGAAGGAGGCACACAAAATGCCGTCAATGGATGTGGTCAGCGCAGTTGACCTGCAGGCGCTGGATAACGCCATCAACAACGTCAAACGTGATATCACCACCCGGTATGATTTCCGCAACATCAAATCAGAGGTGACGCTCAACCGCAAGGAAAAGACCATCCACCTCCAAAGCGGCGACGACCTCAAGGTCAAGGCTATGACCGAGATGCTTATCGGCCATGTGGTGCGCTTCGGCCTGGACCCCAAGTGCCTGGACTTTGGAAAAATGGAAGCGACGGCCCAGGGCGGCGCCGAGATGGACGTCAAGATCAAAGAAGGTATCGAGAAAGAGACCGCCCAGAAGATGGTCAAGTTCATCAAGGGACTGAAGCTCAAGGTGGAGCCGGCCATCCAGGACGACCAGTTGCGGATCAACAGCAAGCAGATCGACGACCTGCAGGCGGTCATGCAGCAGTTGAAAGCCCAGGATTTCGACCTCCCGCTGCAGTTCGTGAATTTGAAGCGTTAAGCCTACATGCTGGCTTTACTCGCGTCGGTTTTCGTCATATCGCTGTCCGGCGCCCTCATGCCCGGGCCGATGTTCGCTACGGTGCTGACCAAGAGCTGCAAATCGCCGTGGGCCGGCGCCCAGGCGTCCCTCGGTCACGCCATCATCGAGGTGCCGCTCATCCTGCTCATCTACTGGGGCGCCGCGTCATTTTTCGATCAGGCACTGGTGAAATTTATCCTCGGCGTGGCGGGCGGCGGCATGGTGGTGTGGATGGGCATTGGCATGTTCCGCGCCCGTAAGGTTATCGCCACCGGCCAGAAGGACACGCCCTATAACGCCTTCACCGCCGGTATTTTGCTGTCAGCGGGCAATCCGTTCTTTATATTGTGGTGGGCGACGGTTGGTGCGCTCTTGGTGCTGCAGGCGGCTGATTTCGGCGCAGGCGGCCTCTGGGCCCTAATCATCACCCATTGGTCGACCGACCTGATATGGCTTTCGATAGTCTCGGGCTTGGTTTATAAAACCCACCGGCTGTGGGCCCCGGCGTTCCAGACGGCGGTGTTCACGATATGCTCGCTGTTGCTAATCGGGTTCGGGGGGTGGTTCATGGTCTCCGGGCTGCAGGCGGTGGCCTAAGTCATGTATAAAAAATACTCGCGGGAAGACCAGAAAGCACTGGCGACGTGGGCTGCCGACTGTGCCGAACGGGTTCTTCCTCTGTTTGAAAAAGCCTGCCCCGGGGACGACAGGCCGCGGAAAGCCATCGAACAATGCCGGGAATGGGTCCGCACCGGCGTGTTCAGCATGGCAGTAATTCGGCACGCCTCTCTTTCCGCTCACGCAGCAGCCCGTGATGTGACTGAAGAGTCAGCCCGCTACGCCGCACGAGCCGCAGGCCAGGCCGTTGGTACGCCGCACGTGGCCCAACACGCTTTCGGCGGAGCTTATTACGCCTTGAAAGCCGTCGCCGCTGCCGACCCTGCCAATGCTGAGGCCAATGTTGCCGAAGAGTGGCGGTGGGAGGTGGGGAGGGCGCCGGAACATCTGAGGGATGAAGTTCTAAAGAGGATCTTGACTAAAAGCACGAAAAAGGGACCTGTGATCAAGATACTCAAGGACGAGGGTTTCTAGGGTTCTGGTCTCCAAGCTACAATCGGTTTCAAATATGTTAAGGTTTCCCGATTAATGGATATTTTACAAAAACGTCGTCCAGTTGGGTTAACAGTAACTTGAGATCAATCTTGGAAACGCCGATTGTGTATTCGTGCTTTTCCACCACTGGAATCTCAAGACCAAACCGAAATTCCTCTCCCGTTGTTTTGAAGTCAAACTTAAAATGGAGATAAGGTT
>CAZGRY010000038.1:0-12122 GCA_964528105.1 uncultured Dehalogenimonas sp.
ATCGTCCCCGGCCGGGCCGAGCGGAAGCGCGGATAATCGCCGGCGAGTTTCATCAACTGATCGTCGGAGAAGAAGCCGCCGCCGCGCTTGTAGATACCGGCAAAGAGCGGCAGCACAGTGCAGGAGCAGACCGCCAGGATACTGCCGGAGACCGAGGCTACGCCGTAACTCATGAACTTGTTGGCCTGCGGTCCGAAATACTTGATGACCGCCGGTGCCGAGATGAACACGGCGATGCCGCCGGCGATGAAGAAGGCCGGCACCAGGCAGGTCAGCACGTGCGCCGAAAGGTAATCGAGCAGGGCGGCGGCGCCACTGGCGAATAGGTTTAATACGAAGTCCATTTTACGTTCCTTGAAGCATCATGGCGATACTATTGGACGAAATAGCGCCGCTGGAAGTAACGGGCGACATTGACCAGGCTGATCAGGACCGGCACCTCCACCAGCGGGCCGATGACTGCGGCGAAGGCCACTCCAGACCCAATGCCGAATACAGATACGGCCACGGCGATGGCCAGTTCGAAGTTGTTGGAGGCGGCGGTAAAGGAGATGGCTGCCGTTTGGGCATAATCGGCGCCGATCTTCCGGCCCATATAAAAACTGACCAGGAACATGAACACGAAATAAATGAGGAGCGGCAGGGCGATTCTGAGCACGTCCAGCGGCAGTTCGACGATGACATCGCCCTTGAGCGAAAACATGACGACGATAGTGAAGAGCAGGGCTGAAAGGGTGATGGGGCTGATGCGCGGGATGAAGCTCTTCTCATACCATTCGCGACCCTTGCGCTTCAGGAGAAAATAGCGAGTCGCCATGCCGCCGAAGAAGGGGATGCCCAGGTAGATTAGAACGCTTCTGGCGATGTCGGCAATCGAGATATCGACGATAGCGCCGCCCAGGCCGAACCACTGCGGCGCCACGGTGATGAAAACGTAGGCATAGACCGAGAAGAACAGGATCTGGAAGATGGAGTTGAAAGCCACCAGCCCGGCGGCGTATTCGCAGTCGCCTTTCGCCAGTTCGTTCCAGACGATGACCATGGCGATGCAGCGCGCCAGGCCGATCATGATCAGGCCGACCATGTACTCCGGAAAATCGGCCAGGAAGGTGATGGCCAGGGCAAACATCAGGATCGGGCCGATGATCCAGTTCTGGACGAGCGACAGGGCGAGGACCTTCCAGTTGCGGAAGACCTTGCCCAGTTCCTCGTACTTCACCTTGGCCAAGGGAGGGTACATCATCAGGATGAGGCCGACAGCGATGGGGATCGAAGTGGTGCCAACGGAGAGCGAATTGATGAAGTTGCCGAAACCCGACCAGAAGAAGCTCAGGGCGATCCCGGCTGTCATCGCTAGAAAAATCCACAGCGTCAGGAAACGGTCCAGAAATGACAGGGTGGTGGGACAGCCGGCATCCGGAGATACTGCGCAGGATGAATCAGGTTGTTTCATCTTTTCTCCTCGGCATGCTGCAGGTTACCTGTCGCGCTCGATAATGGCTTTTCACCCGGATTCATCACCTCGAAGTTTTTGCCCTCGAGGTATTTTCCCATCAGCAGACCGATGGCGATGAACAGCGGCAGGGAGATGAGCGTTCGGATCACGGTGAACTCGACGCCGAGGTAGCCGATCTCGATGCCCAGCATCGGTATCTTCATCGAGGAAAAAGCGCCGAGGTAGATGAAAATATTGCGGACGCTGGTGCCTTTTTTCCAGAGGATGTAAGCGATGGGGAAGGCGCCGTACATCGGGCCAGCCTGCAGCATGGCCAGGAGAACGACTAAAAACATGCCCTTGACGCCGGAGTCCTTGCCGAGGTGTTTCTGGATTTGTTCCTTTGGAACCCAAACATCGAACAGGCCGACGATGATGAAGAGGAAAGGCACGAAGGTGATCATCTCGACGAGTGAAACGCGGAAGTTGGTGAACACCGTTTTGCCGGGGTTAAAACCGAAGGCAAAGGATGCCAGGGTTACGATGATGAAAGCCCCCACCCATACGTAAGCCTGGTATTGTTTCGCCAGCTTTTTCATAGGATTATTCCGATCAAGAGGCCGATGATGATGGCGGCCACGAAGTTTAAGGCGTTACGAATGATGGCCACTCGTCGTCCGAGATACTGCGCTTCAAGCGGCAGAGTGACTACACCAACCATGATAAGCGTGGTCATCAGTGTCGCAACCACGGCATAGGTCGCCCCCTGCTGCAATAACCCGGCAGCGATGGGATAGGAGATGAAGGGCGGGATAAAAGCGACTGAACCTATCGTTGCGGCAATAAAAAAGCCGCCGATGCCGGAATCGGCCCCCAGATACTGGTTGATGGCGCTGGGAGAAATGAGGTAAAGCGCCAGGCTGACGATAATGAGGATGTTCACGAACGGCAGCAGGATCTTACGGAACATCTGCCAGCCCTTCTTTAACCCGGCCAGGGTCTTTTCCCGGTCGAGGATGAAAGATAAGATTGAAAGCACGGTGGCCGCGGAAATGAAGATAAGAGCGTTACTACCCACGGAACTCCTTTACCATTCAGGTTGTTTCACCGGGACCGCTAGGAACAGTGCGCCTTAGCGGCAGACGCCAAGGCCGGGCAAAGCCGGCCGGTGGCAAGCAGACGTTTACGGTCGGCGATGGCTATGTCGCTATCAGCCTGCGCCCGTTTGACAGCCTCGACAATAAGTCCGCGAAACTCGCCGGTATGGTCCGGCGACAGAAAATAGATAGTCCACAACCCTTCGTGCCGCTGGTCCAGGAGCCCCGCCTCGTAAAGTTGTGACAGATTACGTGAAGCCCGCGTCTGGGAAATTCCGAGCGCCTGAGTCACCTCACAGACACAACACTCCCGCTCAATGAGGAGGTTCATGATACGTAGCCGGGTCTCGTCGGACAATGCTTTGAAGATCTTTATAAGATCTCTCATGAAATCACCTGCCTATATGCGTATGTAAGCATATTAGCAGGTAAGCCATATTGCGTCAATATGTTTTGTTGCATCAATCCGGACTAGGTGATACCTAGTTTCAGAATGAATAGATCGGGGGTTTGGCCTTGACCGCCGAAAAGTGGTAAATTGCCGTCGATTGCCATGACTGAACCCGACGACAAAGACCTAGAAGGACACCGCAGCCGGGTCCGTGACAGATTCCGGAAGGGCGGCCTGTCCGCCTTAGCAGACTACGAAATCGTCGAACTGCTGTTGACCCTCGGCCAGCCGCGGCGCGACTGCAAGCCTGCCGCCAAGGAGGCCATCAAGCGCTTCAAGACCCTCCGAGGCGTCCTAGAAGCAACGCCCGAGGAACTGCAGGAAGTCGAGGGCATCGGGCCGAACAATTCAATTGCCATCCGCCTCATTAGCGACGTCGCCAAGGAACTGCTCAAGAAAAAGACCACGGGTGAGATATTTGAATGCGCCTCGCCGCAGCAGGTCCACGATTACCTGAAAGCGTCGATGGGCGGACTTAAGAAAGAAGTATTTAAGGTCATTTACCTGGACAACCTGAACCGCGTCCTCGAGGATGCGGATATGTTCAAGGGCACGGTCAACGCCTCGGCGGTGTGGGTACGGGAGGTCATCGAGAAGGCCTTACGATGCAACGCCGCGGCCATGATCTTCGCCCACAACCACCCGTCAGGTAGCATCACTCCCAGCCAACAGGACCGGAACATAACCCGCGACCTGGTTTTTGCCGCTTCGGCGGTGAATATCCAGGCCCTCGACCATATCATCATTGGCGATAACAAGCATTACAGCCTGGCCAGCGAAGGGCTGATGGATAAATATGTGGCGGAGTTCCAGGGGCTGCGGGGGAAGAGGTAAGGCTTACTTCTTGCCTTTCTTCTCCATGGTCAGCAGCTTCTCTTTGGTTTTAACTCCGCCGGTGAAGCCCCCCAGCCCACCGTCCGCTGCCACCACCCGGTGACAGAAATGAGAATCGGCAGGGGATTGGCGCCGAGAGCCTGACCGACAGCCCGGGCCGCGCCCGGCTTACCAATCGCCTTAGCAAGTTCGCCATAGCTCTTAGTTTCGCCGAAAGGAATCTGGCAGGCGGCCTGGTAGACTTCCCTTTGGAATTCGGTGGCACCGGTGAGATCCAGGCCTGCCTTAAAGACCACCGGCTCACCCAGGAAGAAGTGCATCAGCCGGTCGGCCAGGCCCGCGCCGCCGGCGCCGGGAGTGATGTCTTTTTCCTCGATGCCAAGTTCGGTCAACATCGCCCGGCGGTTCTGCGCCGGCAAAGTCAGGCGCTTAACCCCCTGTTCGGTGGCCTCGATGCCGACCCAGCCGGCGGCCGTTTCAACCGCGTCGAATTTCGATTCAGCCTCTTTCCGGTTGCCGGATTTCCGCTCGGCCATCGTATCCCCCAATGTGTTATTTTTGCGCTTCGCGGCGGCGCTCCATACCCGCGGCGATATAGATGAACGCCATGCCCAACAGGATGCTGACCACGACTTTGAAAAGCTGGGGTATGTCCATGGACAGAAAAAAGGCTACGGTGTAAACGCCGGTGATGACCGCCAGCCCGTAGGTGATGTTGTGGGCTTTCACACCCTGGCCGCGGACGGCGCGGACGATCAGCCAGACGATCAGGGCGAAGGTTAAAAGGACGGCGGTGGCGGTCAGCATTACAGGCTAACCTCCTGGAAGTAGCGCGTCAGGCTGGCGAACATAGCGATGGACAACAGCAGGGCGGCCAGCTTGCCGATATCCGACATGAACCGGATGTACTCCGCGGCCAGGAATCCCACCCCGGCCAGCGAAAGCAGGATGCCGAAACCATAGAGGACGTAAATCAGTCTCATCCAATCGCTCCAACCGGTTTGGCTGGCCCGCCGCCAACGAAAATGACCAGGCGGCGCTCAGTATCTCCGCGTTTGATGACGACGCTGTATTCCAGGCTCTCGTTAGCCTGCGCCGGCGTCAGGCCAGTGGTATCGATATCGAAGGTAATCTCTTCTCTCTTGAAGGCGGCCACTGACAGGTCCTGGCTCAGGACGTCGCGTACCCGCTCGCGGTTGCGTTCAACCCACACCTCCAGTTTGGCACCGTAGGTGTTAAAGAGGTGATTGTCCACCATGTAGCTGCAACTGATAACATCGCCTTCGCGGGCGCTGGACTGAGCCACGGCGAACTCCTGAGTCCAGAAATCCGCCTCGAAGGTCTGCTCGAACTCGCCGCTCCTGACTTTCAGGGTATCGTAAACACCCATGTAGCCGTCGGCCACCAGCACCGTGAGGATGCCCAGGAAACATAGCAGGGCGAGGTACAGGAAACGATTTTTAGATTTTGTCATCGTAAGCAATCAAATAGCCAAACACCAAGCTCCAAATTCCAAACAAACCCCAAGGTCAATGACCAATTTCCAAACGTTTGATTTTTGCTTTGGTTATTGGTCGATGTTTGGTTATTGTCTCTTGGAATTTGTGATTTGGTCTTTAGGCCGATTCGATCTCCATCAGTTTAAAGCCACCGATCTCCTGGCGATACAGCAGGCTTACGCCGCCTTTGGCGTTGCGGAACAACAAAAAGTCGTCTTTGGACTCGTTCATCTTGGCCACCGCCTGCGCCAGGCTCATCGGTTCGGCTTTGACCTTCTCGACGTCGATGGCGACATCGCTCTCCCGGGACAGTATCGGCGGCTCGGGCCTGGTTTCGGTAAAAGTGGCCGAGGCGTAGCGCTGGCTCTGCCGGTCGAACTCCTGGCCTTTGTTCTTGAAGTCCTGGGCCTGGCGCTCCATGACCCCGGCCAGTTCGTCGACGGCGGTGATCAGTGTGGCGCCGCGGCACTCCGAGGTCAGCACCGGCCCCAGCATGTCCAGAAAGCCGCGGGCGACGAAGCGGTCTTTGGCCGCCTTGGTGCCTTCCTCCAGGAGTTCCAGCCTGAGTTCCCGGGCCTGTGGCAGGTGGCGGCCGATCTTGTTAAAGCTGCGCTCGATTTGCTTCCGGGTGTTGTCGTCCAGGGTCAGATTCTTGGTCGTGATGTTTAGTTCCACGGATGCTTCCCAGACCTTTCTTCTAAATTTCCCGGGCCAGCGTCAGCGCCCTCACCTCGGCAGCCCCGGCTGCTGCCAGCGTGACCGCGCAGGCCGAGAGGGTGGCGCCGGAGGTAGCCACGTCGTCGATCAGGATAACGCGGCGGCCCGTGAATTTATTATAGCACCCAAAAGCGCCAACCACTGCAAGCCGCCGCGCTTCCACCGAGGCGCTTTCCGCCTGGGGTGGAGTTGGCTTGATCTTGCGCAGGGCATCCAGGAAGAGCGGCAGGCCGGTAAGCCGGTGCAGCGCTATGCCCAATAGCGCCGACTGATTGTAGCCGCGTTCCCGGAGGCGGGACTTATGGATGGGGACAGGCACCAGGACGTCACCAGCGAGGCTGTTCGACGTCAGAGAGCCGGCCATGAAGCCGCCGAGCGTCGGCGCGATGTCGCGGAGGTTGTTGTACTTGAGCTGGTGCACCGCCTTTTTGATGACACCTTCAAAGCGAAAGACGGATCGCAGCTCCAGGAGTTCCGGGGCGAGTTCATCGCAGTCCGGGTGATGGCCCAGGCTCTTGCCGCAGGACGGGCAGTAAGGCGGTGCTTGGAACGGCAGGCCGAGGCGGCATTTTTGGCACAAATAATCACCCTCCCGGCCGCAGCCGAGGCAATAGCGCGGGAAAAAGACGTCCAGCAGCTTCTCGCCGCTGCCCAACAGCCGGCCGAACATGAACCGGGCCCCGGTCTAGAAGTTGACCGGATTGCGCTGGGTTCGGTGGTTGTTGACGCCGCTGCCGATGGGCTCGTTGATGTAGACGTCGCCGTTGCGGATCTTCAGGTTATAACCGCATTCCGGGTTAGTGCACACCCAAGCCTTGTAATGGATGGCGGCGCCCTGGTTACCGAAGTCCGACAGGGGGACCAGATCTCCAACCTTGCATACCTGGCACTTGGGGAAAGTCGAACTGTCCACTGAAAACTACCTCCCAACCGAAACCTTAATTCGGGAAAGAAGTATAGCTCATGTTTTATATATTGGCAACAAAATCTTTATCAATTTCTTGTTAAGTTCACGGATGTCGATACCAACGAAAAAGCCCCACTCTCAGGCGGGGCTTTCACTATCGAAGGAGAAAGGTATCAGGTGAAGTTTTTAAGCGTATTGATGATGATATCGGAGCTTTCTTCGAAATCCAGCAGCGGCCGCACCGACCATTGGGTGAGAGGGGCCAGGGGGAAAGTCAGCAGCAGCTTCATCAGATCGGCATGGCTGTCGGTGTTGATGATGAACACGCCGCCGCCGTCGGCAAAGGAATACACAGCCTCGAGCTGGCCGGCGTCTTTGTGCCGTTTCACCCATGCCTTGGCGGCGCGCAGGTAGTTGACCTGGTCGGTGTGGCCGGCGCCGGGGATGACCTGGTGACCGGTGACGTAATATTTCATGTTTCCGCCTCAGCTTTTAGTCACCGTGAGTTCCAGCCGGTAATCCGCATCGGTCAGTTGCCTGGTCGATACCGGGTAGGGCGTCAGCCTGAACTCGATAGTGTAATTCTTATAATCTACTACGTTAAGGCCCGAAGTCAAGCCCTGCTCGACCAGGACGAGCGCCGTGTCCACTCCAGCCAGGGTAGCGATGAGCCTGACCTCCGCCTCGCCGGCGCGGATGCACTGGACGTCCGAGGGGCAGCGGGAATCCGAGATGACATCATCGAACCGCAGCTTAATCCCCTCGGAGACGATGGTGGCAGTTTCGCCAACCTTCAGGGTGAACTTCTGGCCGAGGCTGGGAGAAGCCGCGCTATCGCCGCAGCCAGCCAGCGCAATTATCGTGAGTAATACCGCCGCAAGAACCAGAAAATGCTTTTTCATATATCCCTCCCTAATTCCGGGGCGATACTAGCGCCCCCCACGTTCAGTATAACGCCAGAATGTCCTTCCAAGTTAGTTTCAGTGCGCCCGCAGCAGCCGGGCGTTGACCGCCACGATCACCGTCGAAGCCGACATCAGCACGGCGCCCGCCGCCGGCGACAGCACCAGTCCCCAGGCGGCAAAGACACCGGCCGCCGCCGGAATGGCGATAGCGTTGTAGCCAATGGCCCAGGCCAGGTTCTGCACCATCTTGCGGTAGGTAGCCCGCGACAACTCGAAAATGCGTACCACGTCCAGCGGGCTGGAGCGTACCAGGACGATGTCGCCGGTCTCGATGGCGATATCGGTGCCGGCGCCGACGGCGATGCCCAGGTCGGCCTGCGCCAGGGCGGGGGCGTCGTTGACGCCGTCGCCGGTCATGGCGATCGAGAGTCCCCTTGCCTGCAATTCTTTGATCTTTGAAACTTTAGCCTCGGGTAGCACCCCGGCGAAATACTCGTCGAGACCCAACTCCACCGCCACCTGCCTAGCCACTTCCTGGCGGTCGCCGGTCATCATCAGCACCCGCTTGCCCATGGCTTTCAGCGCGGCGACGGCCTGGCGCGATTCCGGCCGGATGACGTCGGCCAGGGCGATGACCCCGGCCACGGCGCCGCCGATGACGACGAAAACAACGGTCTTGCCTTGCTTGAGCAACCCTTCGACCGCGATGCGATCATATTCGAGCTTGAGTTCCTCGATGTAGAGCGGGCTGGCAATAATGACCTCACGACCTTGCACCATGCCCTGCGCCCCGCGGCCGGCTAACGATTTGAAATCGGACGCCTTGTAGGGCTCCGGCGAAGCCCCGGCAATTCCCCGGGCAATAGGGTGCTCGGAGTTTCTCTCGACGGCCGCGGCATATTTCAGAAGTTCGTCGCGGCTGTACTGTTGATCGAGGATGACGACGTCGGAGACCCCGAAGTTGCCCTCGGTCAGAGTGCCGGTCTTGTCGAAGACCACGGCGTCGATGCTGCGGGCGCGCTCGAAGGCGTTCCGGTCGCGGACGAGCAAACCGTTCCGGGCGGAAAGCCCGGTGGACACGGCGATGACCAACGGCACCGCCAAGCCCAGGGCGTGGGGGCAGGTGACGACCATGACGGTGACCATGCGCTCCACGGCGAAGACGGCTGGTTCGGTTGACAGCCACAGCCATCCGGCCAGGGTCACCAGCCCGGCGCTCAGGGCGATGATGGTCAGCCAGCGCGCCGCCCGGTCGGCAGTATCCTGGCTGTGGCTTTTGGACTGCTGGGCCGCAGCGACCAGCCTGGCTACCCTGGACAGGTAGGATTCTTCGCCGGCGCCAGTGACGGAGATGGTGAGCACCCCCTCTCCGTTGACCGCCCCGCCGATAACCTTCGCCCCGGCGGTTTTCTCCACCGGCACCGATTCGCCGGTCAACAGCGATTCATCGACGGCGCTCTGCCCGGAGATGACCTCGCAGTCGGCCGGCACTTTCTCACCCTGCTTGACCAGCACCCGATCTCCCTTTACGAGCTGATCGATCGGCACGTCCTCAGCCTGGCCGGAGGTAGTGAGCCGGTGAGCCGCCGCGGGCAACAGCCTGGCCAATTCTTCGAGGGCTCTTGAAGCCCCGGCGATGGAGCGCATCTCGATCCAGTGCCCCAGCAGCATGATATCCACCAGAGTGGCCAGTTCCCAGTAGAAGACCTCACCCTCCAGGCCGAGGGTCACGGCGGAGGAATAGAAAAAGGCGACGGAGATAGCCATGGCTACCAGTGTCATCATGCCTAGGTTGCGCTCGGACAGCTCCCGTTTCAGGCCGGTCAGAAACGGCCAGCCACCGTAAACGTAGACGAAGGCGGAGAGAGCCCAGAGGACATAATCGTCTCCTGGGAAGGAAAGGCTGAAGCCGAAGGTTTCCTGGATGAACGGTGAGAGAATGAGGATAGGAACGGTAACAACGAGGGATATCCAAAAACGGCGAGCGAAATCGGCGGTGGAGTGCCCGGCGTGGCGGCCGCCGCCCATTTTCGTGTGATCCATGCCCGGCATGGTTCCCGGCATTTTATGGCCGGCGTGAGGGGCGGCGGGGGGCGGGTGATGGCCGTCGTGCTCGGGAGACATTGAAGGCATCGGCTGAGGCATATCATGCCCGCCGCCGGCAGCCGGGTGATGATGTTTGTAGCTTTCAGCCATTACCACATTATTCTAGGCTGCGGCGGGCGGAAGTTGGTAATAAAAGAAGCGGCCTCTTTGAGGCTGCTTCTTAAGACGGTGCTAAGGTTTTTAGACTAGTGGCAGGAGCCGCAGGATGAGGATGAGCAGCTGGTGCAGCCGCCCCCGCCGCCGATGCTCTCGCCGCCGGAACCCTTGGCCATGAAGGTGGAGGCGATGCGCTTGCCCTGGCCTTTGCAGGTCGGGCATTCCGCCGGCTCGGTGGATTGGCTCATCGGGCGCAGCAGGTCGAATTTCTTGCGGCAGTCCATACAGCGATATTCGTAGATAGGCATATTTTTCAGTCTCCCGATATTACTTCCTAACATAACTATTCTAATACCAACACGCCACGGCGTCAATCCTCTAATAAGGGCAATAGCTCCGCGACAGGTGACAAATGCAAGTCGAAGGGTCGCGATTTTCGGAGTGACGGCCTGAAATTGCCACGCCAAGGGTAAATCTGCTATATTTACGCGGATTTTTCCCCGCAGCGTGACAGGATTTGAACTGGGCTCAGATTCTATTTAACTCGGCAGTCACCGGAAGCCTGTACCTCATCTCAGCCATTTCGCTGACGCTGGTGTACGGGCTGGCCAAGTTCCCCAATTTCGCCCACGCCGAGATCATGTCCCTCGGCGGCTTCATCGGCTTTTTAGTCACGGAGCAACTTGGCGCGCCGCTGCCCCTGGCCTTCGTCGCCGCCTTCATCGTCGCCGGCCTCGTCGGCTACCTGTCCTACCGCGGCATCTTCAAGCCGCTGTCCGACAAGGGCGCAAGCCTGATCCACCTCATGGTCGCGTCTATGGCCCTGGGCTTCATCCTACGCCACACCATCGGCGAGATCTGGGGCTTTTCGCCACTCACCCTGTCCATCGTCTGGCCGGTTTATCACATTGGCCCACTGATTATCAGTCTCAACTGGATTATCCTCATCATCAGCGCCATTGCCGTCGGTATCGGGCTTCATTTCATGATGACACGGACCAAAATCGGCAAAGCTATCCGTGCCACGGCATCTAATCCCAAGCTGGCTTTATCTTCCGGCATCAACACCACCAAAGTCCTGGTGATAACATGGTTCGTATCCGCCGGTCTGGCTGGCGTGGCTGGGCTATTCCGCGGCGTAGAGACACGCCTATCACCGTACCTCGGCTGGGATATCCTGTTGCCAACCTTCGCCGTCGCCATGCTAGGCGGCATCGGCAGTTTTTACGGCGCCATGGTGGCCGCGGTGATTATCGGCCTGGCGGAGAACGTCGGCGTCGTCCTTTTGGCCGAGGCCGGCATTTCCACCGAGTACCGTATGGCCATCCCCTTCGTTATCCTGATTGGGGTTCTCATCTTCCGGCCACAGGGTTTGGCGAAAGCGTTCAAGGGTAACTAGATGGATCCGATACTGATATACGGCCTAAACGCCCTGGTCTATGTCGGCATCTTCGCCATCGTGGCCTTGTCGCTTAATGCCGAGTACGGCTATACCGGCTTGGCCAGCTTCGGCAAGGTGGCCTACTTCATGCTCGGGGCTTACGGCTTTGCCCTGCTGGTCGAGGCCGGGGTACCATGGCCACTGGCCATCATCCTTGCTGCGGTGATCGCCTCACTCTTCGGCCTGCTGGTGTCGTTGCCGGCTATCCGCCTGCGCGAGGATTATTTGGCCATCGTCACCCTGACCTTCGGCGAAACTCTGAGGATTTTCATCAAGGCCGAAGACTGGCTGGCCAACGGCGTCTGGGGTATGCCGGTGCCACCATCTTTCGCCGCGGGTAACTTCTCCCTGGGGCTGCTTCTGAACCTCGCCCTGGTCGCCGGCGTTTTAGTCGCTTGTTTCTTCTTGCTACAGTACCTGGCCAACTCGCCCTACGGCCGAATCATGCGCGCCCTACGTGAGGACGAGATCGCCGCAGACGCCATCGGCAAGAACCGCATCAAGTATAAAGCGCAGGTGTTCATGATCGGCTCGGCCATGGCCGGCCTAGGCGGCGCGCTGTTCGCTAACTTTGTCGGCTACATATCTCCCGAGTCCTTCCTGCCCATCATCACCTTCACCATCTAAGTGTTCG
>CAZGRY010000039.1:0-11393 GCA_964528105.1 uncultured Dehalogenimonas sp.
CCCCTGCAGTGTTATGCTAAACAGCACACTTCATCCTTATTGAAATGATTGCTGGCCGTTCCACCGGGAACGGCTTTTTCTTTTTGAGAAGTAAGGTTAAAGCGGCCGCGGGGTGAAAGACCGCGGTTTTTTGTTGGGAATTTCCGTTTAATCTATTACCTTACTTTGAAAATAGGAGAATACCAATGGATCACGAAACTACTGATTTTCAGCCAAATAACCTTGAAGAACTTGGCTGGAGTCCTTTTTTCCAGGAACACATTCAGGAAATGAATAACCCTGACGCGATACCGGCAAGGGTCATCTCAGAATCCAAGAATTCTTTCCAGGTTTATTGTGAATACGGCGTTTTTACGGCGGGAATTGCCGGTAAAATGCGTCATCAAGAGGAGGCTGAGAAGTTATATCCTGCGGTTGGAGATTGGGTAGTGTTTAAACCCCTGGTTGGCGAAAAGAAAGGCATCATCTACTGCGTACTTCCTAGATACAGCAAGTTCTCCAGGAAAGCAGCAGGCGAAGGCACTAAGGAACAAATCGTTTCGGCTAATATAGATACCGTATTCATCGTCAGCGGCCTCGACGGCGGGAGGAGTTTCAACATTCGCCGGATCGAGCGTTACCTTACGCTGGCCTGGAGCAGCGGAGCCACGCCGGTCGTTGTTCTTAATAAGGTTGACCTCTCCCCGGATGTCGCAAAGATCATCGGGAACGTTGAGGATATTGCGCCCGGCATCTCCATCCATGCCGTCAGCGCCAAAGAGCGGACAAACCTGGATGCGCTCAGGAATTACCTGACCAAAGGAAAAACAGTTGCCTTTTTAGGTTCTTCCGGGGCAGGAAAGTCCGCGCTGATTAATGCCTTGCTTGGCCAAGAGAAACAGGAGATTGGAGAGGTCCGCCAGGACGACAAGATGGGCAGGCACACTACGACCAGGCGGGAACTCATCCTTCTGCCTTCGGGCGGTGTCATGATCGACACGCCGGGAATGAGGGAGATCCAGATGTGGGCCGGAGAGGACGATCTGCAGGGAGCCTTCCAGGACATCAAAATGCTGGCGGAGGACTGCCGTTTCACCGATTGTAACCATAATGGGGAACCGGGCTGCGCGGTCATGGCTGCCATCGAACAAGGTGAGCTTGACCCCGCCAGATTGGAAAGCTATCGGAAGCTGCAAAATGAGTTAACCTATCTGGCATCGAGAGAAGAACAAAGCACCCGACTGTATGAAAAGCAAAAATGGAAAGAGATCGCTAAATGGGTCAAAGAAATCCAGAATAGACCTTGAGCTGGCTTCAATTCGGTAGCAGATCAAAACTGATAAGATGTCCCCGGCAAATCTTTAATGGATAACCGGGGACATCGGCATATCGCGTGCCGACCTTCCTAAAGGCGACTCGATTGCCAGAGCTGACGCATGCTATCATACCCAAGGTGACTTGGGGGCACCGCGTTTGAACCTGAAACCCGGCCTGCTGCTGCTTATCGGCGCCGTGGCCGTGTCATTTGCCGCCATTTTCATCAGGTTGGCCGAGGCACCGGTAGTGGTCATTGCGGCCAGCAGGCTAGCCATCGCCTCGCTTTTAATCCTGCCCTTCACCTTAAGTCGAGTGATCGTTTCGTTCAGAGGACTTCCCCGGCGTACCATTTTCCTGGTGGCCCTGGCCGGCGCGCTGCTGGCCGCCCATTTCGTCCTCTGGATTACATCGCTGGAATACACATCGGTGGCCAGTTCGGTCTTCCTGGTGACGGCTAACCCGGTTTTTGTAGCCCTGGCTTCCTATTTCTTGTGGAAGGAAAAGCTGAGCCGCCTTTCCGCCCTTGGTATATTCATTGCCCTGGCCGGAGTCGCTATCGTCAGCCGAGGGCAGTTGTCGTTCGGCTCGGAAGTTTTCCTCGGCAACGCCCTGGCCCTCGTGGCCGGGCTGCTAGCGGCGGCATACCTGATGATCGGCCGTGCGGTGCGGAACCAGATCGCCGCGGCCAGTTACCTGCCGGCGGTCTACGGAGTGGCGGCGGTGATACTGCTGGTGTCCGCGATCATCGCTGGCGAAAGCTTCACCGGGTTTTCCGGGACAACCTACCTGATGCTGGTCCTGCTGGCGGTCATCCCGCAACTGGTGGGGCACACTAGCCTGAACCTGGCGGCCAGGGTCATGCCGGTGACGCTGGTATCGGTGGCTATCCTGGGCGAGCCGGTCGGCGCGACGCTCCTGGGCATTGTCATCCTCGGCGAATGGCCGAGCGCCGCCGAGATTATCGGCGGCCTGGTCATCCTGGCTGGTATTTTCTGCGTGCTGCGCGGCGGGCGGGACTGGCTGAGTCGACCGGCGCGACCGGTGCCGGTCGATGCTGTCAGCGGGCGTTGAAGAACTGCCGGACGGCCGTGGCAGTGCGTTCGATGCCGCTCTCGATCAATTATCGAAAAGCCTGGCCAAACGGCCAAAGAAAAACCCCTCAAACGGGCATCCGAAATCCCTCCGAACCGCCGATTCGCCGGGGCTGCTTGTGATTTATGCTTTCCTTATCAACCTAAGGAGGCACAATATGTGGTTGCTAATCCTGGCCGCGACGCTGATCGTCCTGGCCTGGCTGGCCGAACCGAAGACTTGTTGTCGAGCGGCCAAAGTAAACAAACCGTCAGGGTCTTATCATGAAGCTGGCACCACCAGCGGCGGTATCAGCCCCTGCTGGACCGGTGACGGAAAATTTGATGGTGGTGACGAGATGGGTTGCGGGGCTTTATAGCCGAAACCGATCGAGCCGCGTTGAAGAGAACACCAACGGACGACCATAGAAACCAAATCAAGGTTTTAAGTTCAAAATAAGGAAGCGGCCGGAAAACCAGTCGCCTCCTAACGTTTCAGCCTAAAATCTTCGATTCAATCTGCGTAAAGCCAGATTTGCCAAGCGACGGTTTTT
Organism: uncultured Dehalogenimonas sp.; assembly: GCA_964528105.1. Classification (GTDB taxonomy): domain Bacteria; phylum Chloroflexota; class Dehalococcoidia; order Dehalococcoidales; family Dehalococcoidaceae; genus Dehalogenimonas. The sequence continues at coordinate 2,921 of CAZGRY010000039.1, forward strand.
TCAGGATAATTGCCGGGCTATGGGTTACTATCTCGGACTGGATATCGGCTCGGTCAACGTCAAGCTTTGTCTCATCGACGAGGCTGGGCGGGTCGTCAAGCACGACGTGGAGAAGATCATCTTCGACGCCCGCCTGGCGGTCAACGCGCTGTTCGGACGGCTGGAGCAGGCAGGCGAGGTCACCGGGGCCGCCGCCTGCGGCTCGGGCAAGAGCATCATCCCCGTCGAGTGGGGTTGGGGAGAGTATTCCAGCCCCCTGGCCGCAGCCTCGGGCGTACTCCACGGCCACCCCGACGCCAGGACGATCATCGGCATCGGCGGCCAGACATCGCTGGTCATCAGCCTGGAAGACGGGTTGGGCAAGCCGTGGAAAGTGGTGTCCAACCCGCTGTGCGCCGCCGGCACCGGCCGCTTCCTGGAGCAGCAGGCCTACCGGCTGGGCATCACCATGGACGATTTTGCCCGCACCGCCCTGGAACAGCAGGGTCCGGCGCCCCGGGTCGCCGCCCGCTGCAGCGTTTTTGCCAAGAGCGACATCATTCACCTGCAGCAAAAGGGCGTGTCGCTGCCCGCCATTCTGTACGCCTTGTGCGAGAGCATCGCGCGGATGATCGTCTCCCTGAAAAAGGGACCTTTCGAGGAACCGGTGTACCTGGTCGGCGGCGTGGCTGCCAACGGCGCGGTGATCCGGGCGCTAAACGGCGTCCTTTCGAGCCGCAACGGCCGTGAAGTCTCGGTTAAGGTTCCGGAAGATGGCCATTTTGCCGAAGCCCTGGGCGCCGCCCTGATGTCGCGGGAACACCGCTCGAAGGTCGGGCTGATCCCTGCCTCCGAGAATCAAAGAAGCTATTTCATGACGCCGAAGCTGGAGCGCTGCGATACCCCGGCGCCCGCCGGGTCGCCGGCGATCACCGAGCCCTGCCGGGGCTACCTGGGCATTGATGTCGGCTCCACCAGCACCAAAGCGGTCATCCTGGACGCCGAGACCGGAAAAATTATCGCCAAGACCTATCTAATGACCGCCGGGCGGCCGGTGGACGCGGTGAAGCGGGTCATGGCCGAACTGCTTGACAGGGGCGCCGGGAATGTCGACATCGCTGGCGCCGGCGTCACCGGCTCCGGCCGCTACCTGGTCGGCGGCTTTGTCGGCGCCGACCTGATTAAAAACGAGATCACTGCCCAGACACGGGCAGCCGCGGTCATCGACGCCGAGGCTGATATCATCGAGATCGGCGGCCAGGACTCCAAGCTGGTTCTGAAGCGCAACGACGTGGTCATCGATTGCCAGATGAACAAGGCCTGCGCCGCGGGCACCGGCAGCTTCATCGATGAACTGGCCGACCTGTTGGGGGTGCGGGTGACCAACGGCGATTTCGCCCGGCTGGCCTTCACCGCACCCTACACCATCGACCTGGGCGCCCGGTGCGCCGCTTTCATGAGCCAGTCGATTACTTCGGCGCAGCAGGACGGCGTGCCGCTGCCGGTGATCACCGCTTCGCTGGCCAACGCCATCGCCAAGAATTACCTGTCCAAGGTGGTCGGCCACCGCAAGCTGGGGCGGCGCATCATCCTGACCGGCGCCGTGTTCTACAACGAGGCAGTCGTTGCCGCATTCAAGGCGCAACTGCCGGAGCACTCTCTGTCCGTCGCCGAGCACCGGGAGGTCAGCGGCGCCATGGGCGCGGCCCTTGTAGCCAGGGACAACGCCGTCCCCGGGCAAACCTCGGCGTTCAAGGGCTTCCAAACGCTGATCGACTCAAGCTGCAACCTGACCAATTTCCCGTGCTATCACTGCGACAATAACTGCAGCATCACCCAGATGAAGCTGCCGGGCGGCATCCTGTCCTTCTACGGCAGCCGGTGCGACCGCTACGACGCCCGGACCGACCGGGCCAAGGTGCCGACCGCGTTCGACGATCGGGAGCGGCTGCTGTTCAAGGAGTATCGGGAAGGGGCAGGGAAGGGGCCGTCCGTCGGCATTCCCCGGGCGCTTTTAGTCCACGACCTGGCGCCGCTGCTCCTGGGCTTTTTGAACGCCCTCGATGCCCGGGTCATTTTATCCTCCAAGACCACCTCTAAGATCATCGAGCAGTCGGTGGAACTGGCCTATACCGACAGTTGCTTCCCGATGAAGCTGCTGCACGGCCACACCGCTGCGGTAAAAGATAAGGCCGATTTTATCCTCTTCCCCAGCGCCATCAGGCTCGGCGTCAAGGAAGGCGACGAGAACCAGAAATACGCTTGCCCGCTGGTCCAGGCTTCGCCCTACATCATCCGCGAGGTCCTCGGCCTGGGTAAAAAACTGCTGTCGCCGGTGCTGGATTTCAGCCTGGGCGACGATGAAGTCATCGCCAACCTGAGCCGTACTGCCCGGGAGCTTGAGGCCAGCCCGGCCAAAGCCCGGCAGGCTGCCCTGGCCGGCATCGCCGCCCAGCGCCGGTTCGAGGCCGAACGCGATTCCTTCGGCGCCAAAGTCCTGGATAGCCTTAAAGGCAGCGGCAAACCGGGCGTCGTGCTGATCACCCGGTCCTACATGTCGGGCGACTCCGGCGCCAACCTGGGCATCGCCGAGACGCTGGCCCAGCTTGGCGTGGTGCCGATACCGCTGGACTGCCTGCCCCTGGACTCGGTCGATATCAACGAATACACCGACCGGCCGTACTGGTCGTACGAGGCTAAATTCATCGCTGCCGCGGTCATCATTGCCAGAAACCCCCAGCTCTATGGCTTGATGCTGACCAACTTCGGCTGCGGCCCCAACTCATTTATCTTGCCGGTACTGGAAGACGTCATGGGCGGCAAGCCGCTGGGGCAACTCGAACTGGACGAGCACGCCGCCGAGGCCGGCATCATCACCCGGCTGGAAGCATTCGTCGACACCATCAAAGGCTATTCCGCGGCAACGGGCGACCGCGCAGTCCGGGCGTCCGACATCCGACGCCTGACCACGCCCATCCAACCGACCTCAAAGACCTTCGTCCTGCCCTACATGGCTCCGTTCATCAAGGTGCTGGCCGGGACCATCGGGGCCGAGGGTGCCAAGGTTACGGTGCTGCCAGAGACCGACGAGCGCAGCCTACAGCAGGCCAACCGCCTGACCGCCGGCACCGAGTGCCTGCCGTACCGCCTCACCCTGGGCGACTTCCTTAAGTTTTGCGAGGACAACCCGGCAGAAGTGTCCGAATCCGAACTGGTCATGGCCAGTGCCTACGGCCCATGCCGCTTCGGCAAGTACGCGCTGGAGCAAGGTATCGAGCTGAAACAGGCGGGTTACGACATTCCCATCCGATCGACCACTTCCAACAAGGCCTATCACGATATGAACCTCGGCAAGGATTTCCCCAGGCGGGCGGCCAACGCCGTCTTTGCCGCCGACGCCCTCGAAAAACTGCTATGGCGGACCCGTCCGTACCAGAGACAGGCGGGCGCGGCTGATGCCTTGTTCGAAGAATATTTGCGAAGGCTCACCGAAGCGGCGCGGGGTAAACTTGACCTGAAGCCTGTCCTCAAAGAAGCCGCGACGGAGTTCCAGGGCATCGTCGACCCGGCGCTGCCCAGAAGACCCCTGGTCGGCATCAACGGCGAGATCTACCTGCGGTCCAACCCCTTCGCCAACGCCCAACTGGTGCGCAACTGCGAGGCCGCCGGCCTCGAGGTGGTCGTTTCGCCGATGGGCGAATGGATCCGCTACATCCTCTACCGCAGCCACGAGGACAATCTAAGGTTCCGGCGTTACGGCAAGCTGCTGAAAAGCTATCTCCGTTACCGCGTACTGGACGGCGATTACCGGCGCAACCAGGCCTCCATCGAAGTGGGAGGCGACGGTATCCACGATGAACCCATCGAAGAAGTCCTGTCGAAATCAGAGCAATATCTTTCACCTCGGTGCGGCAGCGAGGCGGTGGTGTCCATCGGCTCCGGGCTGGAATGGCTGGAAAACGAGGCTTTCGCCGGGGTCATTTCGGTCATGCCCCACGGCTGCATGCCCGGCGGCATCGTGGCCGCTATGGCCGAGAAATTCTCTGCCTCCCACCGCAAGCCGTGGCTGACGCTGACCTACGACGGCCTGATGGAAAGCAACAACCGGACGCGCATCGCCAACTTCGCCGAGGTCATCAAGTACTGCGCCAAGACGTAGAATCCCCGTTCGTCATCCCCAGAGCCGTGTTTGACGGTCGCCATAACGGATTGGCTCATGCCGGAACCCTTATTTGATGATACGGCAGCGGGGATATAATGGTACCATGGATAGAAAGATAAATGTGCTCGGCTTTGCCGGCAGCCTGCGGCGCGGTTCCTTCAATAAAATGCTGCTGCGGGTGGTGGCCGAACCGGTGCCGCCGGGATAGCCGGAACGGCGGCGTGGTAGCGATGCAGGGGTCACCAGCTCATCACAAGCGGTGACTTTAGACAATTATCCAGCGGTCTAATCTTGCATTGACAGTATTAATACTCTGGTGTTAGAATCCTGTCGCTGTCGCCGTGAGGCGGGAGTTCTTCGAGTCCTGTTAGCCTAAGACTGATTGATGTTATGGCAGTGGGACCGGTGAGTCGGAAGGCTCCAAGGGTGCAGGGTGGAAACGCTGGCGCCTCCCGGTTTGGAAAGGAGAGCAAACAGATAGAGACGTGTTGCGTTCAAGTAATTACCTTGGCCAACCGTTTTTTTATGGCTTGCTGCAGGAGGCAAGTTTCGACATCGCGCCGGGCATTGGCTTTCGGACCTTGCGGGTTATTTTGAAGTCACTCTAATCAGGTAAAAAATTAAGCCAGGAGAAATGAATGATGAAAAAGCGTGGCGTTTCTACCACCATCCTCCTCGTGGTTGTGCTGTTGTTAGTTCCAGTTCTGGGCGCCTGTACCAAGACAACTGAACCGACGACCACAGGGACTGTCTCGCCACCGCCGACGACCACGCCTTCGTCGGCGCTGCTGCCCACCGTCGCTGGAGTAGATGCGGCGCTGTTATTCTCCAGCAAGTGCGCCTCGTGCCACGGCGTCAACCGCGAAGGCGGAGTCGCTAAGGCCTTAACCGATGTCAGTAGTTACAGCACCAGTTTCATCGCCACCTTCGTCAGCGTTCACTTCACAGGCGTGGGCATGGCCGAACCGCTGCGCAACTCCCTGGCGAACTACTTGAAAACCAACTCCAAACCCCCGGCAACCAACGCCCCGGTGTTCAGCACCGATCCGGCTGTGGTCTATGCCAGCAACTGCTCCCTGTGCCACGGCTCGGTCCGCCAGGGCGGACTCGCCGGCCCGAACATCACACCGGCCCAGATCGTCAATTTCGGCACCCAAGCGCAATTAAGCGCCTTTATCTCATCCCATATGACTGGCAAGGACCTGACCCCGGACCGCAGGGACCTGCTGGCGGGTTACCTGAAGACGACTCCGTAGCTTCCTGAACGATTACCGAAATAAGTATGACGGGGCGTGGAAACAGCCCCTGCTTTGAGGAGTAAAAGATGGACATATTTGGGCTGAACCAACCGGGAGTGGACCGCCGGGATTTCATCAAGATCGCCGGCATGACCGCCGCCTATTTCGGCTTGAGCCAGGCGCTGACCCCCCAGATGGTGGAAGCGCTGGAACAGCAGGCAGCCAAGCCGGCTGTGGTGTGGATTGACGGACAGGCCTGTACCGGCTGCGTCGAGTCCCTGCTCAATAACCTCGAACCTGCGGCTTCCGACCTCCTGCTCGATACCATCTCGCTGCGGTATAACGAGACCGCCATGGCCGCTTCCGGGCACCAGGCCGAGGAAGCTCTTGCCAAGACTATTGCCGAGGGCGGCTATATCCTGGCCATCGACGGGGCCATCCCGATGGCCGAGAACGGCAAGTTCTGCACCATCGGCGGCAAGACGTTCAAGGATATCGTGGTCACCGCCGCCAAGAATGCTGCGGTCATCGTCTGCGTCGGTTCTTGCTCGTCCTTCGGTGGCATTCCCCGCTCCGGCCCGACCGATTCCGTAGGCTACCTGTTCCGCGGCACCCAGAAGCATGGACTGTTCGATGCCGCTGTCGGACCCAAGCCGGTGATCAACCTGCCGACCTGCCCGCTGCACAACGAACGGCTGGTGGCGACCATCGTTTACTATCTGACCTTCAAAAAAGCCCCGGCGCTGGATGCCTTCAACCGGCCGCTGGCCTTCTACGGCAAGCTGCAGCATGACAACTGCACCCGCCGCGGCCAGTTCGAAGCCCGGCGCTTCGTTACCGACCTGGGCAACCCGGCACAGCAGGGCCGCTGCTTGATTCTCAAAGGATGCAAGGGTCCTATTGCCTACCAGGACTGCTGGGAACGGCTGTGGAACAACCGCGCCAGCTACTGCATCCAGAGCAGTATCCCTTGCGTCGCCTGCTCCCAGCCGGAGTTCTACAATGAGACCAGCCCGCTGTACGCTCACGACTTCGATTTCGGGGTATAGTCCGAAGAACGGAACCTGAGATCGAGAATATATTAGAGAGGGAAGAATAAAATGACCCGAGTTGTCGTTGACCCGTTAACGCGAATTGAAGGCCACCTGAGGATCGAAGTCGAAGTCGAGAACGGCGTGGTCACCGATGCCTGGTCGGCCGGCACCATGGCCCGCGGCTTTGAGGTGCTGCTCAAAGGCCGGGATCCATGGGATGCGCCCTACGTCACCAGCCGCGTCTGCGGCGTGTGCGAAGGCGTTCATGCCATCGCCTCGGCCCAGGCTATGGAAAACGCTTTTGGCATCGAAATGACCGAAGCCGGACGTCTCCTGCGCAACCTGTTCTGCGCCGGTTATTACGTCCATGACCACTATGTCCATTTTTACATTCTGTCGGCGCTCGATTACATCGATATCCTCGCCGTCGCCAAGTATAACGGCAGCGACCCGGGGCTGCTAGCCGTGAAGAGCAAAGTCGTCGGCCTTGTTACCCGCGGCGATACCTCACCGTTTACTCCGCGCTACGAGCCGGATGCCTTCTCGGTGAATGATCCGACGACGGTCACCACTTTAGTGTCCCATTACATCAAGGCGCTGGAGATGAAGGCCAAGTCTCAGAAGATGCTAGCCTATATCACCGGAATCCAGCCCCATCCCAACACGGTGACCGTTGGCGGCTGTGTGGCCACCCCGTCCCGGGAGCAGCTCGTCGCCTTCCGCGACCTCTGGATGGAGCAGAAGAAATTTGTAGACGAAGTCTACCTGCCGGACGTCCTCGCCGTTGGTACCGGCCCGCTGTTCCCGCTGGCCAAGATTGGCCTGGGCGCTACCTCCGGCAACTACCTGGCCTACCCCATGCTGCCACAAAGCCCGTCGGCCGCCGCCGGCGACACCTCTTTCGGTGGCTCGAATCCCATGTTCAAAGGCGGCGTCATCACCTCTACCGCGCCGCGCGCGTCGCTGGCGGATCCCAGCGGGCTGACCATCGGCCCGGTGGACTTTTCCAAGATAACCGAGTCGGTGACCAGTTCTTGGTACAACTATCCCGCCAACAGCCCGACCGCGCTACATCCTTCGGTCGGCGTTACCGAGTTTAACCTCAACAAGACCGGCGCGTATTCCTTCTTCAAATCGCCCCGCTATAATTCGCAGACCATGGAAGTTGGGCCTTTAGCCCGCGGCCTGGTCAACAAGTTCCCCGCTCTGGTCGATTTCTTCAAGGCCGGCGGCCGCGAGGGCGTGGTAGCCCGCCACCTGAGCCGCGCCTTGATCTCCAAGGAAATCATCGACGCCGGCATCGCCTGGATCGACCGCTTGATCGAATTGCGGACGGCCGGGCCGATCGCCGGTATGAATGAGAAAGCCGTACCCCGGGCTGCCAAGGGCTTCGGCGTCTGGGACGCCCCGCGTGGCGCCCTGGGCCACTGGGTGGAGATTGAAAACCACCGCATCAAGAACTACCAGATGGTGGTGCCTTCCACCTGGAACGCCGGCCCTCGCGATGAAAAAGGCGTCCGCGGCCCGTACGAGCAGGCGCTCATCGGCGCGCCGGTGCCGGATATCAACAATCCGATCAACGTGGTACGCATCATCCGGTCGTTCGATCCCTGCATCGCCTGCGGCGTTCACATCATCGACCCGCACACCAATGACGTCAAGGTGTTCAACATCTAGGCGTTTCGAGTCCAACGACAATCGAAAGGAGCCCCGCGAGGGGCTCCTTTCTTTTTGGCTCAATGAGGAGGGACGTTAGCCATGATATCGAATTGTTCGCCGGTCCGCTACAGCAGGGTCGGAAATAAAAAGTGCGGGGAGCCTGGAAGGCTCCCCGCACTTATGTGCGTCGATTCCCGGTCGGAGGCGTTAAGCCGTCACGACCTCGGGATTGGTTTTAGCAATGGCCTCGGGGATGCCGGACTTCTGCTCGGAGAAGAGCGGCAGGTACTTGGCGGCCAGGCGGAAAGCGAACATGGCGCCGAAGATCAGGCCGAGGGTGAAGATAAACTCCCAGACGGTGGGGAAGTAGCTGCCGGTGCGGGCCGGGGCGTGGGAGATGA
>CAZGRY010000040.1:0-11235 GCA_964528105.1 uncultured Dehalogenimonas sp.
TTTGGGTTTGGGAAAGAAGAAAGACCTCTATGCCACCAAGCTGCGCTCGGCGGTAGCCGACGCCTGCCGCTGCCTGCAGCGGAAGAACAATCTTGACCTCGCCTTGGCCTTGCCCGATGTTGGCCTCACAGCCAAGGAAATCGGTCGTGCGGCAGCCGAGGCGGCTTACCTGGGCAGCTACAGTTTCCGGAAGCACCTGACGAATGAAGCGGACTATGGCGACCTTAAGTCGTTCTCCATCTTGTCAGAAATTAAACTCGACAAGAATGAGTTCGACACTGGCGTAAAAAAGGGCGAAACCGTCGCCCAGGCCGTGACCCTGGCGCGGGACATGGGCAACGAGCCATCTAACTTCATGACCCCGCAGGACATGGCCGACACCGCCGAGCGAGTAGCCAAAGAATCGGGCTTCAAGGTCGAGGTGCTGGAGCGCCGCGACATGGAAAAGCTGGGCATGGGTGGGCTGCTGGGTGTCTCCAAGGCCTCTTTTGACAAGAACCCTCCGAAACTAATCATCATGCGCTACAAAGGCCGCGATGCCGAGGGTTGGGACCTGGCGCTGGTCGGTAAGGGGCTCACCTTCGACACCGGTGGCATTTCCATCAAACCCGCCGACAAAATGGAAGACATGAAGTTCGATATGTGCGGCGGCGCGGCCACTATCGCTGCCATGGGCGCTATCGCCAAACTGAAGTACAAAGTCAACATCATCGCCGCGGTGCCAGCCACCGAGAATATGCCTGACGGCGGCGCCTATAAACCGGGCGACGTGTTGAAGATGTTCACCGGCAAGACCGTTGAGGTTATTTCCACTGATGCTGAAGGCCGTCTCATCCTGGCCGATGCCCTGGGCTACATCAATAAGGAAAAGCCGGCGGCCATCATTGACATGGCGACATTGACCGGCGCCTGCGTCATTGCCCTCGGCGGCATCACCACCGCGGCTATCACCAACAACCAACCGCTAGTTGAGAAAGTCATCAAGGCCGGCGCGACCGCTGGCGAGCGTATCTGGCAGTTACCGGGTTACGACGAATACAAGGAGCAGTACAAGAGCGACTATGCCGATTTCAAGAACGTCGGCGGGCGGCCGGCCGGCACCATCACCGCTGGGCTATTCCTCGGTGAATTTGTCGGCGAAACGCCGTGGGTGCACCTGGATATCGCCGGCACGGCTTACGGCGAAAAAGAGAAGGGCCATATCACCAAGGGTGGCAGCGGCGTACCCGTGTCCACCTTGGTGAATTTGGCGGAGATGCTGGCAGAAGAATAACTAGGTGAACTGATTAGCAAACGAAAAGAACTTAGACATTGAAGGCCATCTAAGCCGAATGGACGAAGTATACTTTTTGTTATTGTTTTACGGTTGGATTCCAATATACGTTGGATTATTGCGCGTACGCGGGAAATATTGGCCTCTGGTAGCAATGGCGATTAGTGTTGTTCAAGCTGTTACGTGGTTGTGGTGGATGATACTTTTCAATCCTAATGTTGTTATGGTATTGAATGTCTTACTTGGGGTTTCATTAGGAAGCTCAGCCTTGGTTACCTACCTGAAAAGGAAGCGAATCTCGCAGTCCTAGTCCCAAAGTCATAGTTAATTTGACAGGGTTTTAATCGTTGTGCTAATGTACAATATCATGTTTCAAGGCAGGTTCGGCTATACATTCGCCTTTACCAAGCGCACCAGAGTGCGCTTGGGCGGGTCGAACACGAACTAAAAATCGAACAAATAGAAGGCGAAACTTAAGACCACCTCCAAGCGGAGGTGGTCTTTGTTTTAAGGAGTTGTTTTTAGGTTGGAGCCGCAGACCATACCGGGACTGATCAAGCGAAACGCCGAGCGCTGGCCGGACAAGGCGGCGATGTGTTTCAAAAACCTTGGCGTGTGGCACCGTTACACCTGGAGCAGCTATTACACAACGGTAAAGCATTTCTCACTGGGACTTTTAAGCCTGGGAATTAAGACCGGTGACATCGTAGCCATCATCGGCGATAACGAGCCTGAATGGTTTTGGGGCGAGTTCGCCGTCCAGGCTGCCGGGGCCATTCCCACCGGGGTTTACGTCGATGCCGTGCCGGACGAGGTCAAGTTCATTGTTAACCATTCCGGGGCATCATTTGCCATTGCCAACGACCAGGAACAAGCCGATAAGTTCCTGGAGATACGGGACGCGGCGCCGCAGCTTAAGAAGGTCATTTACTGGGACCCCAAGGGCCTCAAGAACTACGACGACCCCTTGCTAATCGGCTTTCGGGAAGTTATTGAACTGGGCAAGGATTACGAGAGAAACTACCCCGGCGTATTTGAGGAAAAACTGTCCCGCATCAAGACCACGGATACCGCCTTCATCTACTACACCTCCGGCACCACCGGCCAGCAGAAGGCAGCCATCCTGACCCATAAGGCGCTCATCTCCACAGCCTCCGGCTTCGTTACCCGTTACCCCCTCGACCAGAAGAGCGACCTCATTTCAAACTTCCCGGCCGCTTGGGTCGGCGACAGTTTTTTTGCCACAATCCCGCACATTCTCTCCGGTGCCCGGTTGAACTTCCCGGAAGAACCCGAGACCATCGCCTCAGACACCCGGGAGATTGGCCCCCACTTTGCTATCTACGGCCCGCGGCAGTGGGAGGGCATCGTCTCCGAAATCCAGGTCAAGATGATGGACGCCCACCCGTTCAAAAAATTGGCGTATAAGGCGATGTTGCCTGTAGGCTACAGGATGGCTGAGGCACGGCTGTCCGGAGTGGAGCCATCGCCTTTCTGGAAAGCCCTTGGCAAGATATCGGACGGCTTGATGTTCCACCCGCTCAAAGACAAGCTTGGCCTGTCGCGGGTCCGATGGGCAGTTACTGGCTCATCGGTGCTGGCGCTCGATACCTTCAAGCTCATTCATGCCATCGGCATCGAACTTCGCCAGAACTATGCCTCGACCGAGGCGGGATTTATCGCCTCACATGGCGAGGGGGACATCGCCTTCGAGAGCGTCGGCCGTCCGGCGCTCAATACCGAGGTACGTCTTACCGGCGAGGGCGAACTCTATGTCCGCTCCGACTGCATGTTCTCCGGCTATTATAAAGACGAGGCCAAGACCAAGGAAAGCTTTGCCCCGGGCGGCTGGTTCCGCACCGGCGATGCGGTCAACATCAACGAAGCGGGACATATCATCTTCCTCGACCGTCTCAAGGATATGGGCGAACTCAGGAGCGGTGCAAAATTTGCCCCGCAGTACATTGAAGGCCGCCTTCGTTTTTCGCCTTACATCAAGGACGCCATGGTCCTCGGTGACAAAGAAAAGGATTATGCTTCGGCCATCATCAATATCGATTTCGCGATGGTTTCGAAGTGGGCGCAGAATAACCATTTGAATTTCACCACCTATGTTGATTTGTCGCAGAAGAAAGAGATAGCCGACCTGGTGACAAAAGACATCGCCCGCGTTAACAGTTTCCTGCCGGAGAATTCTCGGGTCAGGAAGTTTGTTATTTTACATAAGGAATTCGACCCCGACGAGGCCGAACTCACCCGGACCAGGAAACTGCGGCGCGGCGCCATGTACCAGCGCTATGCCGATCTCATCGAGGCGATGTACGGCGAGAATAAAGAGGTCGTCGTTGAAGCGCCGGTAACTTACCGCGACGGGCGCAAGGGCGTGGTTACGACATCAATCAAGGTGAGAGGACTGTAATGGCTGACCTGATGCAGTTCGTCCTGACCGGTATCACCGTAGGGTTAGTATACTCGCTTATCGCGCTGGGTTTTACCTTTATCTGGAAGTCGTCCTCGGTTGCCAACCTTGCCCTGGGCCAGATGGTGCTGCTCTTCTCATGGATCGCTTACGGCACCATGCAGCAGGCCGGGATGCCGTTCTGGGTAGGGCTCCCGATTACCATCGCCGCTGCTGCCGCCATGGGCTGGATTCTCGAGCGGGTCATCCTGAGGCCGCTTATCGGCCAACCAATACTCTCCCTTATCACCGTGACCCTCGGGGTCGCCTTCATTTTTGAAGGCCTGGTAGCCATGTTCTGGCCCATCTCGACCGCTGCTATGCCTGACTTTATCCCGGATGACCCGGTGCACATTTTCGGCGCTGTGGTTTCGCAGGAATACCTGTGGGCGGCGGGTATCGCGCTTGTTCTCTTTATCCTTGTCAGCCTGTTCTTCCGTTATCACAGGTACGGAGTAGCCATGCGCGCCACCGCCGACGATCAGATGGCGGTATGGGCCTGCGGCATTCCGGTGACCAGGATCTTCTCGGTGTCATGGATGTTCGCCGGGGCACTGGCCGCCATTGGCGGCGTTCTGATGAGCAGCATCGGTGGTATCACCACCGGTCTCGTCGAAACCGGTCTGAAATCGTTTTCAGTGGTCATTCTCGGTGGGCTTGATTCATTCTTGGGCGCCATTGTCGCCGGACCAATCATCGGATTGGCAGAAAACGTAGGCGGCGGCTATTTGACCGATCTCACATGGTCCGGGGTCAAGGATGTCATTCCCTTCATCATCATCATCATAGTCCTGTTCATTAAGCCGTATGGCTTATTTGGGCAGGAAAGGATTGAGAGGATTTAGCGTGGGTCTACCCTGCGGGACGCGCAACTTCAGCTACGCTGCGGACATGGCTATCTTCCGCACTAAAACCCATTGGGCACTGCTGCTCATCGGTTTGGTGATCCTCTTTACAGCGCCCCTATGGCTGTCCTTTTATTGGCTGGGGGTCGTCAATCTGATCGGTATCACTATCGTTGCGGCGACAGGTCTGAACTTGCTCACCGGCTATTGTGGCCAACTCTCTGTTGGTCACGCCGGCTTCATCGCTGTCGGCGCCTACACTTCGGCGGTGCTGACCGCCAAGCTGGAATTACCGTTCCTTATCGCGCTGCCCGCTGCCGGCCTTTTTGCCGGTGTCATCGGCATACTTTTTGGCATAGCTTCGCTGCGGGTTAAGGGCTTCTACCTGGCCATCTCCACCATCGCTGCGCAGATTATCATCCTGTGGGTTATCAGCCACATGGACAGCGTCACTGGCGGATTTCTTGGCATGACTGTGCCCCGGGCTGAAATCTTCGGTATCACCTTCCGCTCGCCCCAGAGCCTGTTCTTCCTCATTATGACCATTACCGTGGCGGTAGTGTTTTTCGCTAAGAACCTGGCGCGGACGCGCATCGGCCGGGCGTTCGTGGCTATTCGCGACAATGACCTGGCCGCCGAGGTCATGGGCATTAATCTCTTCCGCTACAAACTGCTGCCCTTCTTCATGGGCTGCTTCCTGGCCGGGGTGGCCGGTTCGCTGACCGCCCATTGGATCACCTTCGTCAGTACAGAGCAGTTTTCCATTACCGAATCAATTTTATACGTCGGCATGATCATTATTGGCGGCGCCGGCACCACCCTGGGTCCAATCTTGGGAGCTATCTTAATCCGCCTCCTGCAACAGGGCGTCACCTACATCTCGCCGATTTTGGAAAATACTTTTTCCGGCAACCTGCCGTCCGGTTTCACTGCCGGATTGGGGCCGTTCTTGTTCGGTCTTGTCATCGTTTTATTCCTGGTGCTTGAGCCACGAGGTCTGGCACACCGCTGGAACCTCTTCAAAGCCTCCTACCGGCTCTGGCCTTTCTCATACTGAAGTCAGGAGGAGAAAATGTGATGCAATGCCTGGCGACCAATCCATAATATTGAGGAGGGGTAAATGAAAGGGAAAAGCTGGACTAATAGAATAGGCATCATAATGGTGAGCATCGTCGTGGCTGGGCTCCCAGTTCTGGCTGCCGGCTGCGGCGATAACGCTGGCGGAACGCAAACAACTTCCCCGAACGGCACCACACAGGCAGTTAAAAACCCGATTAAAGTTGGCATCATGGCGCCTTACACCGGAGCAGCTGCTTCAAAAGGTAAACCGATGGGTGATGGCGTTCAAGATGCTATCAAATACATCAACACTGAATTGAACGGCGTCCAGGGGCACCAGATCCAGGTAGTTTTCCGTGATGATCAGTATACTGCTAACAATGAGACGACCATTATCAACGAGTTTATCTCGCCTTCCAGCGGCATCGTCATGTTTACCACCCAGGCCTCGGCCGAAATGACGACGGTCATGGGCATCGCCAACGAGGCAGGACTGCCCGGTTTCACTGTGTTCTCCGCACCCAACATCACCCAGCCGGCCAAGCATCAGTACGCGTCGTTCCCGGATTACGGTGATGACTTGGTAGCTTTCGCCAAGTACTACATGGCCAACATCTGGAAAGGCACGGGCAAGCCCAAGATGGCGCTGCACCTGCTCAATAATCCCACCCGCCAGGGCGCCAAGGACGCTGCCGATAAATGAGCTGCCACCTTGGGTATCGAAATCGTCGCCGTTGAAAGCCACACCTCGACAACAGGTAACGAACTCGAGAGTCTCACCCGTATCAAGGCTAAAAACCCCGATGTCATTTACATTTCCTCCACCCCGCCACCGACCGCCATCATTCTCAAAAACGCAGCAACCCTGGGTATGACGCCTGCCATTACCATTGGCTGTGGCGGCGCTTCGTTCACCAGCGAAATGGTCAACTTGGCTGGAGCCTCCGCTGAAGGCGTCTGGGGCATCTATCCCACCGTGGCCTGGGGTGACAATGTTCCCGCCATGGCAAAGATGACCGAATACCTGACCAAGAACCATCCTGAAGATGCCAATAATATGGATTACATCACCGGTTGGGCTGAAGGACTGCTCATCGCCGAAATTCTGAACAAAGCCATCACCAACAGTCCCGGCGGTGGCAATGCCCTAACCCCTGCGCTCGTCGAGGCTAACGGTTTCAAGAAAATCAGCAATTTTAATTTCGGCGGATTGCAAGGTCCCGCAACATACACTATCGGGGATAACCGTTTTAGTAAAACTGTGAAGTTGTACCAGGTAAAAAGCGGTAAAATCACCGCTATCGGCAGTTGGATCGACGCCCCTTATATTGACTACGGTTTCAAGTAGAAAGAAGAGATCAGGGAGGGGGCACAAAGCCCCCTCCCAACCCCTGAAATGCTCAAAATAAATAACATCGAAGTCGCCTACCTTAACGTTATCCGCGTCCTGCACGGGGTATCTCTCAGCGTGCCGGAAGGCCAGATCGTTACTTTGCTTGGGGCTAACGGCGCCGGCAAGACGACGACGTTAAAGGCCATTTCCGGATTGCTCCATGTTGAGGAAGGTGAAGTCACCGACGGCAACATCGAATGGAACGGCGAGTGCATTGACAAGAAGAACTCCGAGTTCATCGGCCGGCTGGGCATCGTCCAAGCGTTGGAAGGCCGAAGGGTCTTCGAGCACCTGACCGCCGAGGAAAACCTCCTGGTCGGCGCCTTTCACCGGAAGGACCGCAAAGCGGTCAAAGCCGATCTGGAGATGGTCTATAACTATTTCTCTCGGCTGCGGGCTTTACGCAACAACACGGCCGGCTATCTTTCCGGCGGCGAACAACAGATGGTGGTCATCGGCCGGGCGATGATGGCTCGTCCGAAACTGATGATGCTGGACGAGCCGTCGCTGGGCCTGGCGCCCCTGATGGTCGATGAGATATTCTCCATCATCAAGCGCTTCAACGAGGAGCAGAAGACATCGGTGCTTCTAGTTGAGCAGAACGTTCGCATCGCCCTGTCCGTCGCCCATTACGGCTACGTCATGGAAAACGGGCGGGTAGTCCTTGACGGCACAGCGGACTTCCTTAAGAATAACGAGGATGTCAAGGAGTTCTATATGGGCCTGTCGGCCGTAGGCCAGAAAAAGAGCTACCGCGATGTGAAACATTATAAACGGCGTAAGCGCTGGTTGTAGGGGCGACGCATGCGTCGCCCGACGGTTTACTGGGCAATTCGTATATTTTGGATTAAAAATGGAACAGCATTACGACAAACTGGAATCGATGACCACCACCGAAAGGCAGGCATATCTCGACGTCCGATTAGTAAAGGCCGTCGCCCGCACCTATCGTGGGGCTCCGGCTGCCAGGGCGATGATGCAATCTGCCGGGCTGAAGCCGTCCGATATCAGGACGTCGGCCGACCTTGAAAAGCTGCCCATAACCCGCAAAACCGACCTCATCGAGCAACAAAAGCAAGATCCTCCGTACGGCGGTTATTACATCGGCAATCTGAATGAAATCGAGCGCATTTTTGTGTCGCCCGGGCCGGTGTACGAACCAGCGCATTCGTCACGCATCGAATGGTTTGCGCGCTCGTTCTGGGCGGCGGGCTTCCGCAAAGGCGATGTTGCCATCAACACCTTTACCTACCACCTGTCGCCAGCCGGCACTTTGTTTCAAGAGGGTCTGCGCCACTGTGGCGCGTCGGTGGTAGTAGCCGGCGCCGGTAACACCGACATCCACATTAAAACTATGAAAGATCTCAAGGTTAACGCATTCGTAGGCACACCCAGTTATCTAGTGTCTATTATCAAGAGGGTCGAAGAGGCTGGTGGGGATTTCAGGAAAGATTTCAGCATCGAAAAAGCCTGGTTCACAGGTGAAATGCTGTCGCCTTCGGTGCGGAAGGTCATGGAAGGGGAATACCTTATCGATACCTTCCAGGCTTATGCCGTAACCGAACCCGGCGGCGCCCTGGCATACGAATGCTCCCGGAAATCGGGGCTGCACCTCATGGACGACTACTTGACAGAAATTGTTGATCCCGCCACCGGCAAGCAACTGCCGCCAGGTGAGATAGGCGAGGTAGTGGTAACTCCTTTACATAATCCACACTGGGGTTTACTGCGCTTCGGCACCGGCGACCTATCGAAACTGATTATCGATGATTGCCCATGCGGTCGAACCGCGCCGAAACTGGTCGGGTTGCTCGGGCGTTCAGGTGAAGCAGTCAAGGTCCGCGGCATGTTTGTCGTGCCCAAGCAAGTGGAAGCCGCTCTCATGCCCATCGCCGAGGCGGGCAAATTCCAGCTGGTCGTCCGCCGCGCCGGAACCCGTGACGACCTGACTCTGAAATTGGAGCTAAAACCAGGCGCCGCCGATAATGCAGAACTTCGAAACCGAGTGGAATCCGCATTCCAGAATGCCTGTATCGTCAAGCTGGATGCCCTCGAACTGTTACCCCCGGGAACAATCCCCGCCGACACTAAAGCCGTGATTGATGAACGGAAGTGGGACTAAATGCCTGACTCAGCAGCATCCATGAACGACCAAACGGGAACCGCGATTGAAAAACCGGTTAAGGTAAGCCTGAAAAACCTGACCCTTTCGTTCGGTGGCATTACGGCCCTCAAAGACGTATCGGTGGATATCCGCGAGAACGAGATTCTCGCCATTATCGGGCCCAACGGCGCCGGCAAGACCTGCCTGCTGAACTGCCTTAACGGATTCTACAAGCCCCAAAAAGGGGAGATCATATACGAGGGCAAGAACATCTCCAGAATACGCCCGGATAAGGCCGCCAGAATGGGCCTGGCGCGCACTTTCCAGAACATCGAACTATTCTCCGGCCTCACGACGCTGGAAAATGCCATGGCAGCCCGGCACGTTTTTATGAAACAGAACCTTCTTACCGGAGGT
The DNA here is from genome assembly GCA_964528105.1 of uncultured Dehalogenimonas sp. Taxonomy (GTDB): domain Bacteria; phylum Chloroflexota; class Dehalococcoidia; order Dehalococcoidales; family Dehalococcoidaceae; genus Dehalogenimonas. Next base: position 9,550 of record CAZGRY010000040.1, read on the forward strand.
CTGTATTACGGCCCGGCGCACAACGAAGAGATCCGGCACCGGCGGGTGGTTGAGGACATTATCGATTTCCTCGAAATCGAAGCCGTGCGTCACAAAGTGGTGGCCACGCTGCCATACGGCATGCGAAAGCGCATCGAATTGGCCCGCGCCCTGGCGCTGGAACCGAAGGTCCTGCTGCTGGACGAGCCGATGGCTGGCATGAACACTGAAGAAAAAGAAGACATCGCCCGGTTTATCGTCGATATTTTTGAAGGCCAGGGCGAGACCTATCCGGAGACGCCGGTCCTTCGCGACGGCGTGCGCACCATCGTCCTGATCGAGCATGACATGGGCGTGGTCATGGACCTGGCTGACCGCATCGTGGTGCTGGATTTCGGGCGGAAAATCGCCGAAGGAACGCCGGAAGAGATTAAGAACAATCCGCAGGTCATTTCGGCCTATCTTGGCCAGAGCGCGAAGAAATAATCACTTCGCGAAAAATCGATGTCTAGGTTTAGGACGGCTCGCCTGGAGCGTCCTCTTCCGCCATGATTTTATCCCTGTAATCCGTGATACGGCGGCACTGCAACCCTTCACATTTGGGTGTGATGCCCAGCTTCTTAGCACTTTTTTCGATTCCAGCCAGCGCCTTTTTGTCCGTTGCCCCATATTTGGAATAGCTGGCGCACTTCGCCGTTCCGTCCGGATAGACCATGATGGTGATCTCGTCGCCTACGGCGTCGCACTTGATGGTAGTAGCGGTTAATTGCCAGCTTGGCTTGGGCATAATGCCGGTATTATATCACACGCCCCTCAGCTACGGAAAAACCAAATATTCACCGATGACCTAACATAATCCAGCGACGAGCGTTATATATATCGAAATCACAATCCGGAGAAAGGCAATGTCGAGAAAAGAAGAATTGTATCGGCGGGATCAGGTTGAAGTGGCGGTGGCGCAGGAGCCCGCAGTAGCTGAGCGAGTATTTTAATGCTCATCTTTTCTCCGTGGTCAAATGATGATTATTACGTACTTCGCGAGTTCGTTTTTAAGTGGGGTTGCGTATGTTCCGCGCCCCGGAACTAGATTATCATTACCATTAGTAAAAATGCTGGAGAAAGGCAATGTCAACCAACAAGGAACAATACCGGCGGGATCAAGTTGAGGTGGCGGTGGCGCAGATGCCCGCAGCCGAAAGAGGCATTTCGATGCTCATCGGCGGTTTGATGGTCTTCGGGCTGGCGCTGGGCGGTTACGCTATAGGCTACGTTTCACAGGCAGCGCAGTGGATCAGCACCGGGTTTCTCGGCACCCTGGGCTCAGTTCTCACCGGTTCCGGCATCTGGACCATCATCCGGCATAATCCCCGGTAACTACCCCGGCTCTTTATCTAAAGGTATTCCTGTGCCCGTCGCCTTGGCGATTAATTTCCCCTCGGCATCCTCGACGGTGATTTCCGCTATGACCGTCCTTTTTCCCGCTTTGACTACGCGGCAAACAGCGATCAATCGTCCTCCCAGCATCGCCGGGTTTAGAAAATAGGTATTGAATTGGGCGGCGACGGTGGGAAAATGAAGCGCGTTCAGGGCGTAGCCGAAGGCCGAATCGGCCAGGGTCATGATAACCCCGCCGTGAACAGTGCAAAAAAAATACGAAAATTCCGGCTGGGTCTTTAAGCTGACGCGTGAATAACCGTCAGCTATCTC
>CAZGRY010000041.1:0-6836 GCA_964528105.1 uncultured Dehalogenimonas sp.
AGGACTTGAACCTGTAACCCGCTGATTAAGAGTCAGCTGCTCTACCAATTGAGCTAGCGGCCCGGTGATGACAACCTGTTAATCATAGCAAAAGCCGCGGGCGGCGGCAAGCCCGTGTGCTCGCTCAGATTGAGCTTCATGTTGCTGCTATTATGGTTGCGACTTTCTATCTAACTAGCTTACGGAATTTGAATGGTATGAATTCTCATCGAAAAATACGGTCGGCGCTCAACTGTGGTTGAGCGCCGAGGCTCCATACCTCCTATTTTCTATTTTCGATTCTCCATTTTCTAACCTGCGGATATCACCCCGTCGCGCATGATGAATTTCCGGGAAGCATATTCCGCCCACCGCGGGTCGTGGGTGACCATGATGACGGTGCGCTTCTGTTCGAAGCATAGTTTCCGCAGCAGTTCCATGATGGAACGGCCGGTTTCCGTGTCCAGTGACGCCGTCGGTTCGTCGGCCAGGATGATGGCCGGGTCGTTGGCCAGCGCCCGGGCGATGGCCACCCGCTGCTGCTCGCCCGCCGACAGTTGATTTGGTCGGTGGTGCGCCCGGTCTTTGAGTCCCACCGTGGCCAGCAGCACCTCGGCCTTGTGCATCCGGTCTTTGCTTGATTTAACGGTATTCTCCATCGGTACCGCCACGTTCTCGGCGGCGGAAAGGGTGTCTATCAGGTTGAAGCCCTGGAAGACGAACCCGATCTTGTTGCGCCGGACGCGGTACAGGTTGGCCTCGGACACCTTGCTGACCTCTTCGCCGCCGAGTAGGATCTTGCCTTCAGTCCTAGCATCGAAAGCAGCGTCGTCTTGCCGGAGCCCGAAGGCCCCATCACCGCCACGAAATCCCCGGGCTGGATCTCGATATTGGCTTTTTTCAGCGCCTTGACCTGGTGGCTGCCGGCGCGGTAAATCCGCGTAAGATTCTCGGTTTTCAGTATCGGCGAGTTCATTTTTTCTTTCTCCATATCAATTCTTCACTTTCCTTTTCAACTTCTCTCTCCCCCGGGTGGGAGAGAGATAGAAGAAGAGAGGGCTTACTTATCGTTCTTCAGCGCCACCAGCGGGCTGATGCGGGATGCTTGCCAGGCCGGGTACAGGCTGCCTATGGTCGCCACGCCTACCGCCAGGGCCATGCCCAAAAGCAGGTAGGACGTCGGCAGTGAACCGGCGTTGTCGATCTTGAGCAGGGTATCGACCAGGAGCGAATACGAGAACAACGCCAGGCCGACGCCCAGGATGCCGCCGAGGATGCCGATGTAAGAGCCTTCCAGCATGAACTTGAAGGTCGCCTGGAGGTTGGAGAAGCCGAGCGCTTTGTAGATGCCTATCTCTCGGGTGCGCTCCCGCAGGGTATAGAACATGATGCCGAAGATGATGAGCGTGCCGGCCGCCGCGGCAATGACGCTGATTAACATTCCCATGCTCTCGATGCGCGCCTGGTCGGTTTCGAGTGCCGAGATCTGGGAATCGGCCGCCGCCTGGGCCTGCTCCTTTTGGGCAGCGGCATCGGTCTGGGTCTGCGCTTTCTGGGCTGTCACGTCGGCGGACATCTCGGTGATCTGGGTATCGGCGTTCTCTTGCAGTGCGGCTATCTGCTGCTGCGCCTGTTGCTGGATCCTGGTGATCTGCTGCTCCTGGGTCTGGACGATGTTCTGCGGGAACTGCCCGCCGGAACCGCCCTGGTTGTCACGAGGAGTGCGGACGGTTAGCCCACTGTTGGCGCTTTCGATGGCTGCGGCCACCGCTTCGATGTTATCGGCCGAATCGACGTAGACCCTGAGCGACAGGGACTGGCCGATCTGGATGATTCCGCCGCCACCGATGCCGCCTCCCGGACCGATCGGGAGGGTGGTGGAACCGGTTTCGGTGGTGGCGTATTTGACTCCGAAGTCCCTGGCCGTCTTCCAATCCAGGTAAGTGTTCTTTTGCTCTGCGACGTTTGAGCCGTAGAAAACACCCACCAGGGTGACCGGCACATCTTTGAGCATGATGGTATCGCCGACTTCCGGATTGCCGAAGTATTCCAGGAGCTTGAAGCTGATCATCGCGCCGTTCGTATCGGTTTCGTTGAGCGCCCGGCCTTCGACCATGACCGAAGGCAGCAGGAAGTAGTCCTGGAGCAGCCGGTCGTCAAGGGGCACGCCCTGTAAAATATAGTCTCAGTCCTGCAGCCTGGGGTCGCCGGTGCCGCCCACGCGGAAGGAATAGGTCGGTATGACGGCGTCGACGTTATTCAAGGCTGTGATCGAAGCGATGTCGTTATCGGAGACAGCCCCGCTGCGGCTGCCGGACATGACGTTGATCTGTTTTTCGGACAACCCGGCCATATTTATCGTCTGGGCAGCCCCTGCCTTGACCTGTTCCACCATCTCGTCCGTCGCCTTGGTGATGGCCGTCACTGCTTCGGCGGTGCGTTCTTGGACCATAGCCGCCATTTGGGCGATGTTGTCGTCCACGTTGGCCACCAGTTCGGCAGTGGTGGCGTCCACGCCGGCAATGAGCTCGGCGGTGCTGGACTTGACGTCATCGACCATACCCTGGGTGTTCTTCTGGCTGGCCTGCACTCCGGCCATGGTGGATACCAGCACCGCCACCGATAATCCCAACACAGTGCCAATGAGCAGCGTCCGCACCAGTCGGCGCGAAATGCTCCTGAATGCCCCGGCAAAAAGGTTCATATTCCCTCCTCCTCTTAAGGTTTCAGAATCAGTCTAACAACAGACTGTGGAGGAATAATGAAAATTTTGCCCGATGTTTGTGGATTTTCCCTCGCCGTTGTCGGGGTAACCGGCGGTCGCCCGCTTAGTTATCTGAAAACGTTCGTCCTGAGCCTGTCGAATGATATATTGAAACCACCTCTCTGTTTCTTTGCGAGTCTGTGAATTGGCTCTTCCTCTTAATTCCCCGCCCTCCTGGCGGGAGAGGGCCGAGGGTGAGGGCATAACCCGACCCAATATCTTGTTCGGCGGTAGGAACATGGCGTGCCGTTTCCCCGCTGTACATATTGGTGGGAAGATGCCTCAAATATGACAATCCCACTTTCCTTTTTCTCATTCCGGCGAAAGGTGGAATCCACGGCTAACCGCTGAACGTTGACTGCCGATCGCCTGTCGTAAAAATATCCTACCAAAAACGACACGAGACGCTTGACAGCCACGATGAACACCTGTGCTATAATACTCGCGTGTTTTCCTCATTTGTCATTCCGAGCCCGGCGAAGAATCTCAAACCCGCCCATGAGCCTGCTGTTGCCTCCGGTGGGATCACGGCTCACGCTGTCGATGATTGATCCGTTTCGTTAGCCCGATTTTTCGGTGCCCATCAAAAACCATTGAACGAATTGAAAGAGTTGAATGAATTGTTCGTGCCGAACGAATCCACGATTGACCGGCCAAAATCCAATCGTGAAAAAGATATTCGTTTCCATATAAGAGCCAATGTCCTGCCCGAACAATAATCAATGACCCTTTGCGCGCCGCCGTCGCCTCGGCTAGAATTGAGACCCGGTGATAATAAGGAGAATTAATTGATCAAAGCCGTCTTCTTCGACCTCTACCAGACTCTGGTGGGCTATGAACCGCCGCGCGAGGAGTGGGAATCCCAGGCCCTCGACAGCCTCGGCATCAAAGCGCCCGCCAAAGCGTTCGCCCGGGCCTTCATCGCCGCCGACGAGTACTTCTACACCGAGAACGCTCAAAAGCCGATGAGCAAGCGAACGCCGGAAGACGTCGCCACCGTCTATTTCAAGCACCAGTCGATCGTCCTCAAGGGCGGCGGAATCCAACCGACGCCGGACCTGGTGCGCTCGATGCTGCAGCGCTACCGCGACATGAAACTCAAGCAAACCCTGTTCGAAGATGTCATCCCCGCCCTGACCGAGCTCAAGCGCCACGGCCTGGCCCTGGGCATCATCTCCAACGTGGACAAGGACATCAAGCCGCTGCTGGACGAACTGGGCGTAACGCCGTTCGTGACCATCGTGGTGACCTCGCAGGAGACCGGCTTCACCAAGCCGAACCCGGAGATCTTCCGCGAGGCGCTGCGCCGGGTGGACCTGCCCGCCGAGTCCGTCATCTTCATCGGCGACCAGTACCAGATCGATTTCCTGGGCTCGGCCGCGGTGGGCATGAAGGCGGTCCTGCTCGACCGCGGCGGTTTCTCGGAAGCCCCGGCCGAATGCCCGCGGGTCAGCAATCTGTTTCAATTGAGCGCAATGCTCGACGAGTAAAAGGAGTTTTTACAGTATGGAAGTTATTTTTGAAGGCCTTATCGAGGGTGAAAAAGTCCCGGAGCGCTACACCTGCGACGGCTCGGGCATTTCCCCGGAGATCGACTGGCGCAATCCCCCTAGCGCCACCAAGAGCTTTGCCGTGGTCATGGACGACCCCGACGCGCCTCGCGGCCTTTTTACCCACTGGATCGCCTGGGATATCCCGGCCAAAGCTAACCGTCTGCCGACCAACATGGCTCGCCAGCGTGAACTTCCCAACGGAATCAAGCAAGGCGTCAACTCCGGCGGCGCCTACGGCTTTTACCCCTGCTGCCCGCCGCCGGGCAAGCCCCACCACTACACTTTCCGCTTCATGGCCCTCGACGCCGAACTCGACCTGCCGGCCGGGGTCAACCGCGATCGGTTCGATAAAGCCGTCAAGGGCCATATCCTGGAGCAGGTATCGGTCACCGGGATCTTCGAGCGGTTCTAAACCCGGGCGCCTGAGACGGGACCGATAAGAACCGGCACCGGCGACTGGCGCAGCACCTTTTCGGCGACGCTGCCGAAGGCCCAGCGGCTGAGACCGCTGCGGCCGTGGCTGGCCATGAGTATCAGGTCGATGGTGTGGGTGGAAACATATTCGAGGATGGCCTCGGCCGGCTTGCCCTCTGCCAGGGCGATATCGGCCCGGATGCCCTGGTTGGCTAGGTCCCCGGCAACCTTATTGAGGTTTGCTTCGGCGTCCTCGCGGGTGACCGTGTCCAGCTTCCCGGCTAGATCCTGCCCCATGGCCACTCGGACGCCCTGGTCTAGAGGCTCATGCGCCTGCAACAGGACTACCCGGGCGTTAGACGGTTTGGCCACGGCGATCACCCGCGGCAGAATGGACTCTGACAGCTCCGAGCCGTCGAGGGGGACGAGCAGAGTTTTGAACATGTTGGCCTCCGCGTTATTTGGGGTATCGGGACTTAGTTTAAGTTTACTCGACTGCGACGCTTTTCACCAAATGTCGTGGTATGCCGATGGAATTTACGACTGTCGCTGCTTTCAGGTATAGTGAGCGCTATGAATAACAAGGCAAGTACCATCGTCCACCTGGCAGATGCTTCACCAAGTACCGTGGCGCTGATTAACCGGTTGGCCGAGCGGGGCTGGATCGTTCATCTTATCAGTCATAAGATTCCCCCAACAGGCTCCCTGGATATCCGGGTTAAAGTTCACAGACTGCCGGTTCCGACCAGGTACCCATTGACCTACCTCGCCTTTTTAGCGGCGGCGCCCATCATCCGGTCCATTAAACCTGACATCGTTCACGCCCACTACCTGACCAGCTTCGGCATTATGGCGGCGGTCTACCGCCGGTTCCTGCGTTTCAAGCCGATGATACTTACCGCCTGCGGCGATGACGTCCTGGTCGACTCAAGAGGAGGCATGACCCGCTGGTCAGCGGAACATGCCCTCAAGATGTTCGAGGTTGTCACCTGCAGCAGTAAGGACATCGCTAAAGGGCTTCAAGCGCTGGAAGCACCGGCCGACCGGATCGAACAAATCGATTGGTCGAACGGTGCAAGCGAAGCGGCCGAATCAGCGGCCTTCCGGCTGGACCAAATCTATACCGACATGATCCGCCGCTATGGGAAAAAGCCCAAAGCCAGCTAGATACGGGCGGCGCCCAACTGCTTGAGGTTATCCTGGTAGCGCTTACGCGAGGCATGAACCGCCTTGATGGCCGACTCGCGATCTTCCCAACCTTCGACGCCGGTCTTCTTTTTTTCCAGTTCCTTGTAGACCCGGAAAAAGTGCTCGATCTCAATTAACAGATGCGGCGGCACGTCGGAGAGGTCCTGGATGAAGTTCCAATGCGGGTCGCCCATCGGCACGCACAGGATTTTCTCATCGGGGCCTTTTTCGTCACGCATACGAAACAAGCCGACCGGTTTAGCCTCGATCAGACAGCCGGGAAAGGTCGGTTCGGAAACCAGAACCAGGGCATCCAGCGGGTCAGCGTCTTCAGCCAGCGTCTCGACAATAAATCCGTAATCGGATGGGTAGTGCATCGCCGAAAACAGCATGCGGTCGAACTTGATGATCTTCCGCTCTTTATCGTATTCATATTTGTTGCGGCTGCCCTTGGGAATCTCGATGAGGATGGTCAGCACCATCTCTTCCGCCTCGGCGAGGCGTTCACGTTTTCCCTTGGGACAGCTATCCGTTTCGCCGCAACCGGTGACGATCCGGATTTCGCTCGATCCCTTATCCAGCGGTTTTTCGGGTGACATTGTTTCTCCTTATTATTCTAGTGGCATTCTAGCAGACCGGGCTGTTGTTTGAAACAATAATGACCTCAATACTCCTTTATATATGGCCTTAACCTTGCCGGTGCGATATAGTTAAATAAATAATTCATCGGAGGCAATATGCCCAAGGCTTTCTGGAAAGGCGCAATAAGCTTCGGTCTGGTTGTTATTCCAGTGTCGATGTCGGTGGCGGTCAGGGAGCGGCCGCTACGCTTCAGTTACCTGCATAAAAAAGACCTGGTCAAGCCCAACCAGGTTCTTCACTGTCCTAAAGATGATGAATATTTCAGCGTCATGGACACCGTCCGCGGCTACGAATAC
>CAZGRY010000041.1:6846-11229 GCA_964528105.1 uncultured Dehalogenimonas sp.
GAATACACCAAAGGCCAGTATATCGTAATCACCGACAAGGATTTTGAGGCCGTGCCGCTGCGCACTGTCCGAAGCATCGACATCCAGGCTTTCGTCGATGCCGGTGAAATCGACCCTATCTACTTCTTCGACAGCCATTATCTGGAACCGCAGCCCTTAGGTGAAAAACCCTTCCGGCTGCTGCGGCAGGCCATGGTGGACGTAGGCAAAGTAGCGGTGGCCAAGGTAGCCTTTGCCCGCAAGGAGCACCTGGCCTGCCTGCGGCCCTTCGGGGACACCCTCATCTTGCATACTATGCGTTATCCGGGCGAGATCGCCCCGGCGCCGGAGGTGGCAGAGGCAAAGGCGGCACCAGCCAAAGCGGAGCTAAATATGGCCGTGTCGCTCATTAAAAGCATGGAGGAAAAGTTCAATCCGGAGCAGTACAAGGATGAATACCGGGCGGCTCTAGAGAAAATAATCGCCGCCAAACTCAAGGGTAAAAAGATCGAGCCTCCGAAATCTGCGCCGGAGAAGGAAACTGAAGACCTGATGGCGGCGCTGGAAGCCAGCCTCGCAAAAACCCAATCGAAAATAGCGGCGGGCAAAGGGAAATAACCATTGTCATCGACAGTCGACCCCAGTGTAATCACCGGCGCCCGGAAATCGGCCATGCCGAAAAACCTGGCGCCGATGCTGGCCACCCTGACCGGGGGGCCCTTCACCGACCCGGACTGGTATTTCGAGCCCAAGCTCGATGGCTACCGCATCGTTGCCTTTATCCAAGGCGGCAAAACGTTGTTTCAATCGCGGAATTTGCACGACTACACTGGCTACTTCCCCAACATCGCCGAAGAGATGGCAGCCCAGCCGGTCGCCGATGCTATTTTCGATGGCGAACTTGTCGCCCTCGATGACAAAGGCCTGCCGTGCTTCCAGTGCCTGCAACAGCACGTCAAGCAGCAACTCTTCGATCCCGGCGAAAGATACACGCTGCATTACTATGTCTTCGACCTGCTGTATCTTAACGGATACGATTTAACCGGTGTGACACAGTCAGACAGGGTGCAACTCCTCGATAAAGTGTTGAAACCCGGAAAGTCTGTAAAGGCGGTGCGGCGGTTTGAAGGCGATGGAACGAAGATCTTCGCCGCAGCAATAGCTACTGGCATGGAAGGAATAATTGGTAAAAGACGCCTGAGCACCTACCAGCCCGGAAAGCGTTCTGGTGACTGGCTAAAGGTCAAGGGAACGCTTTCGGATGAATTTATTATCGCCGGTTATTCGGCAGGTCAGGGCGCCAGATCTGGCGCTTTCGGCTCGATGGTTCTGGCGCAAAATGATGAAAGCGGTACACTGCAATATGCCAGCAATGTAGGTACCGGTTTCAATGACGCCCTCCTGAAAGACCTTAAGGCGAAAATGGACAAGCTCAAGACCGATAAGTCCCCATTCGGTTATAGAATCCCATTCGAATCCCAGATCACCTGGCTCAAACCGAAGCTAGTAGCCGAAGTAAAGTTTGCAGAACGCACCCGCGACGGCGGCTTGCGGCAGCCGGTGTTTTTAAGATTGCGAGATGATAAACCGGCAAAAGAGGTAAAACCACAGAAGGTCATTACCTAATAAGAGTAACGGCATATCGGAGTTCTGAAATGAGAAAAATAATCACGACCACGTTCTTGACACTGGACGGCGTCATGCAGGCGCCTGGAGGACCGACAGAAGATACCACCGGAGGTTTTGCCTACGGCGGCTGGGCAGTCAATTACCTCTGGGACAAGATGATTGGGCAAAGTCATGAACGGCTTCATGGCGCTGCCGTTTGAACTCCTCCTGGGCAAGAGGACGTACGACATTTTCGCTGCGTTCTGGCCGTTCACTAAAGCGGATCCCGAAGTGGCTAAACCGTTCAACACCAATAAAAAATGGGTCGTGTCCGACAAACCGGCGGAACTTTCATGGCGCAATTCCGAGATCATCACCGGTGATGTCGTGCCGCAGATCAGGCGGCTTAAAGAACAGGACGGGCCGGATCTGTGGGTACATGGCAGCGGCAACCTCATCCAAACCCTTCTGAAGGAGCACCTCATCGATCGGATCCATCTGTGGATCTTCCCGGTCACTGTAGGCAGCGGAAAACGGCTGTTTGCTGAGGGGACTCAGGCCGAAGGGTTCAAACTGGTTGATTCAAAATCCTCGACCACCGGCGTCATTATCGCGACTTACGAGCCGGCCGGTGAACTCAAGACGGGTTCGTTCCAGAATGAGGAAGAACGACCTAACGAAGTATCTGAATTAACCTGACCTCGCGAGCAGGTGAAGAGGTTCACTTATGAGCACTGAAGCTTGGGGCGTGATTGAGACAGTCGAGCTTTCTGACGGAGAGATCGTTGATTTGGCGAATAGAGCTATCATAACCGGTATTAAACATGCCATCAACGTACGGCTCGGAGGGAACATCGACAAGTGGTTTTACGACAAATACTCCCAGAAGGTCGGTTACAGTAAGCAACTGATACCATTCATGATCTCCAATAGCCCTGTGGATCCAGAAGTGGAGGTTCTTCTAAGCGGTGATAACGTAACCGTTAGATTTGAAGGTCAACGGCTTGATAAAGGGGAAAGCCTTGAATCAAGGCTATCGAGATTGGAAGGGTTATTCGCTGATATTTTAGCAGAGCCGATAGTTAGGAAGATTTTTTTCTGGATCGACGATGGAGTAATTGAGAATGAAATCAGTGTAGACACACTGAAAGGCGAATTGCTCAAGCTATATTTTGAAGGCAATAACTGGGAACCCTCGATCAAGCTCACCATCAATAAGAAAAACTAAGGTTTCCGCCGTCTACACCAACCCCTCCTCCCACTCTCGCGTTGGGGGAAGGGGGAGATAGGCCTCTTTTAATATTCAATGCCGCGGCGGGCGGGGATGCCGCGATCATAGGGGTGCTTGACCTTAACCATCTCGGTTGCCAGGTCGGCTGCGTCTATGACCTCCTGGGGCGCCAGGCGGCCGGTCAAGACCAACTCGACGTGTTCAGGCCTGTCCTTGATCAATTGCACCACGTCGGCCGTTTCCAGCCACCCCCAGCCCGTGACGATGTTGATTTCATCCATGATGATGACGTCCCAATCACCCGAGAGCATCGCCCGCCGCGCCTCGGTAAGAGCTTGATTCGCCTTGGCTTTGACCTCTGGAGTCGGTGATTCAGGATGGCGGACCAGGCCGGGACCAAAGGCCGCCCATTTGACACCCGGCAGGCAATGCAGGACTTCCTGCTCGCCTGAGTCATAATTCTGGTTCATAAAATAGACGATGTACACGCGGTAGCCACGGCCGGAGGCGCGGACCGCCGTGCCGATGCCAGCCGAGGTTTTGCCCTTGCCGCCGCCGGTGAACACTTGAGTCAGCCCTCTTTTCAGCGGTTCATAAGTCAGAGCCGCCGAGGGGCAATATTCAGTCAGATTCTTATCGTTTTCCATATTTCACGCGCAAGGGGTGACGGCGTTTCCAGGATTTTTAACCACCATGACCGATGTCAGGCGATAGTCCGTCTGCCTTACCGCTCCTAGTGTTGTGTCGTAAATGCGCTCATCTTCCATGGTCATATATTCACAGACCAGGACCGGAGTCTCGGGGGGAAGTCCGTGTTCCAGCAGGTAGGCCGCCGTCTGCCGGGGCACCTGGGTCTCGTTGGTAAGAGCCAACAGGTGGCGGCCGATGCCGAAGGCATCGACCATGAATTTCAACTTGCGTTCCTTGATGGCTTCTTTGCCGTCATGAAAAGAGACTAACACCGATTCATCGAGGCAGATCTGGGCTTTAGCGGCGGCAAACTGGGCAGCGCCGGCCGATGGTACGATGCGGATATCGAAATCGCAGAAGACCTCCAGCACCTGCGCCAGGCTGGAGGAAACACACGGATCGCCGACCCGCAGCACGGCCACGGTCTCGCCGGAGTTCCGGGCCCGCTCCGCTGCCTCTTTTTCTTTCTGGAGGTAGTTCTTGGTTTCTTGAAAAAAGAGGGTTTTACCCCCCACCAGGTCTTTCACGGGTTTAAGAGACCAATCCCATGCCAAGATGATGTGCGATTCTTTGATGGCATCTTCAGCGGCGTGGGTCAGCCATTTAGTTGAGCCCCCGGGGCCGATGCCGACGATGTAACAGATAGGCTTGGACATTCTACTCCCATCGCGGAGAATTAGTGGTTAGCTCGCCGAATATTAACACAATGGGCTATGCCCCTCAATACCGAGGGAATGCACCCCTGCGACTAAAACTCGGCTTTCAGGACGCTTAAAAAGGCTTCCTTGGGCACATCCACCTGGCCGATGGACTTCATCTTCTTCTTGCCTTCTTTTTGCTTTTCCAACAGTTTTCTTTTACGTGTTATATCGCCG
>CAZGRY010000042.1:0-956 GCA_964528105.1 uncultured Dehalogenimonas sp.
ATCACCGCCGGCATCGCCCGCAAGCCCGGCATGAGCCGCGATGAACTCGTCGGCATTAATGCTAAGATCGTCCGCGAGGTGATCGAAAAGTCCCTGGCTTTGTCGCCGAATGCCGTCTTCGTCATCGTCACCAATCCGGTGGACACGATGACTTACCTCGCCCTAAAAGTCAGCAAACTGCCCTGCAACCGCGTCTTCGGTCTGTCCGGCGTCCTTGACGGAGGCCGTCTGGCTGCTTTCATCGCCGAAGAATTAAACGTTAACGCCTCGGACGTTGTCCCGTGTGTCATGGGTGAACACGGCGGCGGCATGGTGGTCTACCCCCGCTTCACCATGGTCAAAGGCAAGTCTCTGTCTGCACTCGTCGATGAAACCAAACAGAAAGCCCTCGCCGAGAGGACCGTCAACGGTTGCGCCGAGATCGTCGCTATCATGAAGACCAGTTCAGCTTTCTATGCCCCCTCGGCCTCCGTTGCCCACATGGTCAGCGCTGTGGTCACCGATTCCGGCGCCCAGATGAACTGCGCCGCTTACCTGGATGGCGAGTACGGCCTGTCAGACGTGGTCATCGGCGTGCCGGTGAAACTCGGCCGCGGCGGTATCAAGAAAATCATCGAATTGCCTTTGAACGCCGAGGAATTGGCGGCCTTGAAAGCCTCGGCCGAGGCTGTTCATAAGACAATCGTAGCGCTCAATCTGTAGCGCGTTTATTTCTGCTTATTTATCCGTTCGCCCTGACTTGTCCCGATGAGAATCGGGAGCCTGTCGAAGGGTGCAGGGCCGGATGTCTGATAGCTGACAGCTATCAATGACAGCCCCGCCCCGCCTGACCTATAATATCTCCATGCGTGAAATCCAGACTTCCCTTATTTCTACTACGGTCGCCCGCCTGGCCCAGGAAGCCAACTACGAGATGGCGCCGGACGTGTTGACCGCCCTGTCGCGGGCGCGGGACG
>CAZGRY010000042.1:966-11087 GCA_964528105.1 uncultured Dehalogenimonas sp.
TCACCCCTCGGCCGGGAAATGATGGACTGCCTTATCGAAAACGCCCATCAGGCGCCGGAGATCTGTAAACCGTTGTGCCAGGACTGCGGCGTGGCGGTAATCTTCCTCGACGTCGGGCAAGATATCCATGTCACCGGCGGTGAACTTGAAGCAGCCGTCGTCGAGGGCGTCCGTAAAGGCTACGGCGAGGGATATCTTCGCAAATCGATGGTCGCCTGCCCCTTCACCGAACGCACAAACACCGGTGACAACACGCCGCCGGTCATCCATTATCGCATCGTTCCCGGCGATAAGCTTAAGATTAGCCTGATGGCCAAGGGTTCTGGCGCCGAGAATATGAGCCGCCTGTTCATGCTCAAGCCCGCCGAAGGCCGCGGCGGCGTCATCGAAGCTGCCGTCCGGACGGTGGCGGAAGCTGGGGGCAAACCCTGCCCGCCGGTAATCGTCGGCATTGGCATCGGCGGCACCGCCGAGGCATCAATGCTTCTCGCCAAGCGCTCGCTGCTCAGGAAAGTCGGCGAACCCAGCCCCGACACCGACACCGCCGCTCTGGAGCGTGAGATTTTGACCATTTTGAACCAGCTTGGCATCGGGCCGCTGGGCTTGGGCGGCAGCGTCACCGCCCTGGCCGTCCACATCGAAAGCATGCCTTGTCATATCGCCAGCCTGCCGCTGGCCGTTAACCTCCAGTGCCACAGCGCGCGGCACAAGGAGGCGGTGTTGTGACGACTTGGCGCAAGATCCAATTACCGATGTCGCCCGAGACCATCACCAGCCTGAAAGCCGGTGATAAGGTGGCTCTGTACGGGATTATTTACGCCGCCCGCGACGCGGCGTACAAGCGATTTATTGAGACTCTCGACCGCGGCGAGAAACTACCGATTGATCTTACGACGGCGGTCATCTATTACATGGGCCCGTCGCCGACCCGGCCGGGTGAAATCATCGGCGCGTGCGGCCCTACGACGTCCGCCCGGATGGACAAGCACACGCCGCGGCTCATTACTGAAGGATTGCGGGTGATGGTAGGCAAGGGTGACCGCTCGCCCGCCGTCGTCGAGGCTATCAAGAGGCATGGCGCGGTGTATTTAATTACGATTGGCGGCGCCGGTGCGCTGCTTTCTCTCAAAGTGAAATCGTCAGAGGTAGTGGCGTACCCGGAACTCGGCGCCGAAGCCGTGCTCAAACTTGAAGTCGAGAACTTTCCAGCGGTAGTCGCCGTAGATTCTCAGAGTAATGACATCTGCAAGATTGGACCGGCGCAATACCGAACGCTTAGGATGGAGACAATAAAATGAGCTGTATTTTCTGCGACATCGCCGCGGGAACTGTCCCAGCAAAGGTATTATTTAGAGACGATAAGATTATCGCCTTCCGCGATATTCACCCCCAGGCGCCGGTGCATATCGTCATCATTCCGGTTGAACACTTCGACAACATGAACGGTATTCAGGGCGATGATTTCGGCCTGATCGCTTATATTTTTAGTGTCGCTATCGAGCTGGCCAGATCCGAAGGTATCGCCGAGAGAGGCTACCGCATCGCCGTGAATTCCGGCAAAGAAGGCGGGCAGGTGGTAGGGCATCTGCACTTCCATCTCCTTGGTGGGCGGCAGTTGACGGGGGAGTTGGGCTAAGGCATGGCGCTCGGTGCCGTAACTTACGAAGAAGGCTTTCGCCCGGGGTACCTCGGCCGCATGATACAGATGCAGGGCGAATATTATGACGTCGTTTGGGCTGTCCCGGGCCATAATTTTGAGTGCATGATGGCCCGCCAGATGTGCGACTTCCACAATGCATACGTACCTGGCCGTGACCTCCTGCTGACTGCCCATGTTGGCGGCGTCATGGCGGGTCACATTGCTGTCGTCGGATTTCAAGTCGAGCGTCCCGGCGCCCGGCTGCGCTGGTTCCATATCGATGAAAAATACCGCGGACATGGCATCGGCCGGGAACTGCTGACCAGAGCCATAGACTTCTGTCGCAGGCAGGGTTATAAAACTGTTTGGCTCTGGACGATGGACGGCCTGGATACCGCCCGTCATCTTTACATCAGTTTCGGCTTCAAAACCGTCGCCAGCGTAGATAGCGCTTTGCCGTTCCACGGTGTCACCATGGAACTGATGCTTGAATAGAGAAATCCGCGAGGGTATCAAAGCTGCCCTGCCCATCGTGTTAGGTTACCTTCCGGTCGGCATGGCTTACGGGGTGCTCGCCAGAGCTGCCGGCCTGTCCACCGTAGAAACCGGCGCTATGAGTCTGATGGTATTCGCCGGGGCGTCTCAATTCATCGCGGTGGGCATGTTGGCGTCCGGCATCGCCACTCTGCCCATCATCCTGACGACCCTGGCCGTCAATTCACGGCACCTGTTGATGAGTTCGGCCGTGGCGCCGTATTTCAAGGGGCTCCCCCTCAAAAAGGTCGTCGCCCTCTCTGCCCAACTGACCGACGAGTCTTTTGCCATGGCTATGGCGGACACTTCTAAAATATCCGGTCGGCCACACTATCAGATAGCGCTGCAGACGACGGCGTGGTTGGCCTGGTTCAGTGGTTCGCTTATTGGCGCGCTTTTCGGATCGCTCATCGATAGCGCCTCATTCGGGATTCCATTCGCCATGACCGCCCTCTTTATCTGCCTGCTGGTGCTCCAGGTCAAGAGCCGGGCGCACCTGATCGTGGCCTTGATCGCCGGCGCGCTGGCGCTTTCGTTCAAAGGCGTCCTGCCCAATAATCTGTTCATCGTGGCGGCGGCGATCTTAGCCCCGCTATTCGGGCTGTGGCTGACTCAAAAGCGGGCGCCGGTTGGGGTCGTGGTTGAAGCCGAGGTGGAAAACTGATGCGGTTGGAGATGTTCCTGCTGTTTGCCGGGATGGCGGCGGTGACCTTCCTGCCTCGCTTCTTGCCGATGGCCCTGGTCAGTCGCATTACCATTCCCGACCGGGTGAAGGCTTTCCTGGACTACGTTCCGGTGGCCGTGCTTTCGGCGCTGGTATTCCCGGCCATTTTCTCCATCGAAGGTGGAGGGGTCGGTTTTGATGTCAGGTTGCTTATTTCTGCCGTGATTGTGTTTATCTTTGCCTGGAAGTTTAAGAACTTGTTTGGGTCTGTAATATTGGGAATGGCGGCCTATTGGGCACTGGGATCAGCGGCGCTGTAAACTCGTCGGCGCTTAACGTTCTCGCAGGTTGAAATAAAACAGGAGTCCCGCGATGCTCTTGCCGTCTCGGATGGTGCCGTCGGCGATCAGTGTCAGCGCCTCTTCCTTCGAAACCCGCACGAGGGTAATTTCATCGGAGTCTTCGGCGGTCAGCCGGCTTTCCACCAGGTCTTTGGCCAGGAACAGGTGCAGCACCTCGGTCGAATAACCCGGGGCGGAATAAAAGCTGGTGAGATGTTCGACGCACCTCGGGAAGTAGCCCGTCTCTTCCTGCATCTCGCGGCAGGCCGCGGCTTCCGGCTTCTCGCCCGGGTCGATGCCGCCGGCCGGGATCTCCAGCATTTCTTTCCCCGCGGCGTGGCGGAATTGGCGCTCCAGGATGAAACGACCTTCGCGGTCGACGGCCACCATGGCCACGGCTTCGCCGTATTCGACGATGTCGCGGGTTTTGATGACCCCGGACGGTGCGGCGAAAGTGTCGCGACGCACCCGGAAATGGCCGTCGAACAGGATTTCGCTGGTTACGATTTCTTTAGACACCGGCCGTGGCTCCAACCGTAAAAGTCATGGCGCTCTCGTCGCAGTCCGGGAATTTGGGACAGCGGTAGCACTCGCCCCAGACCTTGTGCGGCAGTTCCTTCTTTTCCACTTCCTTGAAGCCGCACTTGCCGAAGAACACCGGCTGGTAGGTCAGGCAGAAAACGGTGGTGATGCCCAGGGTTGCCGCCTCGGCCAGGCAGGCCGATACCAGCGCGTCGCCAAGCCCCTGCCGGTGGTGGGAGGCCTCGACCGCTAAAGATTTTACTTCCGCCAGGTCGGCCCAACTGATATGCAGCGCGGCGCAGGCGATGACGTTATCATTCTCCCGTACCACGAAAAAGTCGCGGATGTTCTCGTAGATCTCGGACAGCGGCCGGGCCAGCATCTGGCCGCGCTCGGCGAAGGAATTGACCAGTTTCTGTATCTGGGTGGCGTCTTTTATGGTAGCTTTTTCGATTATCATGTCCGGTTGCCTTTCAATTTATGGTCCAGTTCGGCGTAAAACGAGTCGGGGGCCCGCAGCCGGAGGAAACGCAGCCGTTTACGATTGACCCTGACCCGGATGAGGTCGCCGGTGAACAGATCCAGGTTGATATGGCCGTCGATGCATAGCGTCGCCTGGTGGAAGGTGCTGACCTTGAGGCTGATCGTCTTGTCCTGGGTGACCACCAGGCTGTAGGTGCGCCCCAGGTGGGGCAGGATGGGCGTCAGCAGCATGTCCGCCGAATCCGGGTGGAGCACCGGGCCGCCGGCGGCGAAATTGTAGCCGGTGGAGCCGGTGGCCGTGGCCACCAGCGCGCCGTCGCCCTTGAAGGTGGCGAAAGGAGCCTTATCGATATGGCATTCGACGGAGATGATCCGGGCGATGGCGCCCCGGGCCGCCACCACGTCGTTGATTGCCAGGAACTTCAACGGTTTTTGCGGCTCGCCGGCCGGGACGAGTTCGACGTCGAGCACGGCGCGGCAGTCGCACCAGCCCTCGCCGGCCAGGATCCGCGGCAGGAGGGTCATCGCCTCGGCGGCCGGGATTTCGGTCATAAAGCCCAGCTTGCCCAGGTTGATACTGACGATGGGGATGTCCAGCGGCAAAGCCGCCTGGGCGGCGCGGAGGATGGTGCCATCGCCGCCGGTGGTCACCACCAGTTCGGTGCCCTCGATGTGGCTCTTGAGATTTTCGTTATCCCACGCTGATACCAGCCAGTTCCGACAGCCGGCGCTGTTGAGATAGGTTGAGATCTCTTTGCCCAGCTCGTGCGCCGCTTTGTTCAGCGGGTGATAGATAATACCGATGCGTTGATAAATCATAAATCGACACCAAGTCTGGCGATCCGCATAGCCGGTTAACGGCGGCGGGCCAGGATGATGAAGCCGATGCCGAGGACCAGGACGCCGATGCCGGCGATGGACAGAGTGCCCAGGAGTTCCTGTTCATCGAGATAGGCCAGGATGGCCATGGCGGTGCCGGCCAGCATCACCAGGACGCCGAGGAGCTGCAACTGGGGGTACTTGATCGAGGGTTTGGGTGGGGGTGCGCCGGCTGGCCGCTTGGCGGCCTTTTCCGCCTCGGCTCGCTCCTTGGCTTGCTGCGATGATTTCCGGGCGCGGGACACAGCGACCATGACGACGATGATTAGAACGACAACTAGGAGTTCACTGGGTCCGATTTTCATATCTTTGCGTAAGCCTCGCTGATCTACGTAATGATAGCACATTTGGCGGAAAACGGTAAGCCGTCCGATTGAATGACGCCCAGCCTGGTCGGAGAAAGTCCCGCGTTTGCGCCCTTTCGATGGCGGGTGTTAGAATGGCCGGTACATGGACTACATGGAACAAGCCCTCAAGCTGGCGCGCCTGGCCCTGGGTGAGGTCTCGCCCAATCCCGCGGTGGGCGCTGTCATCGTCCGCGGCGAGGAAATCGTTGGTGAGGGTTTTACCCAGCCGCCCGGTCAGGACCACGCCGAAATCGTCGCCCTGAAACAAGCCGGGGACAAGAGCCGCGGCGCCGTGATGTACGTCACCCTGGAGCCGTGCTGCAATTTCGGACGCACCCCTCCGTGCACCAAGGCCATAATCGCCGCCGGCATCCGGGAAGTCCACATCGCCACGCTCGACGACAACCCCGTTGTGTTTGGCCACGGCAAGGCCGAGTTGGAAGACGCCGGGATCGAAGTCCATGTCGGAGAACGACGCGAGGCTGCCCGCGAGCTCAACGAAGCCTATTTTAAGTATGTGAATACCGGGCTGCCGTTCGTAACCGCCAAGTACGCCATGAGCCTGGACGGCAAGATCGCCACCCGGACGCTCGATTCTAAGTGGATCTCCAACGAGGACTCCCGCCATTTTTCGCATACGCTTCGCCACGCTTCGGACGCCATCATGGCCGGGGTGGGCACCGTCGTCTCCGATAACCCTCGCCTGACGGCCCGCGGCTGCGCCGGGCGCGGCGGCACGTCTCACAAGCAACCGATGCGGGTCATCGTCGACTCGACCGGCCGGACGCCGCTTGATTCCTGCATGTTCGCCGAGCCTGGGAAAACGCTCATTGCCACGGGCGGCGCCGTCCCCGAGAGCCGCCAGGAGGCGTTCCGCCAGGTTGGTGCCGAGGTTGCCCAACTGCCCGGTAAGGATAATCGCGTCAATCTCCAGGCCCTTCTGAAGCACCTCGGAGAACGCCAGGTAACCAGCGTCCTGGTCGAAGGCGGCGGCACCCTGCTCGGCAGCCTGTTCGATGCCGGTCTGGTGGATAAGGTCGTCGCCATCGTCGCTCCGATGGTGATCGGCGGCGCCGCGGCCAAGACACCGGTCGCCGGCCTCGGCGTGGAGAAAATCGCCCAGGCGCCCCGGCTGGAAAATGTCCGCGTCAGCCAGTTCGGCGACGATACGGTCATCACCGGCTACGTGGTGAGGGAGTGAAGCCGTGTTCAGCGGCATCGTAGAGGAAACCGGCACGGTAAGCGCCGTTTCCAACTCGGCCCTCTCGGTCAAGGCCGACGCCATTTTCGCCGATTTGAAACTTGGGGATTCTGTTGCGGTCAACGGCGTTTGCCTCACTGTTACCGCCATCAAAAGCAAGGTGTTCGATGTAAACGTCATGCCGGAAACCCTCAAGCGCTCGACCTTAGTCGGTTTACGGGCAGGTGATACGGTGAATCTCGAGCGGGCGTTGACGCTTTCTGGACGGCTCGGTGGTCACTTAGTCCAAGGACATATCGATGCCACCGGCGTCGTCGACCGCATCGAATGGGAAGGTGACGCCGAGCTCCTGACCGTTGCCGCGCCGCCGGAAATCATGCGTTATATCGTCGAGAAAGGCTTCATCGCCGTCGACGGCCTCAGCCTGACCGTTATCAGTCGTTCGAGCGAGACATTCACTTTGTCGCTCGTGGCTTACAGCCGCAGCCATACCACCATGGGGCGGAAGAAAACCGGCGACAGGGTCAATTTGGAAGTTGACATAATCGCTAAATACGTCGAGAACTTCGTGTCGCGGCGGGAACCCAGCGTTACCGAGGGATTCCTGGCTGAACACGGTTTTGTATCTTAGGAGAACACCAATTATGACCATGGCCCCGATACCCGAGATCATCGCCGATATCAAGGCCGGCAAGTTCGTCATTATTGTTGACGATGACGACCGTGAGAACGAGGGCGACCTGTTCATCGCCGCCGATAAGACTACCCCGGAAGCTATTAACTTCATGGCTAAAAATGCCCGCGGCCTGATCTGCGTCTCGCTGACCGGGGAGCGGCTCGACGCTTTGAACATCCCGCTCATGGTGCAGGACAATTCTTCCAAGCACTGCACCGCCTTCACCATCTCGGTAGAGGCGCGCCACCGCGTCAGCACCGGCATTTCTGCTGCCGATAGGGCGGAAACGGTGAGAACCCTTATCGATCCGTGGACTCGACCTGAAGATTTACTAAAACCAGGGCACACTTTTCCGCTGCGCGCCCGCGACGGCGGCGTGCTGGTACGCGCCGGCCACACTGAGGCCTCGGTGGACCTGTCCCGGCTGGCCGGCCTCTATCCCGCCGCAGTTATCTGCGAGATTATGGACGATGACGGCACCATGGCCCGCCTGCCGAAGCTGGAGAAGCTGGCCGCGGAGTGGGGTCTCAAAATCGGCAGCGTCGCCGACCTCATCGCCTACCGCCGCCGCACTGAGAAGCTGGTGACACGGGTGGCCGAGGCCAAACTGCCCACCCGTTACGGTGAATTCACCGCCGTCGGCTATAAGAGCCAGGTGGAAACCGGTGAACATCTGGCCCTCGTCTTCGGCGCCGTCGCCGATCTGCCGGTTGATGAACCGGTGCTGACCCGGGTCCACTCGGAGTGCCTGACCGGCGATGTCCTCGGCAGCCTGCGCTGCGACTGCGGCGAACAGCTTGATTATGCCCTTAAACAGATTGCCACGGCCGGTGCCGGCGTGCTGCTCTACATGCGCCAGGAAGGCCGCGGCATCGGCTTCCACAACAAGATCTGCGCCTATGCCCTGCAGGACCAGGGGCTGGACACCGTCGAGGCTAATGAAAAGCTTGGCTTTGACGCCGATCTCCGCGATTACGGCATCGGCGCTCAGATCCTGGCCGACCTGGGGCTTCACCAGATCAAACTCCTGACCAACAATCCCAAGAAGGTCGTCGGGCTTGAAGGCTACGGCCTGAAAGTGGTAGAAACTGTACCGATAGAGATTCCCCCAAACCCGCACAACGTCAAGTACCTGGAGACCAAGCGGCAGAAAATGGGGCACAAACTCGGCAACGCCTGATATGGATATTTGTAGTATTCGATTATTTGTAGTATTGGTAGTATTAAGGGGTGTATAGATGGCTAATTTCGAGGGCTCGCTCATCGGCCAGGGGCTTAAATTCGCCGTGGTCGTTTCTCGCTTCAACGAGTTCATGACCGGCAAACTGGTGTCCGGCGCCAATGACGCCTTCGTCCGCCACGGCGTCGCCGAAGCTGATGTTGATCTAGCCTGGGTGCCCGGCGCCTTCGAGATCCCGCTGGTGGCCAAGAAGCTGGCCCAGAGCGGCCGCTACCACGCTGTGGTGTGCCTGGGCGCGGTCATCAAAGGCAACACGCCCCATTTCGAATACATTGCCGGAGAGGTCGCCAAGGGCATCGCCGCGGTCAACATGGAAACCGGCGTCCCGGTGATCTTCGGCGTCATCACCGCCGAGACGCTGGAGCAGGCCATCGAGCGCGCCGGCTCCAAGATGGGCAATAAAGGCTTCGATGCCGCCGTCCAGGCCATCGAAATGGCCAACCTGGTCAAGAAACTGGGTTAGGCAACGCCCTTTTTGGCATTCTGAGTCCTTCGGCGGAGGGACGCAGACTCTCAGTTCGCAAAATGCGCTGGGAGTTACGCTGTTAGCATTTCGTGATGCCTCGACGCCAGTAAAGCTAGCTTCGTTTTTGACACCTTCCGGTCTTAGTACCTATAATACGGCATCTTATTCCCCGGAGTTTATTTTGGCCGAGAAACCCAAAGTTAATGCCCATGGTCAACCGACCGAAGTGACGCTGGAAAACCTGGCCAAGCAACTGGCGATGATGGATGAGCGCCTGGACAATATCGACTCCATCGTCACCAACGTCGCCGAGCGGGTCATGAACCAACCCATCACCCTCTCTGTCACCTGCTCCGGCTGTGGCAAGACCAGCACTTATACGCTGTTAGCCAGCGAAAAGCCCACCGTCCGAAAGTAATTTCTGGAGAACGCCATGGAACTCATCGCCCGGTTCGACCGTGTCAAAACCGATATTTTCCGTCGCCGTGTGGCCTTGTCGGTCCCGGCTAAGATCGTCCTGGCTTTGTCTTTCGCCGCCTTGACCGGCCTCTTAGCCCAGGTCAAGATTTACCTGCCGTTTACGCCGATCCCGATCACCCTCCAGACCTTCGCCGTGCTTCTGGCCGGTGTTACCCTGGGGCGCTGGTGGGGCGGCGCCTCGATGGCCACCTATGCCGGCCTGGGCATCGCCGGCGTGCCGTGGTTTGCCAATGCCGCCTCCGGCTTCGGCGCCACCTTTGGTTACCTCGTCGGCTTCGTCATGGCTGCCATGTTCATCGGCCACATGACCGATAGATATGTTCAAGCCCGCGGCTTCTCCCCGATGTTCGGTTTGATGGCTGCCGCCGGCGCCTTGTTAATCTACGTCCCCGGCGCGGTCTGGCTGGCGTTGTGGCTCGGCATGGCCGGCAAAACCGTGACTTTCGCCTCAGTTATGGCAATGGGCGTGACGCCTTTCATCGCCGGTGATATCGTTAAGACTATGGCCGCGGCGGCCGTCGCCAGGGTCATTACCCCGAAACAGGACTATCACGGCCGGAACAGCGACGCCGTTTAATCCGGCGCTTGCCTTCGAAGCTCACATCGGCTAAAATCTTTAGGTTTTTTCACGGGCGGTTAGCTCAGTTGG
>CAZGRY010000043.1:0-11065 GCA_964528105.1 uncultured Dehalogenimonas sp.
GCCGCCAAGATGGCTGCAGACCTGATCGATAGCGTAATAGTTGCCTTCGGAGTTGATGACCAGCAGGTTTTTATCGCAAGCCGAACAGGATTTCATCTGCCCGTCAGGGATTTCACCGGTCTTGGCCACCTCAACATAATTAGCCATTACTGTCTCCGGAAACTCAAATTATTACTTACTGTTCGTAGAAAGCCCTCGGTGCTTGACCAACGTTGCCTCCTGTTTTTTATGAATTCGAGGTGAGGTGTAGGCTAAATCGTGGCTGATGGCCTGCTGCAGGCAGACGTCGACGCAGTTGGCGCAGAAGATACACTTGAGCGGGTCATACCGTACCTGCCGCGAGGGCACGTCGACGGTTATGGCGCCTGACGGGCATAGCCGGGCGCAGTCATTGCACAGGTCGCACTTATTGCCGTCCCAGCGCACCTTGCCCCGGAACCCTGCAACCGGCTCCCGAGTAACCACCGGATAACATACCGTCGCCGGTTTGCTGAACAGGTTTTTGATTACGGTCGGCAGCATCCAGGGCATGTGTTACTCCTAACGCTCGGTGCAGGAAATGCAGGGATCGATGGACAACGTAATGATCGGCACATCGGCCAGTTCGCAACCCGGGAGCATGGTCAGCAGTGTGGGGATATTGGCGAAAGTCGGGGTCCTGATTTTGCAGCGGGCAAGGTTATTGGTGCCGTTGCCTTTGACATAATAGAATAGCTCGCCGCGCGGCTGCTCCACCCTGGTGATGGTCTCGCCCTCTGGTAAATTATCTACTCTAACTAGTAATTCGCCTTTCGGCATCATGTCGAGAGCCCTGACGACGAGTTCGACAGATTGGTAGAGTTCTCTGACCCGCACCAGAGCCCGGGCGTAGCTGTCGCCCGCCGTCTCCACCACCGGCTCGAACCCCACATCCTTGAAAGCGGCATAACCCGTCGACCGGATGTCCGAGGCAACGCCGCTGGCGCGCAGGGTGGGGCCGACCGCACCGAGTAACCGGGCTTGTTCGGTACTCAAAACCCCTTTGCCGACGGCGCGTTTTCTGAGTGTCGGGTCATTCAACAGGGTCGGTTTAACCGTTTTATCCATGAAGTTCTTGAAATCGGCGAGTTTGGTTTTAATCTTTGCCGTCATCTCGACATCTATGTCGCGGCGCACCCCGCCCACGATAACCGCGGAATGGATGACCCGGTTGCCGGTGGTCATCTCCAGAATGTCCATGATGATTTCCCTGGCGCGCCAGATTTGCATGAACAGGCTCTCGAAGCCCATGGCATCGGCCAGAAGCCCCAGCCAAAGAGCATGACTGTGAAGCCGGGACAGTTCAGCCCAAGCGGTGCGCAGGTATCGGGCTCGGTCCGGCACCGTAACACCGCAGAGTTCCTCGATGGCCTCACAGTAACACAACGCGTGCTGGATGCTGCAGATACCGCAGATGCGTTCAACCAAGAAGACATTGTTACGGAAAGGATTCAGCTCGCAGGCTTTTTCGATACCACGATGAACGTAGCCGATCACTGGTGTGGCGGCGACAACAGTCTCATCTTCGCACTCCAGTTTGAGTTGCACCGGTTCCGGGAAGACTGGGTGCTGCGGGCCGAAAGGAATCACGGTGCGCGCCATCTAAACCTCCACATCACAACGCCAGCAGCGCCGGCCTTCTTTAAGGGCCATTTCGGGAGTAAGGCCGAGTTCCTCTTCGCCTGTTTCAAGGACTCTCTCGAACGGAACGTGCGGCTGGTGCTGCCGCTTCGGTGGTTCCTGCCGCTCGAAAATCGTATCCCGTGATTTTGTCTCGGTTGACAGCGGCGGCACTTCCGACCAGTCGATGGTGCCGCCGAGGAATTTATGGATGCTCTCCGCCGCCCGCCGCCCGGAGGCAATTGCCTCGATGACAGAGGTTGGACCGGTGGTCACGTCACCGGCCGCGAAGATCTTGTCTTTGCCGGTTTTCAGCGTCTCTTTGTCGACGGTCACGGTATTGTGACCGTTGCGTTGTTCTGCAGCCAGTCCGAGGCGTTTCAAGGTATCGGTCTTGCCCGCGACGGCGGCGATGACACCAGATTTGCGGATGCCCTGGTGGGCGCCGAGCGCAACCAGTACGGCGTCGTACCCTTCATTCAAAAGGCTGTCGAGGGCATCGACGCGGCGGTTAGTTTTGATGTCTACGCCCAGTCCGGTGATGGCAACGATTTCGGCGTCAAGGATCGAGCGGGGAAGTTCGGTTTCCGGAATGCCGTAGCGCATATGGCCGCCGAGCTCCGGCAGAGCCTCGAAAATGGTCACAGCGTTGCCCAGTCTAGCCAGGAAGTAAGCAGCCGTCAGGCCGGCTGGGCCGGAACCGACGATGGCAATTCGGTGGCCAGTCGATGGTAGCGGTGGAGGTTCGACGTAGTGGCCGCGCTCGAAAGCCAGCCGTTTTAGCAGTTTAATGGAGATTCCTTCGTGCTGTTTTTCCTGGCGGCAGGCGGTCTCGCAGGAGGCCAGGCAGACGCGGCCCAGGACGCCGGGGAAAGGCGCCGACTGGTGGATGACGGATAAGGCAGCATCGAATTCGCCTTCGCCACAGAGCCGGACGTAGCGAGGTATGTCGATACCCGCCGGGCACGATTGGTGGCAGGGGGCGTTCAGGCGTTGGGCTTTACGAGGTTGGTAATCCGGTGGTTTCACCATGTAGGTTTTTGGCGTTTCGCGAGTGGCCATCATGCCGCCCAGATAATCCAGCACCTGGTTTTCAAACTTGATGCCGAAGAGTTCCGAGATCTCGTTTTCGATCAGGCTGGCGCACAGATAGACCGATGACAGACTGGGCACCGCCTCGCCTTTGCCGATCTTCATTCGCCAGTGTTCCATATGCTGGCTGTCGCCCAGGTTGAAATGATAGATAATCTCAAAGCCGCCATTCGCGTCCATCGCTGTGGCGGTGCAGAACATGCCACCGGCTGATCGCATTACCGCGGCATTGGGGACCAATCGTTCGACGCTCACGGTGCGCTCGTTATTCATGCTTGGCAACCTCGGTGTTGAAATCGAGCGCCTGGGCCAGGAGGAAGGTGCCCTCGATGACGTTGGTCGGGCAGATCTTGAAGCACTCGCGGCAGCCGGGGCATTCTTTTGCCGCGATCTCCGGCATGAACGTCACTTCCCGGGAAGCGCCGCGCCCGATGAAACTGACAGCACCAGCCTTCTTGACCTCGTTGCAGTAGCGGACACACATGCCGCACAGGATGCAGAAGGTGGCGTCCTTTTTGAACCGGTTGGCATCGGCGCCGTACTCGCGTGCCAGGTCTTTGATGATTTTGGCGCCCGGAGCCTGGGTCAGCAGCAACTCGATTAAAACCTTGCGGATGCGGCGGATATGTTCGCTTTCTGTGTAGACCACCAGCTTGTCTTCCGCGGGATAAACGCAGGAGGCCACGACCCTCTTCTTAGCCCCGACGCGTATCTCCACGCTGCACAATCGGCAGCCGCCGTAAGGCTCCAGTTCTTTATGATGACATAGGGTCGGGATGTGAATATAGGCGCTCTGGGCCGCCTCCAGCACCGTCATGCCGGGGCGTGCTGTAACTTCCTGTCCGTCGATGATCAGTTTTATATCAGGCATCTACTTTACCTTATGCCTCACCTTGATCGGCTCCTTGGGCGTGCCTTCCGGCGCGTTCAGGCCGGGGACTTTCAAAATGGCGCCGAATTTGGGCGGGCAGATGTCAACACAGGCGCCGCACTTGATGCATTTCGATTGTTCGATCACATGTACCATTTGTTTCGAACCGACGATGGCTGACGAAGCGCAGGTGCGGATGCACAGGGAGCACGCTTTGCATTTATCAGCATCGATGTAGAAAGTGACCAGGTCCAGGCAAACCCCGGCCGGGCAGCGCTTATCTCGTATATGCGACTCATATTCCGATCTGAAGTATCGTAGTGTAGTCAGAAGCGGGTTGGCTGCCGTCTGGCCCAGGGCGCACAGGCAGGCATCCTTTAGCGTCTCTGCCAGTTCCTCCAAGGTGAGAAGATCTTCCATTTCCGCTTCGCCGTGAGTGATGCGGGTGACGATGTCGATCATCTGCTTAAGGCCTTCGCGGCACGGCAGGCACTTGCCGCAGGACTCGTCGGCCAGGAAGGTCAGGAAGTACTTGGCCAGGTCCACCATGCAGGTCTCTTCGTCCAGGACGATCATGCCGCCGGAACCGACCATGGACCCCAGCTTGTCCAGCTCGTCGAAGTCTACCGGGGTGTCCATATGCTCCACCGGGATGCAGCCGCCGGACGGGCCGCCGGTCTGAACAGCTTTTAGCTTTTTCCCGTCGCGAACGCCGCCACCGATCTTGTAGATGATATCCTTGAGTGAGGTGCCCATCGGCACTTCCACCAGGCCGGTGTTATTGACCTTGCCCACCAGGGCGAAAATCTTGGTTCCTGAAGAACCGCTGGTGCCGATGCTCCTGAACCATTCGGCACCGCGGTTGATGATTTGGGGTACATTGGCCCAGGTTTCGACGTTGTTCAAATTGCTCGGCTTGTTCCATAGTCCCTTGACTGCGGTGCGGATGTATTTCGGCCGCGGCTCGCCGACGCGCCCTTCGATGGCTGTCATCAAGGCGGATGACTCGCCGGAGACGAAAGCACCGGCGCCCTGGTGTACTTTCACCGTGAAATCGAAACCGCTGCCTAGGATGTTTTTACCCAGGAGGCCGTATTCCTCGGCTTGGGCGATGGCTCGGAATAGGTTGGTGACCGCGAGGGGGTATTCGGCCCGGACGTAGACATAGCCCTCGTGGCTGCCGATGGCGTAAGCGCCGATCATCAATCCTTCCAGGACGCAGTGTGGGTTGCCTTCCATGACCGACCGGTCCATGAAGGCGCCGGGGTCGCCCTCGTCGCAGTTAACGATGACGTATTTCGGCTCGCCGGGTGCGTTCTTGGTGGTGAACCATTTTTTACCGGCCGGGAAGCCGGCGCCGCCCCGGCCGCGGAGGTGGGCTTGTGCCACTTCAGCAAGAACCTTTTCGGGAGTCATGACGGAGAGAACCTTGGACAGCGCCTTGTAGCCGCCAACGGCGAGGTAATCTTCGATACTCTTGGGGTCGATACGCTGGTTATCGCCCAGCACCAGCCGGTACTGATAGCGGTAGAACGGAATATCCGATTGCTTGGCAATCTTTTCGCCGGTAGCCGGGTCGGTGTAGACCAGCCGCTCGACGATAGTGCCGGATTTGACCGAGGCGACGACCTCGGGCACGTCCGCAGGCTGAACCTGTAAATAGCAGGTGTCACTCGGGTGGATGACGATTACGGTGCCTTTTTCGCAGAAACCGTGACAGCCGGTGTGGCGGATGTCGATGCTGTCGTTCAAACCTTGTTTGGCTAGTTCAGAAATGAACAAGTCGCCGATTTTCCCGGCGCCAAGGGCCAGGCAGCCCGTGCCGCCGCAGATGGAGATGCACGGCTTGTCATGCTTTCGTTCCTCAGTAATCCTTTGCCTGAGGTTGGCCAGTGCCTGCGGCGATTCGAGTCGCATCGTCATTCAATAGCCTACTTGTATTGCTCTAGGACTTTTTCGGTATCGGTTGGCGGCAGCTTGCCGTGGTATTCACCGTCAACCACCATCACCGGCCCCAGGGCGCAACAGCCCAGGCAGTTGACCGTTTCAAGTGAGAATCGCATATCTTCCGATGTTTCGCCCGGCCCGACGCCGATCTTGTCGGCCGCTTTCTCCAGGATCTTGGGCGCACCATGGACGTGGCATGCGGTGCCCATGCACACCATGACATGGTGACGGCCGTGTGGCTTGAGGCTGAAGACCTTGTAGAAGGTGGCAACGTGGTACACGCGGTTCAGGGGCACGTCAAGGGCTTTGGTCACCCGTAACAGAGCCTCTTTCGGCAGCCAGCCGTATTCTTTCTGAATAGCCAGCAGGGACTGGATCAACATATCTGGTTGCCCTTGAAAGGGCTCAAGTAATTTTTCAAGGTTGCTGAGATCAGTTTCCACTGCTTTCCACCTTTTCGGGTTGTTTGACGCCTTTATCGGACAGCACCTTTAAGCCGAGCACGACGCCGTCGATGATGGCTTCAGGCCGGGCGGCGCAGCCGGGTATATAGACATCCACCGGGATGACCTGGTCAACGCCGCCGATGACGTTGGGGCAGTTATGGAACACCCCGCCGCTGCAGCCGCAACTGCCGACGACGATGACCACCTTGGGCTCCGGCATCTGGTCGTAGAGGTTGCGCAGCACCCGGGAGTTGCGCTTGTTGGCCGGGCCGGTGACCAGCAGCACATCGGCATGCTTGGGGTTGCCCATGTTGACGATGCCGACGCGCTCCACGTCGTAGAGCGGCGTCAGGCAGGCGAGGATCTCGATGTCGCAGCCATTGCAGCTGCCGCAGTCGAAATGCAGCAGCCACGGCGATTTCAAGCGTGATGTGGCGATAGCCTTGGTCAGCGTGTTCATCAGCCGAGGACCTTTAAAGCAAAAATGTTGACCGCGCCGAGTCCTAGGCCGATAAGCCAGGTCAACCGCAGCATGTCGCGCCATGTCAGTCTGGCGGTGATATTGTCGATGACAATGACGGCAAACCATGCGCCCAGAGCCAGCAGGATGCCCCACCACGGCCAGAACAGTGACATAACCCCCAGGACCAACACCAGTTCAAAAGTGTGCGCGATTTCGATGATGGCCAGTTCCCGGCCGCTGTACTCGGTCAGTACCCCTTTAACGATCTCCTGGTGCCCGTGTTCCGACGCCGCGATATCAAACGGTGACTTACGCATGATGATAATAAGGGCAACCACCAAGCCAACGAAGATCGGCCACAGTGATGTAATTAACGTCCCGTTGATATCAGAGATCAGAAAACTGCCGGTTTTGATGTATATGGCGATAGCCGTAAGCAATAGGATCGGCTCGTAGGCCAGCATCTGCAGCAGTTCACGGTTGGCCCCGGCGTGGCTGTAAGGCGATTTGACACTGAAGGCGCCGATGACCAGGAAAACATCGGCCACACCGAGGAGCAGGACCAGGTAGAGCAAGTCCTGCCGCAGGGCGAACATCATTGTCGCGGCCAAGATAAAGCCGAGGTAACCCCACACCGCCATGACCTGGAACCCGTTGGCCGGCACCGACCTCTTGCCCAATAGCTTCAAAATGTCGTATACAGGCTGCAACAGCGGCGGCCCGACGCGTCCCTGCATCCGTGCGGATAACCGGCGATCGAAGCCGCGCAGCAGGCTGCCGATTACAGCCGGGATTACCAGCGCCAGAACTATTGCCAAAATACTCTGCCAGGCATTCATAACACCACCGCCGCTGCCAAGCAGCCGATCATGATGCCAAGCCCTAATTTTTGGAGGTTGCGCTCAAATCCGGCTGTCATGAAACTTGTGAAATAGCTGCTGCCGAGTTTTAGTTCGGTCGCCCCGTCAGCTACCGTGCAGAAAGCCGTTGTCGTCCCCGGCGAGTTTTCACCGCACATATAGGCCGCCGCCGTGGGGGTCGGGTTTTTCTTCGCTCGTGTTGGTAGCAGGATGACCGCCGTGAGGAGCGCGAATATCGGCAAAATGATGAACATACCGACGCCGGTGTCGAAACCGCCGGCCGATGCCTCAAATGCCGCGGGATAAGCCACGGCCAAGATCGGGGCAAAGAACCCGGTGTAAAGCTGGCTGAAAAACAGGCTGAGGATGACAGCCCCGGCCAACAGCGCCGATACGGGCAGGTGATACAAAGTCGAGAAATGTTCGCGCACAGGGAGCGTCAACCCCGGCGTCTGGGTGAACATCCTCCCGAGCCATTTAGCCCAGAAAACAATGGTGAAGCTGGAACCCACTACCAGGAGCAGCGCCGCAATGGGCACCAGAACACCGGAAGATGACCCAGCCGCTTCCAGCGCAGCCCATTTACCGATGACCATACCGAACGGGGCAAATACCATCGTTACGATGGAGGCTATAACGATGAAGCTGATAAGCGGGCGGCGGTAGACCAATCCCTGCATATCCTCGATGTTCCGGCTGCCGATGCCGTGGTCTATGATGCCGACGCCCAGGAACAGCGCTGCCTTGGACACGGCGTGGAAAACAGTGATGGCGATGGCTGCGGTTATTGCCAAGGGGGTGTTGATCCCGGCGCACATGATGATTAGACCAAGATTAGAGACCGTCGAGAGCGCCAGCACTCGTTTGGACTCGCTTTGACTGAGAGCCATAGCTGCCGCGGCCACGAACGTAAACCCGCCGAGTATGACTGCCGCCGAGGAAAGTGCCGTACCGGCGAAGCCAGGCGCCATCCTAAGGATTAAATAAACGCCGGCTTTGACCATAGTGCTGGAATGGAGCAGCGCCGAGACCGGTATCGGCGCCACCATGGCTCCCAGCAGCCAGGTGTGGAACGGCACTTGGGCGGCCTTGATGAAAGATGCCAGGAACAGGCAGGCCATGGGGAACATGAGTACCGGTGCGCCCGTAGCTACCAGGTCCTGAAGCGATAGACTGTTGAGGTTGTTCTGGGCGAAAATGATGCCGACGATCAGTCCCAGCCCGCCGATGAGGTTCATCCATAGGGCGCGGAAGGCGTTGTTGATGGCTTCAGGTGTCTCTTCGTGGCGGATCAGGGCATAGCAGCACAGGGTGGTTATTTCCCAGAAGAAATAAAGCCAGCGCATGTTGTCGGCAAACACGATGCCGTTCATCGCCCCCAGCAGGATGACCATGAAGAAGAAAAAGGTATGCTGCCGGCTGCGGCTCAGGTGCTGGTGATTCTCATGGTCGGCCATGTAGCGCAGGGCGTAGATGCAGATCAGCCCGCCGATAATGGAGATGATGAGGCACATCAGCAGCGACAAGTGATCGATGAAAAACACCGGCGCCGATGCTTCGGCCGTTACCTGGAATTCAAAATACACGGCCAGTACAAGCTGCACCGCCGCCAGGCCGAGGACCAGCATATTCCGCGGTAGCCGGCCGTTCTTCCGGTAGTCGTTGAAGCCGATGTACAGAAAATAGCCCAGGAGCAGGAAATCTAGCGCCGTGACCAACGGCTCCCATAACTCCGCCGCTCCGAGCGACAGTGGGAAATCGCCGGAAACCGCTAGTGCGATTGAAGACACAGCGACAATGGCGGAAACGCCGAAGACCAAAAGGGCGAGGGTGGGCCGGTTACGCCCGAAGGCGAGACACAGGGCGCCGATGATAAAAGGGACCAGGATTAACAGCCCGATAAAAAGTGGCACTCCCGCTCCTGACAACGCCCGAGTGTCCGCATGACGCGGCGGTTACAAAAGGTAAGTGATTATCGTCTGAAACGGGAATTTTGTCAATGATAAATAAGGGAATGTAACTTCCGGTCGAATATCAGGGATCGGGAATGACAACAACCTTGAGCGATTCGCCCGCGCCCGCCACCAGCCCGAAGCCCTCAACGATCTCCGACAACGGCACTCTGTGGCTGATCATCTTCCGGGTGTCGAACTTCTTTGTGGCAATAAGTTTGAGCGCCTCTCTGATCTCGTCCGTGGCTGCGCCATATGAAAAGAGAACTGAAATCTCCTCGCGCCAGAAGCGCACCGAGGGCAATTCGAGGGGTTTTTGCGGCACGGCAAAAAACAGGATCGTACCGCGTTTATCAACTGAGGCGATGGCGTCCGCCACTGCTTTATCGGCGCCGGCGCAGACGATCACAATATCAGCCAGCCGTCCGTCGTTAACCTTCCTGAGTTCCTCAATCGAGTAACCTTTGGCATTGATAACGTGGTCGGCGCCTAACTCCGCCGCTTTCCCCAATCTATAATCATTGATATCCGTGGCGATTACCTTTGCCCCGGCGAGTTTAGCGAGTTGTACATGACATAATCCTGAAATACCGGAGCCTAAGACCAGTACCGTCTGGCCTTTGGCGATGTTCAATCGTTTTTGTCCGGACACGACGCAGGCCAGGGGCTCGATCATGGCCGCTTCGTCAAAGGAGACCTCGGCCCGCAGCAAGAAAGTGCCGTATTTGCCGTTTATCTCCGGGACGCGGATGAACTCGGCAAATCCGCCCGGGTCGTAGTTCCCGGTATGCAGCGTTTTGCAGGCGCTCTCCCGGCCCGTGGCGCAGTAGTGGCAGTCGAAGCAGGGGACGTGATGAGAGACAAAGACCCTGTCCCCGACGCCGTACCCCGTGACTCCCTCGCCGACCTTGACGATCTCACCCGCCATCTCGTGGCCCAGCACCCGCGGCGCCTTGGGCTTGCGGTACCATTCCATGACGTCTGTGCCGCAGATGCCGCAGGCTTTCATTTTGACGAGTATCTCGCCGCGGCCAATCTCCGGCACCAGCCGCTCCTCGATGCGGATATCGCTATTGGAGTAATAAACCGCGACTTTCATCAGCGCCATATCTCATATTGGATATTGGTAGTATTCGACATTGGTAGTATTTGTAGTAGTGGTAGTATTTATCCGCCCCGGTAAACCTTAAACGCCTGCTCCGCCGTCTCCCCTTCGTGAACGATTGAACGAACCGCCCTGATCATGCCAGCCGGGTTTTCAGCCTGAAAGATGTTGCGCCCCATATCCACCCCCGCCGCCCCGGCCTTGATGGCGTTCTCGGTCATCTGCAGCGCTTCCATCTCCGGCATCTTCTTGCCGCCGGCGATGACGATGGGCGCCGGGCAGCCCGCCACGACCTTCTGGAAATCGTCGCAGTAGTAAGTCTTGACGATGCGCGCCCCGGCCTCCGCGGCAATGCGGCATGCCAGCCCCAGGTAGCGGGCGTCACGGCCCATTTCCTTGCCCACGGCTGTGACTGCCATCACCGGCAGCCCGTAGCGCTCGGCCTCGTTGACCAGCTTGCCCAGGGCGGTGATGGTCAGGTTCTCGTCCGGTGCGCCGACGAAGATGGACATGCCGACTGCGGAGGCGTTCAATCTCAACGCCTCTTCGACGGAGACGACGACTTCTTCTCGGGACAACTCGCCTAGTATGCTGGTGCCCCCAGAGACGCGCAGACAGATCGAGGCGGGGATCCCTGGCTCGATGCAGCTCAGCAGCATGCCGCGGGTGATGAAGACACAGTCAGCCTCAC
>CAZGRY010000044.1:0-11054 GCA_964528105.1 uncultured Dehalogenimonas sp.
CGGCTCACCACTTAAATCCCCCCATAGTTCATCCCCCGCGAACTTGTCCGCGCTTGCCAATGGATGCCTTACCCTTTACACTTTATCCTATGACCGACAAGCCCGCCGACATCATCGAGACCATCAAACGCCTGAAAAAGGCATATCCCGACTCTCGCATCGCCCTCAATTTCTCTAATCCTCTCGAGCTTCTGACCGCTGTCATCCTCTCTGCACAGACGACTGATGTCGGCATCAACGCGCTGACGCCGGCGTTATTCGCCAGATACAAGACCGCCAAAGATTACGCCACCGCTGATGTTCCGGAACTTGAGACTCTGATTAAAAGATCAGGGTTTTACCACCAGAAAGCCAAGAGCCTTATCGGCATGGGCAAAATGCTCATCGAGAAATTCGGCGGCGAAGTACCGCAGACAATGGTGGAATTGGTACAGATACCGGGCGCTGCGCGGAAAACGGCTAACATTGTCCTGTGGAACGCCTTCGGCAAGATCGAGGGCATCGCCGTGGATACACACGTTGCCCGGCTGTCGAAGAGGCTGGGATTTACTCAGGAAGAAGACCCGGTGAAGATCGAAAAAGACCTTATGAACCTGGTCCCGCGCGAAGATTGGGGTCGGTTCTCCCACTGGCTGCAGGACCACGGACGTGCCATTTGTACAGCACGCAAGCCCAACTGTGCCGGATGCTTCTTGAACGACATCTGCCCGTCGGCGTTCAAGGTTTAGCCTCGTTCGGGCAACCCGAACAAGCGCCGCGTATTCTCGACCGTCGCTCGCGCCAATTCGTCAACGGGTACTCCCCGGATCTCCGCCAGAGCCTCGGCTGTCTGAACGATGTACAACGGTTCGTTGCGTTGGCCGCGGTGCGATTGCGGCGGCAGGAACGGGCAGTCGGTTTCCAGCAGCAGCCTGTTCAGCGGGATATAACGGTAGACATCCTGGCTTTTGCGGGAGGAAGGATAGGTCACATATCCCCCAAGTGAGATATAGAAACCCGCTTCTATGTACTTTTCAGCGGCTTCCAACGATCCGCCGAAACAGTGAATAACGCCTTTAGGATGATTGGTATTAGCTTTAGCCCAATCGACAACGATCGGGATCAAGGTGGCATCAGCCTGGCGGTTATGAATAACGACCGGTAAACCGGTTTCTAATGCCAGGCCGAGGTGAAAGCGTAATGACTTAAGTTGGTCCGTCTCGGAGTACGGCTTGTGGTAGAAATCCAGGCCGGTTTCGCCGATGCCGACTACCTTCGGGCTAGCAGCCAATCTCGCTAATTCCAATAACGCGTCGTCGGTCGCCGACGCGGAATCGCAAGGGTGGATGCCTACGGTGGCGTAGACGTTTTCATAGCTGGCAGCGAGTTCGATGGCTTTTTTGCTGGATGGGATATCAATGCCGATGGTGATGATCGTGTTGACGCCGGATGCGGTGGCGCGCTTTAAGACATCGCTAAAATCCGGGGCGAATTCCGGTAGGTCCAGGTGGGCGTGGCTATCAACGAGGTCGAGAGTCATCATGGCGCGAACATCGTTGCGGCGGCTTCGGACAGCTTCAGCGCCGCGGCCGGGACGATGCCGAACAATAGGATACCAAACGATGACAACGCCAGTGCCGTTTTCAACGCGCCCGATGCCGGAACCTCGATCTTTTCAGCGGGTTCCCTCAACCACAGCACCTTAATGACACCGAAATAGTAGTAGGCAGAGATGACAGTGTTGATGGCCGCCACGACCACCAGCCACAGCAGGTCAGCCTGGACGCCGGCGTTAAACACATAGAATTTGGATAGGAAACCCGCTGTCGGTGGGAAGCCGATCAGGGACAGGAGCGCCAATGTCAGGGCACCGGCCATGACCGGCGAGGTCCGTGCCAGCCCAGCGTAGTCGGCAAAATTGTCGCTTTTGAGGCGGTTGGAGATGGCGATGACGCAGATGAAGGCTGCCAGGTCGCTCACGGCGAAAGCGATGAGGTAGAACAGAACGCTGCTAACCGCCAAAGTCGAAAGCGAGGGATCGTTGCCCAGGGCAGCCAGACCGACCAGGATATAGCCAGCATGAGCGACGGTGGAAAAGCCCAGCAACCGTTTGATGTTTTGCTGGGGAATAGCCATGAGGTTACCCAGGGTCATGCCAATGGCCGAAATAACGGCAATGACCGGTGCCCACTGCTGCGCTAACGCGCCGGGCTCGACGAAGGCGCTGCCCAGAATGCGCAAGATGAGGGCGAAGCCGGCCGCCTTGGAAGCCACTGAGAGGTACATAGTAATGGGCGTTGGTGCCCCTTCATAGACGTCAGGAACCCAGAATTGAAAAGGTACGGCGGCGATCTTGAAGCCGAGGCCAGCGATGACGAGGACAAGTCCCATCAGCAGGCCGGGGCTGTCGAGGATTTCTGAAGGCGACATTGATTGGATCACCGTTGCGATCTCTGAAAGGCCGGTCGAACCGGTGAAGCCGAAGACCAGGGCCATGCCATATACCAGCACCGCCGAGGCGACACCGGAAAGCAGCACGTACTTAAGGGCTGATTCGGTCGATTTCTTGTCTTTCTGGATGCCCACCAGCACGTAGAAGGCCACGGCTGTGATTTCTAGCGACAGATAGAGGGTTATCAGGTTGGAGGATTGGGCGATGAGCATCATGCCAAGCGCCGCGAGCAGGATTAGAGCATGGTATTCGCCGTGGTATTTTCGGAATTTATCGACGTAATCGACCGAGGCTAGGATGACCAGCCCGGCCATTACCGGGAAGAAGACCTTGAAGAAAGAGGCGAACGGATCGTGAGCGACCATGCCGCCGAAAAGGCTCTGCGGCGAGCCGGGCCACTGGATGACGGCGGTAACGGCGGCGGTGGCCAGACCGGTCAGAGCCAGGCCGACCAACACCTTTTTT
The DNA here is from genome assembly GCA_964528105.1 of uncultured Dehalogenimonas sp. Lineage (GTDB taxonomy): Bacteria > Chloroflexota > Dehalococcoidia > Dehalococcoidales > Dehalococcoidaceae > Dehalogenimonas. Next base: position 2,897 of record CAZGRY010000044.1, read on the forward strand.
GAGGAGACGAAGAGGTCAACCAGGACGACGGCCAAAGCCGTCGCCAGGACGATAAGTTCAGGTGCCAGGAGGCTGTAGTTCAACTAGGACCCTCCGAACAGGGCGGCGACCGGCCGCAGGCCGCCTTCGAGAACATCGGTAACGACCCGCGGGTAGAGGCCGATGACGAACATCGCGGCGATGAAAATGACCGAAAATAGCTGCTCTACCCGGTCTGCGTCATGCACGCCCTCGAACCGGGGTTGCGGCAGGCCGAAAAAGACCCTTTGAATGGTCCACAGGATGTAGGCCGCAGCGAGAAGGATGCCGAGCAGGCAGATGATGGTGAACACCTGGATGCCGTCAACGACGCCGCTGGAATACGCGCCCAGGAAGACCATGACCTCGGCGATGAAACCCGAAGTTGCCGGCACGGCCATGGCGCCGAGGCCGCCCAGGATGAAAATGACGGCCGTCCGCGGCATCTGGTTGGCCAGACCGCCGAGTTTGGGAATGCTGCGCTCGTGGCTGTTATGCATCACCACGCCGACGATGGCGAAGAGCAGGCCGGTTATAACGCCGTGGGAGACCATCTGCAGAGTGGCGCCGACCAGCGATATCTGACCCAGGGCGAAGATGCCCAACAGCACGAAGCCCATGTGGCTGATCGACGAGTAGGCGATAAGGCGCTTGATATCGGTCTGTTTGAGGGTGATAGCGCCGCCATAAATGACATTGATCACCGCCAGAACCAGGATTATCGGGGCGAACTTCAAGGCCTCGTCAGGGAACATGGCCGTATTGATACGGATCATGGCGTAGCCGCCCATTTTCAGCAGCGTGCCGGCCAGGACTACCGATACGGCGGTTGGGGCATCGGTGTGGGCGTCAGGGAGCCAGGTGTGGAACGGGAAAACCGGCAGCTTGATGGCGAACCCGATAAAGAAGAAGGCGAAGGTCAAGGCTAACGATCCGGTTTTCAGAACTTCGGTCAGGTCGGAATTGATCAGGTTGACCATATCGAGGGAACCCGTCGCGAAGTAGAGAATCAGGATGCCGGCCAGGATAAATGCGCCGCCCAACAGGGTGTACAAGACGTATTTCAGCGCCGAGTATTCCTTGCGTCCGGCGCCCCAGATGGCGATAAGGAAGTACATCGGGATGAGTTCCAGTTCCCAGAAGATGAAGAACAGCAGGAAATCCGTGGCGATGAAAACGCCGGTGATCGATGCCTGCAGCAGCAGTATCCATGCAAAATATTCACGTGCCCGGAGGTCAATCTTCCAGGAGATTAGAATCACCAGGAAGCCAATGAAGGTGGTCAAGACCAGGAAAGGCAACGACAATCCGTCGACGCCCAGTGCGTAATTGGCGTTGATCAGCGGTATCCATGAGAATCGCTCGGAGAACTGCATCGCGCCGTCCAGAGCAGGCGAGCGGTCGAATCCAATAAAGACGATAAGCGAAATGACGAGGGGCAGCGCCGTCGCGATAAGTGACAGAACCTTGATCGACTTAGTTGAAAGCCGCGGCCAGAGGGCGACCAGAAGCGCCCCGGCGATGGGGATAGCGATGATCAGCGTTAAATATGGTATCTCCAAATCTTACCTCCTCTTAGCCGGCCAGGAAGATGACGACGATAATGGCCAAAATGCCGAAAGCGATGAACAGGCCGTAAGCCTGGAGTTGGCCGGTCTGCGCCCGGCGCAACATCGAACCGGCCGCGACGGTGTTGTCGGCTACTGCGTCAACGGCGCCATCGACGGCCTTCTCATCGAAGTACTTGAAACGGCCGAACAGTGTCCGGGTGATGGCGTTCTCGACGACAACGGTGTTCAAGCCGTTGTCTAGCAAACGGCTATCGAAATACTGGAAACCGGTGAACAGGCCTCGCAGCAGAAAAAGCTCGCCGATGATCTTTTCATAAAGCTCGTCGAAGAAGTATTTGCGTTTCACCAGTTCATACAGGGCGCCGAAGCGGCGGCTGAACGATTCAGCGGATAGCCAACCTTTCAAGTAGATGGCATAAGCCAGGAAGATACCTGCGGCGGCCAGTCCTAGTGACAGCCAGGTGACTGGATGAGTGAAAGCGCCGAACAAGCCTTCAATGACGCTGGTTTCCTCGCCGTGTCCCAGCAGCAAGCCAAAGCCGCCGGTGACGTTCAGCAGACCGGCAAATGCGGCCGGTACCGCCAGGACCAGAAGCGGCGCCGTCATAACCCCTGGCGATTCATGGGGGTGATCATGCCCGCGGTATTCGCCGTGAAAACCCAGGAACATCAAGCGGAACATGTAGAAGGCGGTCAGGAACACGGTGACGAGAGCTAAGGCCATCAGTATCGGCTGCGACGATGAACCGGCGATGATCTCGTCCTTGCTGAAAAAGCCCGCGAGCGGCCAGATGCCGGCCATGGACAGTGAGGCGATAAGCATCGTCCAGTAGGTCTTGGGCATATACTTTTTGAGCCCGCCCATCTGGCGCAGGTCGAAGGTGCTGGTGGCGTGGTTGACCGAACCGGAGCCGAGGAAGAGCAGGCTTTTGAAGAAGGCGTGGTTTACCAGGTGGAACATGGCGATGGCGACGCCGCCGGTGCCGAGTCCCAGCATCATGTAGCCAAGCTGAGACACCGTCGAATAGGCCAAGACGCGCTTCATGTCGTGCATGACGAGACCCATGGAGGCTGCGAATATAGCTGTAACGCCGCCGATAACTGCCACCGTGGTCAAGGCAGTTGTCGAATGCTCGAATATCGGGTAGGTCCGGGCTACCAGGAAAACGCCGGCGGCAACCATCGTGGCGGCATGGATCAGCGCTGAGACCGGGGTCGGACCTTCCATGGCGTCTGGCAGCCAGACATGCAGGGGGAATTGGGCGCTTTTGCCTACGGCGCCGAGGAAGATTCCCAGCGCCGCCCAGGTTAAAACACTGCCGGCCAGGATGCCGACGACCGCCAACTCGTTGAGCTCCCTGATATCAAGGGTGCCGGTGTTGGCGAATAGGACGAGAATGGCGGCTAGGAAGCCGAAATCGCCGATACGGGTGACGATAAAGGCTTTTTTCGCCGCATTGGCCGCGGCCGGCCGCTGGAACCAGAATCCGATGAGCAGGTAGGAACACAATCCGACCAATTCCCAGAAGATGAACGTGATGAAGAGGTTGTCAGACAGCACGAGTCCGATCATCGAAGCGCTGAAGAGAGACAGGACGGCGTAGTAGCGCTCGAAGCCGGGATCGCCTTTCATATAGCCCATCGAGTAGATATTGACCATGAGGGCGACGATGGTGATGACCGCCAGCATGATGGCAGTTAAGCCATCGAGAATAATGCCGGGTTCTATTCGAAGGTCTCCAATGGTCAGCCAGGAAAATGGAGCAATGACTACCTCGTGATTATCGGAGCCGATTACGCTCGAAAGCGCCCACAAAGAAAGAGCTGCCGTGGAGCCGATAACCGCGATGCCGACATAGCCGCTGACCTCCGGCCGCGCCTTGAGGAACGGCTTGATGAAAAGGGCAATGAGCAAGAAAGCCGCCAGCGGCAGCGCAAAGATCGCCCAGACAAACGGCGCCGGAATCAAATGGCTGGCTTCCTTTCTACCATTTCATTAAATCTATCTTGGTGGCGTCGATAGTATCGCGGGATCGGTAGATGGACATGATGATGGCCAGCGCCACCGTGGCTTCGGCCGCGGCAACGACGATGATGAAAATGGCGAAGACCTGACCGGTCAAGAGTTCCGGAACTATGAAGCGGGAGAAGGCGACGACGGTAATAGCGGCGGCGTTGAGCATGAGTTCGATGCACATCAGGATGATCACGGCGCTCTTTTTCGACAGGGCGCCCCAGAGCCCGATGCCGAACAGCACCGCCGACAGGATGAGGTAATGATTCAGGCCGATTTCCATTACCGGTCCCTCACCAGGATGATGGCGCCGATGATGGCGGTCAGAAGAAGCACCGCGGCCATCTCCAGCGGCAGCATGAAATTCTCCGGGGTAAAGAGCAGGTTGGCCAGCATCGGTGTCGTCGGCTCGGCCGGTTCCGCCGTCGAGACATTCCAGTCGGTGGCCACGATGGAGAAGATCAGGGCGGCAGAAACGAACCCGCTGGCGACCAGCGCCGGCAGCGCCTGCTTGTTGGTCAGGCTGCCGAGAGTTATCTCCCGGGTCAACATGATGGCCAGGATAATGAGCACCGAGATGGCGCCAACGTAGATAAGCACCTGGATGGCCGCCAGGAAATCCGCTGAAAGGCTGGCGAAGAGCCCGGCGACGAGGAAAAAGCACAACACCAGCATCAGCGAGGCGCGGAAGACGTTCTTCAACAACACCACAGCCAAAGCGCTGACGATGATACCCGCGGAGAGGATAAGGAAGGCGACGGCCATTATTTTTGCCCTCGCTTTTTCAGGTCTTCGCGGTAGGTTGTCTGGTTAATAAGCAGGGTTTGCGAAGGCAGCTTCGCGGCGATCTCCGGGCGATAGTATCCGGAACGCGGCCGCTTGGTGTCATCGACCAGCAACTCGTCGTTAGCCCGCACCAGTTCGCGGCAGCGGCCGTCGGACGGGGTGTTGCCGGTTTTGGCGCCGGTAAACGTAGTGCAGCGGTAGCTGGTGTTGGCGTAGGTATTACCGAGATAAATCGAAATGCCGGTGGGGCAGGCCTCGATGCACAGGCCGCAAAAGATGCACAGTCCGAAATCGATACTGATGTCATCGGTCTTGAGCTTCTTGTCCTCGCCGCGGGAGACGGCCATTGAGATGCATGAAACCGGGCAGGCGCGTTCGCAGGCGCGGCAGGAAATACAGCTTTCCCGGTCCCAGATGATATCGGTACCTCGCACCCGTTTTGACATGTTCAGCTTCTGCTCCGGGTATTGCACCGTGATCCACTTGTGACCCAGGTGGTTGAACACCACTTTAAGACCGCGGCCAAGCCCTTCGCCGAAGTTTTTAAGGGAGGGCATGGCCGCCTCCGGTACGGAACTGCCGGCTGGCGCCGAGGATGAGGACGATCGCCAGGAGCAGGTTCAGAGGGATGGCTATCCATAACTGATCGTTCAGGCCGGTAAGAACGAGTCCCGCGGTCAGCAGCAGGTTGAGGAGTGCCAGCGGCAGTAGGAATTTCCAGCCGAATGCCATCACCTGGTCGATCCTCAAGCGCGGGAAAGTGGCACGCACCAGCATGATGAACGAGAAAACGGCTATTACTTTTATGACCAGCCACATGAAACCGGGCAATATGGGCCCGGCCCAACCGCCGAGGAAAAGCGTGCTGGCGATGACGGACACCGAGAGCGTTTCAGCGTATTCGGTGAGGTAGAATAAACCGAACTTCATGCCGGAATACTCCGTCTGAAAGCCGGCAATGATCTCCGAATCAGCCTCCAGAAGGTCGAACGGGGTGCGGTTGATTTCGGCCATGGCGGCGGTCATATAGATCAGGAATCCCAGCGGCTGCAGCAAGATAAACGGCACGTTCTGTGCCTTGACGATATCGTTCAGCGACAGCGAACCGGCCAGCATGACGGCGCCGAGAATCGATAGGACGAGCGGGATCTCGTAGCTGACTTCCTGGGCGATGGTGCGCATGGCGCCGAGGAGGGAGTACTTATTGGACGATGCCCAACCGGCCATGAAGATGCCGATAACCACTACCGAACTGACGGCCATGATATAGAGGATGCCGATGTTCAGATCGGCCAACATTGCGCCGTCGCCGAAGGGAACGACGGCGAAGACGGCGATGGCCGGGACAAAGGCAATCAACGGCGCCAGAAAGTGCACCGGTTTATCCGCTAGGGCCGGCACAATATCTTCTTTCAAGAGTACTTTGATGGCATCGGCCAGTGGTTGCAGCAGACCGAACGGTCCGGCGCGGTTGGGACCGGGGCGAATCTGAAAGCGTCCCAGGCCGCGGCGCTCATACCAGATGAAAAAGAGCACGCCGGTGATGGCGAAACCGAAGATAATTAGAGTAAACGCTGCGAAGTGAAGCCAGTCCATTACCGGTCCACCTCGCCCATGACGATATCGATGCTGCCGAAGATGGCCATTAGGTCGGCTACCTTCCAACCGAGCAACATTTCCCGAAGCACCGTCAGGTTGATCAGGCTCGGCGCCCGGACGTGCCAACGGTAGGGGTTTTCGGTGCCATCAGCGGCGATAAAGAAGCCCACCTCGCCTTTCGGTCCCTCGACGGCGGTATAAGTCTCGGCGCCGGCCGGCGGCCGGACCAGCCTGGATACTTTGGCCAGGATCTCGCCCGCCGGCAGCTGCTTGATCGCCTGTTTCAGGATGCGGGTGCTCTGCCTCATCTCCTCCATGCGCACCAGGTAACGATCGTAGGTGTCGCCGTTCTCACCGGTCGGGATGTCGAACTCGAATCGATCGTAGATTGAATAGGGCTGGTTTTTGCGCAGGTCCCACTTGACGCCGCTGCCGCGGAGTACCGGGCCGGCGGCCGAGGAGTTGATGGCAAGCTCCCGCGGCAAGATGCCGACGCCTTTGGAGCGCACCAGTACGATCTCGTTGGTAGTTATCAGCTTGTCGTATTCGGCGATGAATACCGGCATCTCGTCCAGGAACTTGTTCAGCGCCGGCAGGAACTCGTCGGGTAAGTCCGCCGAAACACCGCCGAAACGCATGTAGTTGTAGTTGAGGCGCTGGCCGCAGACCATGTCGAATAGCTCGATGATCTTTTCCCGTTCGCGGAACATATAGAGCAGCGGCGTCGAAAAGGCGCCGATGTCGTTCATGAAGAACCCGATGCCGGCCAGGTGGCTGGCTATTCGCTGCAGCTCGGCCATGATGACCCGGATGTACTCCGCGCGCTCGGGGACTTTGACCCCCATGAGCTTTTCGACGCTCATGCAGTAAACCTGGTTGTTGATCATCGAGGACAGGTAGTCCAGGCGGTCGGTGAGGGGGATGTTTTTGGTGTAGTTTCGGCCTTCGGCGATCTTTTCCATGCCGCGGTGTAGGTAGCCGAAGATCGGCTCGACGTCGACGATGACCTCGCCGTCCAGGGTCAGGCGCAGCCGGAATACACCGTGAGTGCTGGGGTGTTGCGGACCGACGTTGATGACATAATGTTCCGTCTTAAGGACCACGGCTCACCCAGTCCTTTCGCAAAGGGTAGCCCGGGAAGCCCTCCCATAGGAACAACCGCTTCAGATTGGGGTGGCCGGAAAACTCGATGCCAAAAAGATCGAAAATCTCGCGCTCCTGAAGGTCGGCGCCGCGCCAAATCGGGGTTACCGACGGTACGTGGGGATGAGCCCGGTCGACAACCGGCACTCTGAACGTCAGCCGGTGGACCTTCTCGATCGATGAAAGATGATAGACAACGGTGAAATCTGCCTTATGGTCGATGGCGGTGACAGAACTCAGATAATCCAGCGCCAGGTCCGGGTCGTCACGGAGGAACAGAGCCACATCGGCCACCCGCGGGCTTTCGATGATCAGGCGTTTATCATAGACGGCGGCAACGCCTTCGCCAAATCGGTCTTTGATGCGGCTGGCCACGGCCAAACAGTCGAGATCGCGCATTACCGCTCATCGGCCTTTCTGGTCGGGCTCATTTTTTCGATCTTGGCGTGGATGTCCATGATGGCTTGGAGCAGTGCTTCCGGCCGCGGCGGGCAACCGGGAACGTAAACGTCGATCGGTACCACCTTGTTGAAGCCGGGCACCACCGAGTATGAACCTTTGAAGATGCCGCCGGAGGTGCCGCAGGCGCCCATCGCCAGGACCCATTTGGGCTCCGGCATCTGGTCGTAGATGCGCCGCAGCCAGGGCGCCATCTTCCAGGTCAGGGTGCTGGCGATGATCATGAGGTCCGCCTGCCGGGGCGAAGCTCGGAAAACTTCCATACCGAAACGGGCGATATCGAAGCGGGAGGCGGCGGTGCACATCATCTCGATGGCGCAGCAGGCTAAGCCGAAGGTCACGGGCCAGAGTGAATAATGGCGCGACCAGTTGATGACCTTATCGACGGAGGTCAAAAGGACGTTCCCTGCCAGCGGCGGTGCGTTGATCCAGTCGGCGGGGTCGGGGATAGCCAACTGGTGATCGGCGTAGAAGGACTCGACGATACCGCCTTCACGCGCATCGAGTTCGAGATCCGAATAGACTCCCCTGTATGGTCGTTCTATTGCCATTCCAGCGCCTTCTTCTT
>CAZGRY010000045.1:0-10929 GCA_964528105.1 uncultured Dehalogenimonas sp.
TCAAGGCTAGGCATCAGCTTTCCTCGCTCTGGGGGCATTATACAGCATAACTTGAGGTTGGAATACAGGCCAGTGCGATTCAGCTGCCCGTGGAAAATTAGATCTCGGTAAGAATTTATTTCTTCTTCTTCGGCGCAACGTGAGCGATGGCCACTGACTTCTTTGCCCATTTCCTTAGCTCGTCGTTGTCCTCGAAGACATCAGCCGGCACGTTGAAGTAAGGCATCGGCTTGTACTGCCGGCTGCCGCGCGTTTCATACTCTGCCCGATTGGAGTCGTCGGCTTTCAGATACAGCACGTCGTTGGAGATCAGGCCGAACATCTCGCCCTCGTGGAAAACGCCGAAGCCGCCGAACATGCTTTTGCCGGTGACGGTACCCAAAGGCGCGAGCTTTTCCAGGACCAGATCGAGGAATTCCTTGCTGGCGGGCATGGCATTACTTTCCTTTTTGAATCTCTTCGATATGGCAGGCTTCGCCTTCGGGCTTGGGCGGGCAGGTCAGGTCAGGAACGGGTTCGGGTTCCGGCGGGCGCCTGATAGAGGCGATGACGGCGATGGCGAGGATGCTGGCGATGATGAGCAGCGACAGCACGGTGGGTATCTCATAAATATCGGACAGTACCATCTTGACACCCAAGAATACCAGCACCGCGGACAAACCGTAGTGCAGGTAGTGCAACTTCGCGGCAAAGCCGGACAGGGCGAAGAAGATGGAGCGCAAACCCATGATAGCGAACATATTGGAGGTGTAGACGATGAACGGGTCATCGGTGATGGCCAGGATGGCCGGGATGGAGTCCACGGCAAAAATGATGTCGGTCAGGTTAACCGCCATGAAAACCATAAACAGCGGCGTGGCTAGGCGGCGGCCGTTTTCTATGGTGAAGAACTTGCCGCCGTGGTACTTGGTGGTCATGGGGAGGAATCGACACAGCAGTTTGACCACCGGATTGGCCTCGGGGTGGGGGTTGTCATCGCCCTGCATGCCCATGCGGATACCGGTGAAGATAAGGAAAGCGCCGAAGACATAGATCATCCACTCCAGCGCGTGGAATAAGGCGATGCCGCCGATGATAAAGGCCGCCCGTAGCACGATGGCGATGAGGATGCCCCAGAAGAGGACTCGGTATTGATGCTCTTTTGGAACGCAAAAATAGGTGAAGAGCATCAGGAAGACGAACAGGTTGTCGACCGAGAGCGACTCCTCGACGACATAGCCGCTGAAGAAATTGACGGCATGCGCCGAACCCTCAAAGTACCAGATACCCAGGCCAAAGATGACCGCCAGGGCAACCCAAAAACCGGTCCAAAGCAAGGATTCTTTCACCTGGATGACATGGGCCTTGCGGTGGAAAACGAACAAGTCCAAGAGCAGCATGGTGATCAGGAAGGCGTTAAAGCCCACCCAATGCCAGATTGTTACATCCATGGTATTCCTTTGCTATCCAGCCGCGGCCGGGCGGCCGCCGAAATCGGGGGTTTTTTCTGGGAGAGTATAACCCAGCAACCGTTCAATGTAAACTTGGAAACGTGCTGTGTTACACTGGTAAGACCTATCGACGGAGGGATGAATGGCTAAACATGAAATGATCATCGGCCAGGCGGCCGAGTTGGCTAAACTAGTGGACTTCCAGGCAGGATCTGTGGTCAGCCGCACCTTGAGCGATAAAACTGCGGGTACCATCACCATCTTTGCCTTCGACGCCGGCCAAGGGCTGTCGGAGCATTCGGCGCCGTATGACGCCTTCGCCTACGCAGTCGACGGCGAGGTTGAAGTTACCCTCGGCGGCAAGAAACACCGGGTGATCGAAGGCCAGATGATCATCATGCCGGCCAACGTGCCCCACGCCTTACGGGCGGTGACGCCGTTCAAGATGCTGCTGGTGATGATCCGGTCGTAGCTGGGTTGGCCTCGACGATTGGCGCCGCTGGTAAAGTAACGAAAAACGTGGTGCCCTCGCCCGGTTTGCTTTCGACGCGCACTTCTCCGCCGTGGGCCGCCACCATCTGCTTGACGATGGCCAGCCCCAGGCCGGCGCCGTTGCCCTCGGTGCGGGCGCGGGAATCCTCGATGCGGTAGAACCGGTCGAAAATATGCTCCAGCTTGTCCGGGGCGATGCCCTCGCCGGTATCGGCTACGGCGGCGGTGACTGCCGGCTTGCCATCCAATTTCGAGTCCGACAGATACACAATGATCCGGCCACCCTCGGTGGTATGGCGGATGGCGTTGGACAGCAGGTTGGCCAGCACCTGCTCCATTCGGAGCCAATCGGCCGACACCGGCGGCAGGCCGTCGAGACCTACGAAATTGAGTGTTATCCCCTTGGCCTCGGCCAGCGGCCGGAACTGGTCGATATTGCGGCGGATGAGGTCTGCCCAGTCGATGACCGACAGCTCCAGTTTGAGCTTGCCCGCCTCGGCCAATGACAGGTCGCGGAGGTCGCTGATGAGCCGGGTCAGGACCAGGGTTTCACCCTTAATTATTTTCAGCTGGTTTTCATCGGTCGGTAGCACGCCATCCATCATAGCGTCCACCGTGCCGTTAATGACAGTCAGAGGCGTGCGGAGTTCATGGGCAACATCGGCTAAAAGCCGCTTGCGGGCTTCCTCGCTCTTCTCGAGTGAACCAGCCATGGCATTGAACGATTCGGCCAGGCGGCCGGTCTCATCTTTTGATTTGACCTCAACCCTGTGCCCCAGGTTGCCGGCGGCAATCTCGTGAGCCCCGGCGTTAAGCGCTCTCAGCGGGCGGATGAAATTAATCGCCAGGACAGCAGCCAAGCCGATAGCGAGCAGCAGGGCCAAGCCGCCGGAGAGCCATAACCAGCGGTTAGTCTCGCCCAGAAAGTTCTGTTCGGCATTCGCAGCCTCGGATTGGCTAATGTAGAAGAATTGCCCTATAAATTGTCCGCCGCCACTCCCTCCGCCCTGGAAACCCATCCCCATCATCCTGATGGAGTAGCCATCGGTCAGGGTGGATCCGGTCACAGTCCGGCCGGTGAGCATGTCAGCGGTGTCGGCAATTATGGTACCGGAGATGTCGGCCACCACCAGGCGGTCGCCCTCGAACACCAGGAACTGCGGTAGAACATCCGCCAAACCTGTCCAGGTGCCGTGATTCTGCATATACACCACCGCCAGGGTGCGGCTGATGGTATCTGCAAATGCCGGATTGGTCTCAATATATGATTTGAATTCGCGATTGGTGGCTTGATTGACCAGGATGGCCATAACTGCTACTGAAATAATCACCACCAGCACCAGCGCGCCGCCAAGTTTCCAGGCCAGGCTTTTCACCCAATCGCCTCCAACTTATAGCCGGCGCCGTAAACAGTGTGAATGAACACCGGTTTCTCGGGATCAGGCTCTATTTTGCGGCGGAGGTTCTTGATATGGCTGTCGATCGTCCGCTCATAAGCCTCGTAGGCTTCGCCCTGGAGCCGGTCTAACAGCTCGCCGCGGGAGAACACCCTTCCCGGGTGTACCGCCAGGAGCCGCAGCAACTCGAACTCGGTGGTCGTCAGTTCCACCATGCGGCCGCTGACTTCCGCCTGCCGGCGCTCGGGATCAACCGTCAAAGCCCCGACTCTAATCGATCCGGGGCTGGAAGGCTTCGGTTCAGCACGACGTAAAATAGCCTTGACCCGGGCCACCAGTTCCCGGCCTTCAAATGGTTTGGTTAAATAATCATCCGCTCCCAGTTCCAGGCCAACGATCTTGTCGGTCAATTCATCGCGGGCCGTAAGCATGATAATGGGTACATCGGACTCCTTGCGAATAGCGCGGCAGACGTCATTGCCGGAAAGCCTGGGCAACATCAGGTCGAGGACGATGAGATCCGGCTTTTCCTGCCGGAAAACTTTAAGAGCCGCCTCGCCGTCAATGGCGGTGACGACTCTGAAACCTTCGCGCTCGAGGTAAGCTCGAACGATGTCGACGATCTTCTGCTCGTCATCTACAACCAGGATTTTCCGGTTCACGTTCATACTATAGACCTTGTTTTAAACTGGATGCAATGTCGTTTGTCGTGGCTTACCTAGAGGTCGAGAGGCAGGTTGCCCTGCCTCTCGACCTTGGACGGGAAACGATTCAAGGGTGTCTTTACCGTTGCATGCCGCCGAAGCCGCGCATGCCGCCGAAACCCGCCGTAGGGGCGGTTTCTTCGCCGGCAATACCGGCGCAACCGCCGCCGAAGCCCCTGGGACCTTCAGTGGACTTGATTTGCAGGCTGATGTTGCTCTCCATGTTCTGCAGCATCAGATCAGCCTGGGCCTGGGTCAGTCTGCCAGCAGCGACGGCTGCCTTGAGGGTTTCCTGGCGGGGGGCCAGGATGGCAGCCACCAGTGCGTCCTCGGTGATACCCTTGGTGGCGGCTATCTGAGCCAGGGTTTTGCCTTCAGAGCGGAGCTGGTATAGCTCCTCGGAGGTCAGGCCAAGCAGGTTAGTTAGTACGGCAGAGTTGCCGCCGAAGCCTCGGAGCCCTGCTCCGCCACCGCCGCAGGTGCCGGGTGCGGCAACCTCAGGCGTAGTCTGGGCCATGACCATGCTGCCTCCGACGGCAATCAAAGTTACGGCCAGGGTAACCACCGCAATGATCTTCCATTTCTTGTTCATCTTTCTCATCTCCTTCCTTGTCTGTTGTTATCTTCATCATATCAACTGATTGTGAAGAGAGTATGGACAGATTCTGCGGATTATAAGGATATGACAAAGAAGTGCTAATCGATCGTACAGCTATATTTCGGGCACGGATCGGAGCCTGCTGGCAAGCGTATTTCAAAGGTAAGAATGGGGGGTGACCTAAGTCACTTACATTAAGAACCTTTAGGTATAAAATGTCGCTGTCCCATAAACGAGATGGAGGATCAAATGTACAAGATTAAAAGCTGCCCCCGCTGCCACCACGGCGATGTGTACGGCGCCAGCGACGAATACGGCCCTTACGAGCAATGTTTCCAGTGCGGCTGGGTCAACTATCCAGGCAAGCACCTGACCCAGGAGCAAGCCCAATCCGAGAGGAAAGAACCTGTCGGCGTTGGGCCGAGACCTGACCGCCGCCGCCGTATTGCCTGATACACTATCGTGAATAATTAAAGCCCCCTCTTCCGAGGGGGCTTTTGTTTTAAGTCGTATGCGGAGGAGGTTCGGCCGACAACGATTCGGCTTCGATATAAACCCGCAGGCACTCAGGGTAGGCGCCCTGAATGCCGGTCTCGATGCGGCGGATCGCCTGGAGCATCTGCTCGGCGGTAACAGCTGGCTTGAAACTCACGCCCAGGTTCACCAGCAGGTCATGGGGCCCCATGTACATCGTCAGTATCTGACCGGAGCGCTCCACCGCCGGATCAGATTCAACACGCCGACGCATATCCGCCAACGTTTCGGCATCGACCCCCTCCCCCAGCAGCAACCCCTTGGTCTCGAAAGCCAGTACGAAAGCGACGCTCATTAACAGCATGCCGATGATGACCGAAGCTGCGCCGTCCAGGTACGGATTCTCCAGCAGATGGCCGAAGAACACGCCAAGGAAGGCGAATACCAGACCGAGCATAGCGGCGCTGTCCTCCAGCACCACGGTGAAGGTGCTGGGGTCCTTGGCCGTCTTGATGTAGCGCCAGGAGCCTTGCCTGCCCTTGGCTTTTCTGAACTCCCGGATGGCCACTGAGAAAGACGCGCCTTCGATGATAAGGGCGATACCGAGCACGATGTAGTTGATGGTTGGGTCGGACATGACCGCCTCAGGTGCCACGTGGCGGATGTGCGAAATTCCTTCATAAAGCGACAGGCCTCCACCGATGCCAAAAATGGAAACCGATACCACCAGCGTCCAGAAATAGAGCGCCTTGCCGTGGCCGAAAGGGTGACCTTCGTCAGGGGGCGCCTTAGCCCGGTTCATGCCGTGGAGCAGCAGGCCGCCGTTGCCGGTGTCCACCAGCGAGTGGATGCCCTCGGAAATCATCGCCGAGGAGCCCGTGATCGCCGCAGCGATGAACTTGATGATGGCAATAGCCAGGTTGGCGATGACCGCCGCGATGACAGCTACCTTTGATCCGCCGTGACCGGCCATTTTTTTCTCCTTTATACCAAAGGATAACAATATACTGGTTTCGTCGGTCGCCTGTCATCCCCTATCGGATTTTGACCGGCATAAACACCGCGCTATACTGGTACCGAGGTGATTCAGCAATGAAAGTGACCGTTTACACCACCCAGACTTGACCGCATTGCCACACCGTGAAAGGGTTCCTTTCACAGCGCGGTATCCCCTTCGATGAAGTTGACGTGTCCCGGGACGCCGCGGCGGCCCAGGACCTGGCCCGGCGCACCGGCCGCTTAGCCGTGCCTGTGACAGATATCGACGGAAACCTGGTGGTTGGGTTCGACCAGCAGCAATTAGAACACTACTTGTCTCAGGCAAAGACGCATCAGGCTCCGCCTTTCGGCGCTGCCGTCGCCGATGCCAGATCTTATACCGCTTCACACGGCTTACCGGTGGTTTCTGGGGCGTATATCGGGTCTGTGAAACCCGGTTTGCCTGCCGCCGCCGCCGGACTCAAGCCGGGTGACATTATCACCCGCGTCGACAGTACGGCGATAAGCTCCGCCGCTGAACTCGACCGGGCGCTATCAAGCCTTGAAAAGGGCGCTCGCGTCCGCATCACCTTTATCCGCGACGGTCAGCCGCGGCAGGCGGAGGGACTGCTGTAGTTGCCGCCTCATTGCCGGGCGACTAGAATAGCCGCGTGAGCGTTGGGATTACCCTTCAGACCAAGCGGTTGATTCTCAGGCGCCTGACCGTGGAGGACGCCGCACCTCTTTGCAGCTACCGGTCATTGCTGGAGATTTACCGCTACCAAAACTTTCGCCCCACGACCATTGCGGAATCCAGGGCGTTTATCGAGGCAACCGCCGCCGAAACAAACATCCCGGACACTTTGTACCAGCTTAGGATCTTCCTTGCCGACTAGCGTGTACTGATAGGCGATATCGTCATCCATTTCCCGGCTGGTGATGAAGGTACGGTCGAACTTGGCTGCACGCTTGTGCCAGGCTACCAGGGGTGCGGTTATGCCACTGAAGCACTGACGGCAGTCATTGGCTACCTGTTCACATCGCAGGGCAAAGACCGTGTCATCTTCTCGATCGACCCACGCAATGCCCCATCGCGTAGACTGGCCGAGCGGCTTGGAATGCGGCAGGCTTCTTTTTCGGAAAAGAGCATCCTGATCCGTGGGGAATGGTGCGACGACCTGGTCTATGAAATCGAAAAAACGGGACAGGATCGAACTACCGATCGCTCGTTAGTCGGACCCTGGTGATTTGAGAGGTTCTTTACGCCGCTTATCCAAAAGGTGAGTGATTGCCATAGCTGGATGGCTTTTCATCATTCTCGGCCCGGCATACCGCATCACTTCCCGGACCCGCTGCCGCATTTCCGGCTTGTAGCAGTGCACCGGGCACAGCGAGCAAACCGTTTTACCCTCCCCGAAGGGGCATTTGTCCAGCCGCGCCATGGCGTAGGCTTCAAGATCATTGCACTCGGCACAACCTTTCGATCCGTGGTGGGCGTGGCAGTACATGCCAATCATTGTCCGGACGGTCCTGGCCTCGCGGAATAGACGCGGGCGCCTGGAGAAATCAGTCTTTTCTGTGCCGGCTGTCATCGTGAGCTTCTTGAGACAACAGATACCGGCCGGCTATGCCCACGGCCACGGCCAGAGCAGGCGGTACATGTAGATGCCCATCCCCAGGGCCGCCGCCCAGGCCACCAGCGCCAGCCGCATCGGTCCCAGCAATCGGCCTTTAACCTTGATTCTACCGGTCACCGCCAGGTTGACGAATATCCATAGCCCCACCACCAGAAGCCCGGTCGTATGATGCACCCACATGAACACGACGCTGCCGGTGTTGACTTGGTCAACCAGGCCAATCAACTGCGGCAGCATGACTGTGGCGATTGATAGAATTTGCCCGAATATTGCAAACCGCATGATACGGCAATGCTTATCCAATTGCCGTTTTTTTGCCAGGACCGCAGCCCAGATGATAGGAACAGCCAGAGCTACCTGAAAGTAAAGGTTGATAGCAACCAGGGTCGCAATGTCCATTCGATTTTCCGCCTTTTCGGTGCCGGGTTGATTTCGGCCTCAAAAAGAAGCACGAAATAATTATACGGCGACACTGGCGTTTGGACGAAATGAGGTTACGCTCTTTCGTATTTTTCTGCACGGTACCGGAAAACTGAAGGCCGGACGGCGTTATGCCATCCGGCCTTCGCTTATTCCAAGCGCCCGCATCGACCCGACCGCATTGGTCGGGGCCCGTCCGGAAAGGTGGTCGATTGTCGGTTATTTGATGGTTTCCATCATCTTACGGCGGTATTTTTCGGCGTTCTCGCTCACCGCGCTGCCGAAGTCCTCGGCTCGCTTCTTGACCGTCTCGCCGAGGTCACCTGCCCTGTCGATGATCTCTTTGCGGGTTTTCTTGCCGGATTGTGGCGCATACAGCAAGCCCAGGCCGGCGCCGATAGCCGCGCCCGCGATCAGGCCGATGGCAATGCCTTTTTCCACGTTGGTGTTCCTCCTTTTGATTATTAAGGGAGTTTTATCGTAATTGGTTAGCCGATTTTGGCCATCATTTCCCGGCGGTAGTTATCAGCGCCCTCCTTGATGGCTTTGCAGAAAGCCTCGTCACGCTCCTTGATGGTAGAAATGATAGCGTCGGCGCGTTCTTTCATTTCAAGCGTCTTCATCTGGATCACTTTTCTGGTCCCTCGCCCTGATTGCGGGGCCAGCAGCAGCCCAAGCCCGGCGCCCACCGCGGCGCCGACCAGAACACCGGCAGCCAACCCTTTCACAGTTTCCTTTTCCACAGTATCGTGTCCCTCCTCTTATTGCCCGAATTAACAGCCGCGGTCAGGGGCGGCCGGCGTTCCCGAACCGTTGCCTTTGATTGCATGCCGGACGTTGCCGACCCGCTCTTTTACGGTGTCGCCAAACTCGGTGACTCTACCCCTGACATCATCACGGGGAGTTTCGGTCCGGCACCTGATTTCATCGGCCTTTTGCCTGAGCATTTCCCTGGCCTCGCGCCCGGAGCGCGGAGCGTACAGCAGCCCCAAACTGATGCCGATGGCGGCGCCTACCAGCACGCCCGTCAACAACCCATTGCCCGATTCTTTTTCCATACGCTATTTCCTCCTCAAATCAGTATAGCCGACCCTTCTTCAAATCCCGAATTCTACTACCCATACTAGCCCGTACCCTTGGTTAACGAAATCCGTAGTATTACTCAATTCTTGGATCACCAGGTACGTAGAATGGGTTAGTAATTATCTTGAGTGGCACCGGTGTCCGCCGAAGGATCTCAGCGCGCCGAATAGGTACACCGAAAAGCAATAATAAGTACCACTACGTATAGCGGACGACCAGCCTGACGTGAATAATGATAAGTATCGATGTGGAAATCGAAAACCGGTTCTCGACCGGTACTGCAATGCTCAAATTATCGTTGATGGAGGATAAACCCCGTGAAAGTACTGAAAAAAGAGGATTTCCTGTCCCTGCTCCGCAAACCAGACGGTATCGCAGTTTCAATCTACATGCCCACCCATCGTGTCGCCGGAATGGAAGGCGACCCTTTGGTGTTACGCCACCTTCTGGAACAGGCTGAAACCAAATTGGTGGACAAGAGTTTGAGGTCGCCGGACGCCAGGAATCTTATGGCGCCAGCCCGGGACCTACTGGATGACGCATTGTTCTGGCAGCATCAGGATGAGAGCCTTGCCCTGTTTCTCACCCCAAAATCGTTCCGTTATTACAACCTTCCCCTGGCGGTGGTCGAGACGGTCGTTGTCGCCGACGAATTTTATGTTAAACCGCTTCAGCCCCTGATCACCGACGAAGGCGCTTATTACCTGTTAACTCTATCGCTCAACCACGCGGCGCTTTACCAGTGCCGCAAGGACGCCTGCCGGGAAATTGTACCAGCGAAGATGCCACGGAGCCTGGATGAATCACGCCGGTTCGATCAACCGGAAAAACAGCTTCAGATGCACAACGTTGGAACCGGCACGGTAATGTTCCATGGCCAGGGAGCGGCGAACGATCTGGAGAAAGAGCAAGTGTCTCTTTTCTTTCAGCAGATCAACCGCGCCCTGGAGAGCATCATGGCGAATGAAAAAGCGCCCATGATCATCGCCGCGGTAGATTATCTCCAGCCGATGTTCCGGGCCGCCAGCAGCTATCCCAACATCCTCCCCCAGGGGATCGACGGTAACCCGGACCGGGTCAATCCAGATGTGTTGCAGCGCCAGGCGTGGCAGGTGGTGCAACCCTATTTCCGGCAAGAGCAGGAAAAGAGGCTGTCCCAATACGTTCATGCGACCGGCCAGGGTCCTTCCATCAGCGACCTGCCGCAAGTTGTGGTCGCTGCCGCCGACGGCCGCGTTTATTCCCTGTTCATTGCTGAAGGACTGACGCACTGGGGCGTTTTCAACGCCGCTGAACACAAGGTCAGGCTAGACCAAGAGCCTTCGGACGGGTCTTATGACCTGATAGACTTCCTGGTGAAGCAAACCGTCCTAACCGGCGGCAACGTGTACACCTTGAAACCCGCCGAAATGCCCAGCCCCACCGGGGTCGCGGCGGTGCTGCGCTACTGATCCGACGCCACGCCGATGATTGTTCCCGGGCCGGAGTTATCAGACCCGGGTAAAGGGCCTGGCGCCCTCCAGCCCATGGCCGCAGTGCCCGATTTGCCCCGGTGCCGCTGGTGCTGGTTTCCGACCTTCTGGTCGCTGCCGGTTATTTGCTGATAATGACTGTTTTCAAAGCCAACAGCTACGCCGCCGCTGCCGTTGTGGTTGAGGAGGGGCAGACGGTTGCCACCACCGGGCCTTATGCCTTCGTCAGGCACCCAATGTATCT
>CAZGRY010000046.1:0-10748 GCA_964528105.1 uncultured Dehalogenimonas sp.
GTTCGACCAGCGAAGTCCGGTTTTCCATGTCTTCCTAAATGCCCAGGTCTCTTACGATGGTATCGAGCGTGTTTTCCATCCAGCCCGGCAAATACAGGCCCAAGGCGAACAGCAGCAGTAATGTGGCAACGATAGGCAGTTTCATCGCGAGCGGCGTCCGGTAAGGTTCGATCATTCCGTCATCGGGCTGGGAGAAAGCGCGGATCAGGTAATAGCCGAAACCCGCGGCCACCAGCAGGAGACCGGCCAGCACGGCGACGAAAAGAGGTAGCGCCTGCTCGGCCATAACCGAAAGGATGTTGAACTTGGCCAGAAAGACCGGCAGCGCCGGCGCGCCGATGGCCGCCGCCGAGCCGATGATCAGACCCCAGGAGGCCAATGGCTGTAGCTTGAATGGGCTTTTCACGGCGAAGAATTTATTGGAGCCATACTGGCGGTGAAAGATGCCGGCCGAGAAAAAGAGCAGCGCCTTGACCAGGGCGTTGCCTGCCTTGTGGAACAGCGCCCAGAACAGGGCCACCGGTGAGCCCAGGCCGACGGCCAACAGCATCACCCCGGCGTTTTCGATGCCGGAAAAGGCGATGAGCTTCTTGGTGTTGGTGCGGGAAATTAGAGCCAGCGCCGCCACCAGGATGGAGACGCCGCCGAAGGTGATGAGCAGCGGGTTCAGGAAATCGCCGTCGCCGGCCCGGTGGCCGATGGCGTATAGCCGGATAATGGCGTACAAGCCAAGGTTCAGCACCGCGCCGGAGACCACCGCCACCACTGAAGGGGCGCGGACGTAAACCGTCGGCAGCCATGTGTGGAAGGGCACGATGCCGGACTTGGCGGCAAAACCGATGAACAGAAAGACGAAGGCGAAGCTGTACAGCCGCGGTGACAGGTTTCCTGCCGATGCCATGAGTTCCGTCCAGTTCAAAGTACCGCCGGCGACGACCTCGCGGGAAATCGCAAAAAGGATGATGACGCCGATGAAGGCGAATAGCATGGCCGTCGAGGTGACGAAGACGTACTTCAGCGCAGCGGTAATGTTTTCCCGGGCCTTCAAGGTCACCAGGAGAACGACCGAAAAGAGCGTGGAAAGCTCGGTGAAGATCCAGAGCAAGGCCAGGTTATTGGACAGGAAGCCCATGATGATTACCAGGGGCAGCAGGGCGAAGGCGCCGTAGAACAGCCCCATGAGCGAGCGTTCGATCTCGCCGCGGTCGAGGAGCGATGCCAGGTAGCCGCGGGCGTACACTGCCGCCAGGAGGAACAAAACTGAGGTGATAACCGCTTCGTAGACGCCGAAGGTGTCGGCAAAGAGATACTGGTTATCCAGGAGGGACCGGGGCAGGTCGGCCGAAGTTAGCCACACCGACAGGCCTAGGTATATTAATGCCTCGCCGATGACCAGGCTGTTGAGCATTTGCCCGTCTACGCCCGGCCGGAACCGTCCCAGTAGAAAGGCCGCGGCGGCGATGATGACCGCCGGAGCAATGAAACCGCCGAGGATAAGAATATCCATCAGTCCTCGGACTCCAGGCCGAGTTGGCTGAGCCGCTTGTGGAATGCCTCCACCGAGGAATCGATGCCGAAAGCCAGCACCGCCGAAAGGACGATGATCATCAGCAGATCGACGACGATGAGCACCTCGATGATGAACGGCATCTCGGCGATGAACAGGGAAAATAGCAGCACGCCGTTTTCCATGGTCAGGTAGCCGATGATCTTGGTGACCACCTTGCGGCGGCTCATGATGACCATCATGCCCATGAGCGCCAACGATACGCCGATGACCGCGCCCAGGATGAACAGCGGACCTACCTCAAGAGCAGAAGAAAAAGCCGCGAAGGCCTTGTAGACGACGAAAAATAGCGCCGTCGATAGAATGATCGAACCGATGGGAGTCAGGTAACGGAATTCCAGGTCGCGCTTGATCGGCATGACCGCCAGCAACCGCCGCAGGAAGATCGGGATGACGATCACCTTGGATAGCACCGTTAGTATCGCCATGAACAGCAGGCTGGTCGTCGCTTCGCGGCTGTAAAGGACGAGGGCGATGGCCGCCAGGATGCCGGACTGAACGGCGTAGATGGAAAAGAGCGAGGTCAGGCTGCGCTGGGAGATGACCAGGGCCGCGCTGCCGAGCAGAAACACCAGCAGGATCTTGATCAGGTCGTCGTTAAGTAAGAAATCGGTCATGCCAGCAGCTCAAAGACGATAGTCACGAAGGAAAAGAACAGCGCCAGCATGAAGAAGCTGGGCAGGCGGAACAGGCGGATCTTGGCCATCATCGACTCGAAGACCCCGATGACCGCGGCGAAGGCCAACGCCTTGACGGTGAAAGCGAGTAGCGAGACGACGATAGCCAATGGCGTGGCTTCGGTAGCTAATCCCAAGGGAAGAACGATATTAATTGAAAGCGCCATCAGCACCGTCTGTTTGACGCTGTGGGACAGTTCCATCAGGGCCAACTTCGGCCCGGTCTGCTCCAGGATCATCGCCTCGTGGACCATGGTCAACTCCAGGTGGGTCTCCGGGTTGTCCATCGGCACGCGGGCCGTCTCTACAATGATGACAATGAAAAGCGAAAAGGCGATCAGGATTAGGGTTGGGTACTGCGCTAGCGAGCCTGCCAGGGTGGTCGAGAACATTTCCGGGATGTCGGTTGATTTCAGGACAAAGGCCAGGGCGGCCACCGAGGTGATGGTCACCGGCTCGATGATCGCCGAGAGGCTCATCTCCCGTGAGGAGCCCATACCGCCGAAGGTCGAGCCGGCGTCCAGCCCGGCTAAAGCCATGAAGAACTTGGCCGTGACCATGAGATACAGGAACAGGATGATGTTGCCCAGTCCGGAGGCCTCGGGCAGGAACACCACCGGTACCATGGCCGAGGCCGCCAGCAGGAAGCCAATATTCAGGTACGGCGCCAGGCGCATGATGAAAGAGGAGTTGGAAGAGTAGACGATCTCCTTCTTCATCAGCTTGAACAGGTTGTAATAGCCCTGGAGCAGCGGCGGGCCGGTGCGCCCCTGGCAGTAAGCCTTGACCTTCTTGACCAGCCCCATCAGCAGCGGCGAGATAGCCACGATGAATGTTATGTTAATCAGGAGGTACAGCGCGGTATTCAGGATCATAGCCATTGCCCTATCGCTAAAAGAATGATGACGATGACGATGAAAGCGTACAAAACGTAGGCGTCGAGGTCGACGTTATGCAGCCGCGAGATGTAATCGGCGATGCGCTTTACGAACATGGCGATGGGGTAATAGATGCGCTCCTCGAAGAACTGCAGTGTATGGATCTCACCGGTGCCCCCTGACACGATCGACTTGTCCTTGTCAGCGAATTCGCGGTGGGCAGCCTTCCTGGTCCGGAAGATGGGGCTGAAGATGGTGATGATCGGCTCGGAGAAACCGGAGGCGGTGTACTCCATCTTACTGGTCTGGGTGTGGATGCCGCAGCCCCAGGTCTCGGAGATCCGGGCCTTGGCTTCCATCCGACGAAGTGCGAGCACCGCCAGCCCAAACACGGCCGCGGCGATAAGGCTCACCGGCAGCACGTTGGGCAGCGGTAGGTCGAGGCCGATTACCGTGAAGATTTGGTAGCTGAATACACCCAGGATAACGCAGGCCGCGGCTAGAATACCCGGGCCGACGAGCATCGGTTTGGCAACCTCGCGGGCGTGGGCGGCTTCTTTCGACCGGGGCAGCGCCAGGAACACCGCGCCGAAAGCCTTGACGAAGCAGGCGGCCGCTAGGGCGCTCATCAGGGCAAAGCCGGCCAAAGCGGTGAACAACAACACTGCGGTTAGCGGGCTGGGTACCTCGAAAGCCCCCAGGTAGGCCTGAAACAGCATCACCTCGGAGGCGAAGCCGTTCAAAGGCGGCAGCGCCGAGATGGCCGCAGCGCCGATGAGGAAGATTACCGCCGTCGCCGGCATGGTCTTGACCAGGCCTCCCATCTCCTCGATGTTGCGGGTATGGGTGGCGGCTACCACCGAGCCGGCGGTCATGAACAGCAGACTCTTGAATACGGCGTGGTTCAAGGTGTGGAACAGGGCGCCGAAAAGCGAAAGGTCGGCAAGAGCGCCTAACTCGTAATGGGAGAAAATAACCCAGAGCCCTAGCCCGATGACGATGGTGCCGATATTTTCGATGGAGTGGTAGGCCAGTAGCTTCTTGAGATCGTGCTCCTTCAGAGCGTAGATGACCCCCAGCACCGCCGACACCGTGCCGAAGACGAGGAGCAAAGTGCCCCACCACAGTTCCGGCGACAGTACGTCGAGCAGCAGCCGCGCCAGGCCGTAGATCGCCACCTTGATCATCACCCCGGACATGAGGGCGGAGATGTTGGATGGCGCCGCGGCATGGGCAAAGGGCAGCCACTTGTGAAACGGAATTACACCGGCCTTGGTGCCGAAGCCGATAAAGAAAGCAGCAAAGATGATCCCTGCTGTCGGCAGGGCCAGGCTACCAGCCGCAGTGATGTCGAAAGAGCCGGTGTAGCGGTGGAGCAGCAGTGCGCCGAGCAGCAGGAACAGCGTGGAGAACTGGGTCATCACCAGGTAATAGATGCCGGCTTTGGCCGTCTCCGCCTTTTCCCGGTCGAACATCACCAGGAACAGGGACGACAGCGACATGATCTCCCAGAAGAAGATGAAGGCGAAGAAGTTGGCCGAGGCCACCACCAGCACCATGGACAGGATGAAAACGGCCATGCCCGCCGCCAGGAGGTCGCGCTTACGTTCGCCGCCGGCATGCTCGATATAGCCAAAAGAATATATGGCGACGCAAGCCGCCACGGCGCTAATGATGAGGATGAAGAATGCCGCTAGCCGGTCCAAATGGAAGGCAATAGCAAGCTGCGGCGTCAGCCGGTAGAGTTCAAAAGAAAGGCTGGAATCTTGGGCGAGGACCGCGACCGAAGAGATGATCCAGGACAGCGCGCCGACCATGACCAGGCACAGCGCCGCCCGCCGCCTGCCGCTCCCGGTACCCCTTCCCCCGATGGCAGCCACCATCGCCGCCAGCAGCAGGACCAGTCCGCCGCCGAATAATAACGCCTGTATCACCGTGTTTTAATGTCCATTTGTGGTAAGCGATACCGATATCGTTGCTTAGAAAAGCAAAAGGAAGTCCCTCAGGGACTTCCCTCTTCTACCCGGTCAATCGGCCGGTATGTTATCGCTATCGATGGTTCGCTATTTTAGGCATACGCCTTTAGGGTGTCAACTCTGGTGTCTTTGCGAGGCTTGCCTGAGGCAGGCAGTGACCCCATTTTTTGTCTTTGCTGAGCCTGCCTGACGGCAGGCCGTGGCAATCGTCTAAGAATAGTACACCAGCTTCACAATCCCACCCTCCGCCAAATGGTATAATCCCATCGTGGCCAAAAAGATAAACAAATCTACCTCCGGCGGCAATTTCTCGGGCACTGCAGGCTTCTACCCCGAGGCTGTGCCGTCGCTCGATCTCCACGCCCTGACCGTGGTCGAGGCCTTGCCCAGGGTGGACATATTCCTCCACGATTCGTACAGGGCGGGCTATTTTAGGGTGCGAATCGTCCACGGCAAGGGCACCGGAGTCCTAAAGCTGGAGGTCGGCCGCTACCTCGCTACCCATCCCCTCGTCCTGCGCTGCCAGTCCGCCGACACTTATCATGGGGGCCCCGGTGCCACTGAGGTCTACCTCACCGATCGATAAACCAGTAGGGACGCAGCGCGCTGCGTCCCTACCTATGCTCGAATGAACCGGGTATTGTTAAGCCGCGGTAACTACTGACTCCATTTCTGAAATCCGAACTCGGCCAGCCGTCGAGGTCAGGAATTCGACAATGGTATCCGAGGCATTCAGGTGCGGCGGTTTCAGGTGGGCCAGTTCGGCGCCCGCTGCCTGCTGCTTCAGTTTATACAGCTTGAAGGCGCCGTGGGGCAGGACGGAAACGTCGATTGGCTGCATCCCGGTGAATTCCTCCAATTCGGCGTAAGGCGTATCCAGCTTCTTGAGCTCAGCGTGCACCGCAGCCGCCACTTCCTCTGCCGACTTGGTTTCATTCCGTTTGAGCTCAACGTAGACCTTCAGTTCCGGCTTGCCGGCGACGACTTCCTTGCGCGCCGTCCAGTCTTCATACTCCACGCCGGAATTCTCCAGCGCCTGCCAGATAACCTTCTCGGACAACCGGGTGAAGCCGGCGATGTCGATCTGGTCGTCCACCCTGGTCAGGAAGCGCATCTGGGGGATGTCGATGTTGAGCTTGTCGTTCCGCAAGGCGGTGATTTGCACCAGGTGGCCCAGGCGGTAGCGGACGAAGGCGCCGCCGTGGAGGTTGGTGATCACCAGTTCATAATTGCCCGGCTTCAGCTCGTCCATGAGGAAGGTTTCCGGCTGGTAGGTCGGGTCCTGCCAGCACTTGACCGCCTCGGCTTCGGGGATAAATTCGAAGAAGTTCAGGTGCGGGATAAAGGTCATGCCCTCGTGGTCCCAGGTTTGCATGGCGATGACCGGCGCTTCGGTGCAGCCGTGGAAGTCCAGCGGGTACCGGCCCCACATTTCGTTGATCTTGTCGCGGAAGACCTCCCCGTCGATACCGTAGGTGATAAGGCCTTTGAGTTTCCACAGGTCGCGGGGCAGCATCTTGCGCCCGGCCAGCTTGGCCGTCACCTTGCCCTTGACCAGGCGGGCCAGTGTCTTTGGGTGTTTCACCAGTTTCTTGATGTCGATCGAGCCACCGTTCTGCTTGAACCGCTCACCGATGGCATGAGCCACGCTGGACATGGACAGCACATAGTCCATACCGCGGTCCAGGCCCATCTTGAAGCCGGTGTTGATCCGGTCTTCAAAGGAGGCTTGCTCCGCTTCCGAAACCGGGGGCAGGAAATCGAACATCTCGTGGGGGAAGACACGGGTCATGGTGCCGGTGGCGTAGGGCGGCGGCGCCATGCCGTAGAGGACGCGGTCGCCGGGGCGGATCTTGACGTCGCGCCGCTTGGTGGCTGAGGAGAAAAACGACAGGGCGAAGACCAGGGCTTCGGTCTCGTCCAGCATTCGGGCCGTCACCGGCGCCCAGCGGTAGGAGTATTCGGCGCTCTTGCCGGAGGTGTACTGCCACAGGATGGGCTTCCGGGGCAGCACTTCCCAGCGGCGTTTGAGCAAGTAGGGCGCATAGTCCTCGTAACTGGTCAGGGGCACCATCTTGCGGAATTCCTCGACCGTGGTCGGGTTGGCGCCTTTCAGAATGCCCTTGCCTAGCTGGCAGTTCTTGAGCATTTCAAGCTGTTCCAGTAGCAGGCGTTTCTGGACGCTCATAAACTCCTCGAGAGAGAGATCGATAAAGCCGCAGCAGCGGTCCCACATCTCATCGTATTTGCCCAGGCGGAAAAGTTCGGATAGCTGGCTCACTTAGTTAGACCTCCGGTACCTTATTTTGTTTCAAGCCTTCGATGAAGGCGGTTACGCTATGGCGATTGGGCAGCAGCATTGGGGTGTTTTTCTGGTATCTGGCGTATCCCGGGAACATCCGGGGGAAGATTTTCCAATCCTGGAGGCCCACGAGGATCGCGGATAAACCTGTCCAGGCGATGCCAGCTTCGAGAGCCAGGATCGAGCGTGAACCCAGCGTCAGACCGACCATGGCCAGGGCGAAGAACATCAGCCAGGGATGGCGTACCAGGCGGTAGACGCCGCCGGTCACCAGTTGCCCGCTGGAGCCCGCGGCGACGTAGGTCTTGCCGAATGGCAGGGCGACGTAAAGCGAATGGGCCATCAGGTAGACCGCGGCGATGAGCAGTACCCAGCCCGCCGCTGAGACGAAGACCGGCAGGCCGAAAAGTTCACCCTTTATGGCGGCCATCGCCGCAGCGAAGATGACGAGGGCGGTACCGGAGAGGGCAAGCGCCGGCTTAAGGAGCGGCACCTTCTTCATGGACGCAAAGTCCAGGAGGTGCATCAAAAGGAACCCGGCGGCGCCCAGTAGGATGTAATTCATAGTACTTTCGGGAAATACTATGACACTCGTGTGGGACGTTTGGAAGGTATATAGTACTAGAACAATGTTCTAGTCAAAGCTGGCTCACGATTAAAAAAAATCTCCCCCGGGGTCGGGGGAGAGTACTTAGGTCTATTCGGTTTACGAGTTTTCGGTTAGCTGAAATACCGTCCTCGGTGGTGGTTTACTTCCACTTAATCTTGACTTCCCGGCCTTCTTCCGGAATGTCCTTGGCCGATTCCTTGTCGAGGCCAGACATCTTGCTGGTGATCTCCTTCATATCGATCGGCCCGTCCTTACCCAGTTCCAGGCCGTAACCGATGAAGAAATCGACAAAGCTCTTAAGCAGTTTCTTGGTGTCTTCCTGAAAGCCGGCCATCTCTTCCTTGAGAGCGTACTTGTAGCTCTCCCTGTTAAGCATCTTGGCGACGTCGGCCTTGACGGCTTCAAGGTCTTCCTTCGTAACCAAGTTAGCCGGATGAGTGACCCCTTTAAGATGGCCCTCAATAAGAAAATCGAGGAACTCGGCTTGAGACACGTCTCCTCGGTTGTCATCGATCTTCTTGACCACTTCGGCCGGCAGGATCAGCATGCGCTTTTCGGTCATAAGGCTCCAATCTGGGGCGTTTCTTCGCCGTCGTCTTTGAGATTGAGGGTGTCGAGGATCTCGTCGATGTGCCGCAGCAGCGTCAGCCCTTTCTTGGTTACCCGGTAGGCGACCGAGGGATTGCCAAGCTTCACTTTGTCGATCAGTTCCCGCTCGACCATGAAATTCAGATATTTCTGTAACTGGAAATAGCTCATGTTGACGGAGTACATAATCTCCGTCTTGCCGGCCTCACCGAGCCGTAACATGTCGGCGATGATTTCGATGCTGGACCGTCGGCGGTCTAGTCTCATCTCGCGGCCTTACGAAAGTTATTCATATTGAATAGTACTATTATACTACCCAAGTCAAGTGTCTTGGTGTATGATATCGCCAACAATCGTGAGTTACGCTCGGGAGGCGCCATGAAAGCTGACGAACTCTTAAGGGCAATGGTCAAGGCCGGGGCCTCTGATATGCACCTTAAGGTGCCCAATCCGCCTGTTTTCCGTATCGACGGCGTGCTCAAGCGACAGTCCCAGTATGCCTGCGTCAATCCAAGCGACATGGAACGCCTGCTCCGGGAGATGACCACTCCCCAGCAGCAAGAAACCTTCTTCACCACCAAGGAGCTGGATTTCGCCATCTCGGTGCCTGACGTTTCGCGGTTCAGGGTCAATATCCTGTTCCAGCGCGGCAGCATTTCCATCTGCGTGCGCATGGTACCGTTCCAGATCATGACCATCGATATGCTCAATCAGCCGTCCATATTCAAGAGCCTGATCATGAAACCACGTGGCATGATCCTGGTGACCGGCCCCACCGGCAGCGGCAAATCGACCACCATGGCCGCCATGCTGCAGCATTTGAACGAGAACCGATATTCCAGCGTCATCACAATCGAAGACCCCATAGAATACGTCTTCCAGGACAACAAGTGCATCATTGCCCAGCGCGAGCTTGGCGGCGATACCAACTCTTACCCCATAGCCTTGAGGCACGCCCTGCGCCATGACCCGGATGTCATCGTCGTCGGCGAGATCCGCGATGTGGAGAGCCTGACCACCGCCATCGCCGCCGCCGAGACCGGCCACCTGGTGCTGGGCACGCTGCATACCATCAACGCCGTCCAGACCGTTGACCGGGTCATCGACATGTACCCGCCGGGCCAGCAGCACCAGATCCGGCTGCAGTTGTCCCAGGTGTTGGAGGCGATCATCTCCCAGACGCTCATCATCCGAGCTAACGGCCGCGGCCGGGTCGGCTGTTACGAGATTCTCCTGGCCACCAACGCTGTCCGGAATCTAATACGTGAAGGCAAAACCTTCGAACTCCAGTCCATCATGCAGCTTAACCGCCAGATGGGCATGCAGACGCTCGACCAGCACCTGGCGGAGCTGGCGGCTAACGGTGTCATCAGCCGTGAAGAGGCCCTGATGAAGAGCGACAACCCGGAACGCCTGGACCGGCTGATCGAGGAATCGAAGCGCAATGTTAAGGGTCCCGACCCGTTTAAACGATAAGGAATAGTGATTCTATGGGCGAACCCGGCTGTCATAAGGCATTACATCAATCCGGAGTGTCCAGACTGTCCAATAGTACCAACCGCGAATGATTAACGATTGCACCACGTTGACTTCTGGCATTGGGTTGGACATAATGTGGACTATCGAACGCATTTATTCCGGGGACAGTAACAATTGAACTCTTGGGCTTTTATCCCGCTTGTCGCCAGCGTTGTCTATATCATCCTCTTAATCCTGGTCATCCAGGACAGCGAACGTAAGGCTAACCGCTTCTTCGCCTACTTCCTGTCGGTCGCCGCCTTCTGGAGTTTCACTTCGTTCATGCTGGTGTTCAACCCGTCGGCCAATCCGGACAATCTGCAGTTCTGGAATGAGTTGGTGGTCACCGCCATCGCCTGGGTGAGCATCGCCTACTTCCATTTTGTCAGGGTATATAACAACCGGGCGGGTGGAATCTGGACCTACTTCGGCTATGCCTTCACCTTGTTCATCCTGATCATGGCTCTCTCCGGTAACGTCGTCAGCAACGTCAGGCTGGAGGACGGCTACCTTTTCCACGACATCCGGCCGTGGGATATGATCGTTGGTGCGGGCATCGCGCCATTCGTCATCACCGGCTTTACCATGCTCATACAGAGGTACCGGCAGTCCACTGACCCTACTGACCGCAA
>CAZGRY010000047.1:0-8316 GCA_964528105.1 uncultured Dehalogenimonas sp.
GTGCGCGCGGGCCCATGTCGCGGTGGGTCAGCTTGAACCAAGCCCGGGCAAATGCGTTCTCTAACTCACAAAGATTATCGCGGAATCGCTTCGCAATGGGAGCGTAGATCGGATCCATCCTTAGAGCAAGGTCTGCAGTGGTCATTACGGGAGCATGCCGTTTAGATGGATCATGAGCATCCGGCACGGTATCCGCTGCGGCTGGATCGGTAGGCACCCACTGGTGCTTGCCAGTGGGGCTTTTTACTAAATTCCAATCGTAACGAAATAGTGTTTCAAGATAACTGTTGTCCCATTTGGTCGGGGTCGGCGTCCAAGCTCCTTCAAGTCCGCTGGTAATAGTATCGCAGCCTTTGCCGCTGCCAAACCGGCACTTCCAGCCGAGACCTTGTTCCTCAATACCGGCGGCTTCTGGCTCAGGACCCACAAGCGATGCGTCACCTGCTCCATGCATTTTGCCGAAAGTGTGCCCACCGACTATGAGGGCGACTGTCTCCTCGTCGTTCATTGCCATACGACCGAAAGTCTCTCGAATGTCGCGGCCAGAAGCGATAACATCCGGTTCGCCGTTTGGCCCTTCCGGGTTGACGTAGATCAAGCCCATTTGCACAGCCGCGAGAGGATTTTCAAGGTCCCGGTTTCCGGAGTACCGCTTGTCCCCAAGCCACTCTCCCTCTATGCCCCAATAGATATCCTCTTGGGGCTCCCAGACGTCCTCGCGCCCGCCACCGAAACCGAAAGTCTTGAATCCCATTGACTCAAGCGCACAGTTGCCTGCAAGAACCATGAGGTCTGCCCAAGAGATCTTGCAGCCATATTTTTGTTTGATCGGCCAGAGCAGCCGGCGCGCCTTGTCGAGATTCGCGTTATCCGGCCAGCTGTTTAGGGGCGGAAAGCGTTGGGTGCCATCTCCTGCGCCCCCGCGGCCGTCGCCAATGCGGTATGTACCTGCGCTGTGCCAGGCCATCCGGATAAAAAGACCCCCGTAATGACCGTAATCGGCTGGCCACCAGTCCTGCGAGTCGGTCATCAACGCGTATAGCTCTTCTTTGAGAGCTTTCAGGTCGAGTTTCTTGAATTCCTCAGCATAATTAAACTCTCCACGCATCGGGTTGCTTAACCGAGAGTTCTGATGAAGTACTTTGAGGTTTAATTGGTTCGGCCACCAGTCCCGATTCGATGTCCCTCTGCCGGTGGTGACAGTGTGAGACCCCCCCGTTACCGGGCATTTGTCAGCGCTCATTGTAGCCTCCTTGCCGTTATTGTTGCCTGGTTTCATGTTTAGAAGACCAACACCATTACCTCGGATATTGGGCAGCTTCAATCGGAGGAGATTCGCTCTACTCTATCTTTTTCATGTCACTACCACAGCAAACCAAGGTTCCCCCGCCTGCTTTGGTGACCACGATTTCATTGCCGCAGGTTTCACACCTGTACCTTTCACCAGCCTGTTTTACAGCCATTGTTTCTCCTTTCGATTCCATACATTTGCGACATAAGCCACGGAATTCCAGTTGATGTGATGAGATATTGAAACCAGTCTGTTCAGCCACCTTTTTGTTGAGCGATACATCGACTTCCAAAGATAAGTCAACCACGGCATTGCATCTTTCGCATCTGAAATGGTAATGACCAGGCTGTTTCACCTCGTACCGGCACACAGTTCCATCCAGATTCAACGGTGAAATCAACCCTTGGTGTGCGAGTACTTGGAGATTGCGATACACTGTAGCCTTGCTGATCCGGGGAATTTGCGTTTTTGCTTCAGCCAGAATCCATTCAGCTGTGGGATGAGTACAGGTCATCCTGATTATTCTCAGTATAAGTTCTCTTTGTTTGGTGTTTTTATTCATACGATACTAGGTCTCAGTATCATTACTGTACCACATCTTCCGTTTCATTCAAAACTCGACTTGCTGAGTTTGCTTAATTGGGTTATTTGATTTACTGTTAGGTCATTAAGAATTTTCGTTATTTGGGCTTGACCTCATAGGTCTTTGGTTGGTAATTCAAGTCTACCAGGTGATACGGTTTTCAACCTCAATCATCGCCACTTCTGCTTTATCCAACAAGTAACCTGAGGAGAAATGCCGCCCGATGGCTTACGTCAATATCCAGAACGTTTCACTTAGCTTCGGCGGCGGCCCTCTTTTTGAAAGTATCAATTTAACCATTGAACAGGGCGAAAAGGTGGCGTTGGTGGGGCGCAACGGTTCCGGGAAATCGACTTTGCTCAAGTTGATCGGGGGCGCAATTAAGCCGGATTCAGGCAGCGTCGCTATCCAGAAAGGAATGAGGGCTGCGTACCTAGATCAGATGGTGCCGGGAGATATGCCGGGTTCTGTATCCGACGTGGTGGAATCGGGATCGCACCGGGTTTCGGGTATGGCGGAGAACGAACTGGAACACCAGCAGCGGGTTGGTAGGTTACTGTCGCAATTCGGATTGGACGGCGGCAGGGCGTTCAACGATCTCTCCGCGGGCTCGAAACGCCAGGTGTTGCTGGCTAGGGCCCTTGCGTCCGAACCGGATATCCTGTTGCTCGACGAACCCACCAACCATATGGATATCGAAGCGATCAGGCGGTTGGAAGAAATCGTCTTGAAGTTCCGGGGTTCCGTGGTGTTTGTCACCCATGACCGGGCGTTTCTACAGCGAATCGCCAACCGGATCGTGGAAATCGACCGCGGGAAATTCTTTGACCAGACCTGTGATTACTCGACTTTCCTGGAACGGCGGGCTGCCGTCCGGGAGATCGAGGCCACCGAAAACGCCCTTTTCGACAAAAAGCTGGAGAAGGAAGAAGCCTGGATCCGCACCGGTATCGAGGCGCGCCGCACCCGAAACGAGGGCAGGGTCAGGGCTTTGGAAAAACTGCGGCTGACCCGCCAGGCCCGGAGAGAACGTCCAGGGTTGATAAAATTAGAATCTCAGAAGGCCGAGCGATCGGGCAGCCTGGTCGTCGAGGCCGAAGATGTCAACTTCGAATATGACGGCAAACCGGTAATCGCCAGTTTAACCACGACCATTATGAAGGGAGACCGGGTTGGCATACTGGGTCCGAACGGCAGCGGCAAGACCACCCTTTTACGGCTGCTCCTCGGCGAGTTGCAGCCGACATCCGGGACCATCAGGCTGGGGACCAATCTCCAGATCAGCTACTCCGACCAGCTACGCGAGCAATTGGACGAGAACAAAACCGTATTGGACAATGTGTCGGAAGGCCGGGATGTTATCACTATCAACGGCCGAACGCGGAATATCTACGGCTATCTGCAGGACTTCCTGTTTTCCCGCGACCAGGCGCTGGCTGCCGTTTGGCATCTTTCCGGCGGCGAACGCAACCGCCTTGTTCTTGCCCGGTTGTTTACCATACCGTCGAATCTCTTAGTGCTGGATGAGCCGACCAACGACCTGGACCTGGAAACGTTGGAACTCCTCGAGGATTACCTGGTGAATTACACGGGGACGATTATTCTGGTGAGTCACGACCGGGCTTTTATCAACAACATCGTCACCAGCACCCTTGTATTCGAGGGCGACGGCGTGGTTAAAGAATATGTCGGCGGTTACGATGACTGGCTGCGGCAGCGGCCTGCTGAAACCAAGCCGATTAAGGCCGCAGCCCCAAAGCTTGTTAGTGAAAAGAAGTCGACTCCGAGTTCCAAATTCGGGTTTCGGCAGCAGAAAGAACTTGAGGCTTTACCTCAGACTATCCAGGCTCTTGAAACGGAACACGATCAGTTGTTCAGGGACATGGGAGATCCCGCCCTGTATAAAAAAGATAAATCAGAATTAGAAAACAAAAAGCAGCGGCTCGAAGCGATTAAGGATGAGTTGGTTCAAATGTATGCCCGGTGGGATGAACTCGAACGGCTTCAAAAAGCTGCTCCGCAGAAATAGCTGAATATTGGTGAATTCAGTGGTTGGATGACTTTTTACGTGGCAGTCGCCCCAAATTCCACTTCATCCTCGTTTAAGTTGTCTCTTTGCCGGTTGTGCCAGGTGGCGGTGTCTTTCTCATGTTCCATTCCGAGGCATTGCATTTCGGGCAGTTTGCTGGCTCAGGTTCGCCCTCTGTGACGTATTTCACCCAAATAAAACCACAACGTTTGCATCTGAACATGCGACGATTATTCATATTGTTCTCGAATTATAAGACAGTTCAAGACCTCTGGCGAGCCCGGGCACTTCTTGGTTTACCCGAAACGCCTTCCTCGCCGTGGTTCATGGGCATGGACTCGATAACGGTGATGTCCCGGCCGCGGCAAGTTGTGCCGTTGAGGCGGCAGATGGCGGCTTCACCGTCATTTTTGGACGGCATCTCGATATAGCCGTAAGATCGGACCTGGCCGCTGCCTATATAATTGTCGTTCATCAGCCTGGCTGATGTCACATGGCCGAACGGCACAAACATCGCGCGCAGTTCGGTTTCGGTGATGCCTGGGGACAGATTCCCGACGAAGATGCTGATATTGGCCATTGGGTCTCCTTATTGGCGTCCTCGGTTCGCGATCGACGGGGTGTCGTGAGCGAGCCGTGACGATGGGAAAAGTGGGTGAGTTGGATTTCCAACTCACCCACCGGATAGCACGTGATCGGGTTAGACCCTGACTTTGCGGTAGCAATCGCTGCAATAAACAGGTTTGCCGTTACGTGGTTCGAAGGGAACCTGAGTAGCTTTGCCGCAATCGGAACACGTTGCCGGGAACATCTGCCGCGGGCTGTAAGTGCTATTGTACATCGCCCCGCCGTTGGTGTTTCCGAGAGTGCCTACGCGGGAAGCTTTGCGTGACTGACGGCATGAAGGACAGCGTTTGGGATCGTTGATGTGGCCTTTGGCCTGGAATGCTTCCTGATCCTCGACGCTGAATGTGAAGTTCTTGTCGCAATCGCAGCAGGCAAGAGTTTTAGCTTGAATACTCATTCGGGTGACCTCCTCTCTTTAGTATTAGTCAGAGTTGGGGTCATCCAGTACTCAGGGGAATCTGAGCGGGTTCCGGAAAGTGTGTATAACCTAAACTGCAACTATGTTAAATATACCTTTAATTGGCCTGAAAAAGCAAATTTTGGTAGTGCACGGAGTTGTTAAACCATCGTGAGAGACGTTAGAAAAGTCACCAATGCCATACCAGACGGTAAAATATCCACCGGACCGGATCTGTAATATACTTGGATTGATGACTGAAGATGAGATTTACCATATTGCTGTTATGCCCCCAACTGAGACGACTCCTGACGTAATAAACCGGGTAGCTGAAGTAGTATCTCAGCCGGACTATCAACTAAGGATGATGCTAGCCGGTCGTCTGCCAAAGATCATCGGCCATTACAGGGATGCATCTATGGCAAATGTTGCCGTACATTCACTCGAGGAACTGAAACTAGTGGTCTTTGTAGTGACCGAATCCGAACTTCGGCGACCGGTTTCACCGGGACTCATTGCTCGCTCAATTAAAATCGAAAGCGACAGGGCGGTTTTCACGAGTCGTGATGGGCGAATCGAGTTATTGAACAACCACGATGCCTCTTTGATCCTCACCGGCCGGCGCACCCGCCTGGTGGGAGAGGTACCCATTGAGACGAGCAAGATGAAAGTGAACGTACCGGGGACGCTGCTCACAGGCGGGGTGCCGATCATGAAACGGGTGGCGTCCAAAACCCAGGAACCGCAAAAGATGACGGAGCAGTTTATCCGGCTCTACCGGAAAGAATCGGATATTCCGGTGGTGGAAATCCGACAGTTCGACTTTGATTATTCGTTCCTGGGCGAGAAGATGAGTCTAACAGCGACGGGTAATATTGCGTCAACCGTTTTGGTTTTGAGACAGGTATTCAATTCAGCTCATCTCGACGATAGCATGGTGAGCGGGTTTGTCGCGGAACCGCACAAGCTTTCAGGCATCGACCCGGTCGAACAGAACTGCCTTCTTCTCGCGCGCTATTACCGGGTGTTGGCAAACTCTAACTAGGAGGAGACGATATGTGCCGGAATATCCGAATCTTATTCAACTTCGAACCCCCAGCGACTGAAGATGAGGTCCGAGCCGCGGCCGAGCAGTACGTCAGAAAAGTCAGCGGTTTTGGCAAGCCATCCGCGGCAAATCAAAAAGCGATCGACCGGGGGGTTGAAGAAGTAATGAGAGCTACATCAAAACTGCTGGGGGCGCTGGTCACCGAAGCGCCTGCCAAGAGCAGGGAGATCGAAGCCGCCAAAGCCCACGCACGGGCGGTGCAGAGATTCGGCCGCGGCTAAAAAAGGCGGCTATTCCTTGGCGACCATGACCTCGGTGGACTTCACAATGGCGGTGACGGTGTCGCCGACTTTCAGCTTCATCGCTTCGGCCGAGGCGCGGGAGATGATGCTGACGATCTCCAACGCGCCGGTATCGACGACGATCTCAGCCATGACGGTTCCCAGCTTGATGCTCTTGATTTTGCCTTTGAACTGGTTGCGCGCACTGATCATAGAGCCTCCTGGTATTTAATCCTGCTGGAACATAGCGCCGACGCTTAAGCCGGTATGAATACGGTGAATGGCTTCGCCGAGAAGAGGCGCCATACTCAGCACGGTGACCTTGCCGGTACGCTTTTCTGCTGACACCGGGATGGTGTCGGTGACGATGACCTCTTTAACCGCGGAGGCCTCGATACGCTGGATGGCCGGGCCGGACAGCACCGGGTGGGTGCAGCAGGCATAGACCTCGGTGGCGCCGTTGTTCAATAGCGTTTGCACTGAGTTGACCAGCGAGCCGGCGGTATCGATCTCGTCGTCAACGGTGAGGGCGATGCGGCCTTTGACGTCACCGATGATGTTTAAAGTCTCGGTCTTGTCCTCGTTGCCCATCCGGCGCTTCTCGATGATTGCCAATGGGGCGTCCAACCGGGCGGCGAAGTCGCGGGCGCGCTTGGAAATGCCGATGTCGGTGGCCACTACCACCAGGGGGTTCAAATTCATCTTCTTGATGTAGGTGGTCAGCAGGGTCATGGCTGACAGTTCGTCGACGGGGATGTTGAAGAAGCCCTGGATCTGGGCGGCGTGCAGGTCGACGGTGAGCACCCGGTTGGCACCTGCGGTGGTGACGAGATCGGCCAGGAGGCGGGCGGTGATCGGCACCCGCGGCTGGTCTTTCTTATCGGTGCGCCCGTAGGCATAGTATGGGATGACCGCGGTGATACGGCCGGCTGAGGCCCGCTTCAGGGCGTCGATCATGATTAAAAGCTCGAGGATGCTCTGATTGACCGGCGTCGAGAACGGTTGGATGACGAAGGTGTCGCGGTTGCGGACGTTGTCCAGGATCTTGACGAAGATGTTTTCGTTGGAGAACTGGAAGACCTGGCAGTTGCCCAGCGGGATGCCCAGGTATTCGACCACGGCTTTGGCTAAAGCCGGATGGGCATTGCCGGTAAAGACTTTCATCTCGTCCATGCGCGTCTCGATTCTTGATTAACGATCTAGTCGGTGATGCCGGGAACCGGGAACTTGGCGGTCAGGGCCTTGACCTCGGCGGCGATGCGGGCTTCGATCTCGGCGTTGCCGAAGTTCTTGATGACCTCGTGGACCCAGGCGGCGATCATGACCATCTCCGCCTCGCCGAAGCCGCGGGTGGTGACTGCCGCACTGCCCAGGCGCATGCCGTTGGGCGCGGTGGCCTTCTGGTTGACGACGAAGGGCACGGTGTTGCGGTTAACCACGATGTTACAGCGGCCTAAAGCCTCCTCGGCGTCCTTGCCGTTGACGCCGGTGGCGGTCAGGTCGAGAAGGACCAGGTGGTTGTCGGTGCCGCCGGACACCAGCCTGAAGCCGTGCTTCTCCAACTCCTGACCCAGCGTTTTGGTGTTTACAAGTATCTGTTTGGCGTATTCGACGAATTCGGGGGTGTTCGCCTCGCGGAAGGCGACAGCCTTGCCGGCCAGGACGTGCATCAGCGGGCCGCCCTGGACGCCGGGGAACATCGCCGAATCAATGGCGTGAGCCAGATCAGCTTTGCACAGGATGAAGCCGCCGCGCGGACCGCGGAGGGTTTTGTGGGTCGTCGAGGTGACAATATCGGCATAGGGAACGGGTGAAGGATGGACGCCCGCCGCCACCAGCCCGGCGATGTGGGCCATGTCGACCATCATCTTGGCGCCGACTTTATCGCAGATCTTGCGGATGCGCTCGAAATCAATGATGCGGGGATAGGCGCTGGCGCCGGACACGATGATCTTCGGCTGGCACTCACCGGCCAGTTTTTCCATCTCGGCGTAGTTGATGCGCTCGGTCTCCTGGTCCAGGCCGTAAGCCACGATGTTGTACATCTTGCCGGTGAAGTT
>CAZGRY010000047.1:8326-10511 GCA_964528105.1 uncultured Dehalogenimonas sp.
GTTGGCCTTGGCGCCGTGGGTCAGGTGGCCACCATGCGACAGGCTCATACCCATGATGGTGTCGCCGGGCTTGATCAATGCGAAGTAGGCACCCATGTTAGCCTGGGCGCCGGAATGGGCCTGGACATTGGCGTGCTCCGCCTTGAACAGCTCTTTGGCCCGCTCGATGGCGATGGTTTCGATGGTGTCCATGTTGTGGCAGCCGCCGTAGTAGCGTTTGCCGGGGTAGCCTTCGGCGTATTTGTTGGTCAGGGAGGAGCCCTGCGCCTGCAGGATGGCGCGGGAGGCGTAGTTTTCAGACGCGATGAGGTTGATAGTCTCCTGCTGGCGGGTGTCCTCGGCGGCGATGGCACTATAAATAGCGGGGTCGTCAAAACGCAGTCTGGTCACTTCAGTCCTTTCAATTAGCGGCGCCCACGATGGGGAGCGCCGAAGCAAGGCACATTATAGCAAAACGGGGCAGAAGCGTCTCGCGTCCCGCGTCCTGCGCCTCGCGTCGAAAACGACTGAAACGACTCATTGCCGTGTTTCGGGTTGCGAGTTGTGGGTTGTGAGTTGCAGTGGTTTTGTTTGGGCGCGGCGTTGATGATTTTCAGGAAACAACTCCCCTTTCCACGTTTGGGAATTTTTAGGCCGATCGTAAATTCGTTCGGCGCGAACAATCCGATCAATCCGGACAAACAGGACAATTCCTCTATGGTTATCGCTGATAAACGGAGCTCCATAAATAAGTCATTTCTCCAATGCGTTTGAGTTGACGATTGCCGAGATCTGGAAAACAGAACCTCGCAATGACGCAGATATTATAGCACAGGTGTTCATCGTGGTTGTCAAGCGTCTCGTGCCGTTTTTGGTGGAATATTTTTGGGGTTGGCAACGGTCAGCTTTAAACCTTGGATTTCGGCCTTTTCCGTCTGCGCGGGGACCGAATGACAAAATTGAGTATGGCTTCAGTTAACCTGGCGATTGGGTCGCAGCCGGGGGCGTGACCTGAGGAGTCCGTTCGGCGGCTTTGGGGTCGGGGCCGTACTGGTTGGTGCCGGGCTTACTGTCCATAAGAGAGAAGATGAAAAGAACCACCGATCCCCCCGGAACGAAGCTGATCAGGTACCACCAGCCGGAGAAGCCGATGTCATGCAGGCGGCGGACGGAAACGGCGATCGAGGGGATAATTAATGCTAAGCCATAAAGGATGAGCGGAAGCCCGACAAATAGGTCAAATCTGTCGGAACTTGTGTCCGTTACGGCTGTGCCGACAGCGAGGCCGATCATAAATAGAGCCACCACAGTGAGGGAAGCGAACAAATGGAAATACCAGTATTCTTTCCGTCTTGCACGGCCGTCGAAGACGGCGTACTTCTTAAGGACTGCGAGGTACCACTCCATACAGACTCCTCTAAACCAAATTGATGAATATTAGTATACAAATTTGGACAAAGCAAGGAATATTTATCTCAACTTCCATCCTAGCAGAAAGAGTATAATCCCGATATGGATTTTACGAAAAAGGCTTACTACCGGGAGATTTTCACTGGTCTGTCGCTCAACGCCGAGACCATCGAGGGCATCGAGTTCGAAGAATGCGAGTTCCACAAATGCAGCTTTGTGACGTGTACTTTCAGGGCGTGCAAATTCCTCGAGTGCAAGCTCGCCGAATGCCGGTTGAGCGCCATCCAGCCGCCGCACTGCCGCTTCATGGAAGTAAAGTTCTTTACGTCGCAGGTGGCAGGCTGCGACTGGACCAAGGCAGACGCCGTCGAAGGGTTGGAGTTCACCGACTGCAAGCTGAACTATTCCAACTTCCGGCTGCTCAAGCCGCCGCGGATCAAGATGATCAACTGCGAGGCCAAGGAGGTCGATTTCATCCAGACCGATCTGACCGGAGGTATTTTCACCGGCACGGATTTCGAAAACAGCCGGTTTTTCAAGACGAACCTGACCAATGCCGATTTCAAGGGCGCGAAGAATTATTCGATCGACGTCGGCAACAACATGCTCAAGAAGACCAAGTTTTCACTGCCTGAGGTGTTGGCGCTGTTGAACGGCCTGGATATCATTATCGAGTGATAGGCGCCGAGGCTTAGGGCTAGATACTACGAACAAAGATCGCTTCGTCGTCCTTCTGCGGAAGGATTCCTCGCAACGACGGAACGGAGAGAACGCCTCTTTTAGACACGGAAGGCTC
>CAZGRY010000048.1:0-10391 GCA_964528105.1 uncultured Dehalogenimonas sp.
GGCTTCCCGGAGGTGCCAGGCGATGGCTTCGCCTTCACGGTCAGGGTCTGTGGCCAGGTAGACAGAACTGGCTTTTTTGGCCGCTTCCTTTAATTCTTTAAGCACCGCCAGCTTATCGCGCATGTTGAGGTACTGCGGCGTGAAGTCGTGATCGACGTCGACACCCAGCTTGCTCTTGGGCAAGTCGCGAACGTGGCCCATCGAGGCTTTCAAGGTGTAACCCGAGCCCAGGAATTTGGCTAGAGTCCTAGCTTTAGCCGGGGACTCCACAATTACAAGTTTTTTTTCGGTTGCCATATATCAGTTGAGGTTCTCCTTCAATCCGGCGCCTTCAGGACAAGTCCTTAATCTGCCGGGCCAGGGCGTAGTTCATGCCGCCC
Source organism: uncultured Dehalogenimonas sp. (assembly GCA_964528105.1). GTDB lineage: Bacteria > Chloroflexota > Dehalococcoidia > Dehalococcoidales > Dehalococcoidaceae > Dehalogenimonas. Next base: position 381 of record CAZGRY010000048.1, read on the forward strand.
AATTGCTTGACCATGCCTTTAAGTTCCATCATCGCCAGTGTGCTGCTGACCGTGGGGGTCGGTAATCCTGAAGCGCGGCAGACCTCATCGATGTGGACCGGTTCGACACCAAGGAATTTCAGGAGCTGCTTTTCCATGTCATTGTCCGGCAAGACTTCCTTGAATTCAAGCTGTCCCGCGACGGCGCGGACGTTGAGTTCCTCCATGATGTCTGCGGCATTCCGCACCAGCTTAGCACCTTGTTGAAGCAACCGGTTAGTGCCGGAGCTCTGGGGCGACAGGATGCTCCCGGGCACGGCAAAGACCTCGCGATCTTGTTCGACGGCATAATCCGCGGTAATCAGGGCGCCTGAACCTTCGCCAGCCTCTGTGACCAGTGTACCTAAGGTCAAGCCGGACAGGATGCGGTTGCGGCGGGGAAAATTCTCAGGCCGCGGCCCGGAGTCGATGGCGCATTCCGAAATTAAAGCCCCGTTTTCCAAAATCTGTTTAGCTAATGCCGTGTTCTCCGAGGGATAGATGACGTTGACGCCGCAACCCATGACAGCGATGGTGCGTCCGCCGTTTTTAAGCGTCGTTTGATGGGCGATGGTATCAATGCCGCGAGCGAGGCCACTAGCAATGGTGATGCGATTACGGGTGAGTTCGGTTACCAGTTCTTCTGTAACCTGCCGGCCGTAAACCGTGGGCTTGCGGGTGCCGACCACGGCGACGGAAAGTTCGTCCTCCGGCAGGATATAACCCTTGACATAAAGCACGGGCGGATAATCGTAGATCTCCTTGAGGCGGGAAGGGTAGGTACGGTCGACGACGGTTAATACCTGAACTCCGGCTTTGTCGGCTTTCTCCAGTTCACGCTCCGGTTGGATCATTGGCCGCCAATAGGCTATGGCTTTAAGGGTCCCGGCGTCGAGGCCGCACTGCGCCAATTCTCCAGCCTCGGCGCGCCAGGCCGTTGCCAGGTCACCGAAGTGGTTTTCCAGAAGCGACAGGCGGACGCGGCCGATGCCGGGAATAAGACTGAAGCCTACATGGCAGGCGGTTAAAGATAGTTCGCTCAAAGCGGCGCAATTCTAGCACAGGCTTTTAGGCGGGACAATCGCCTAAAAAGATGATGAAACGAATTCAGAGGGTGAATAATTAAGATCAGACGGCCTAAAAGGCCTGGTGTGGAAGATCGACGGACAAAAAAATGGCGGAGAGGGTGGGATTCGAACCCACGGTCGGGTTGCCCCGACTCACGCTTTCCAGGCGTGTCTGATAGTCCACTCCAGCACCTCTCCGCGTGAGCGATTATGATGCCTAGAAAGCCCGCCAATGATAATAAAAGCAGGGCTAATAGTCAAACCGAGTTTTTCATTTAAGTAGGTTGAGCAGGATAAATAGGTGGGAGTATGGATTGCAGGGATGTTACCCCATATTTACGATACTACAAAGTGGGCGCCTATGAAAAAAAGAAATGCCGTTGTGGTAGCTTTGATCTTGGTCGCGAACTTAGTACCAGCGGTTACGGCGTGTTCCTCCCCGGTTTCACAGCCGACAACGTTGGTGGTTCAAGTGATTGACGCCCCCTCGCTGTACATCAGTAGTTGCTCTGTTTGCCATGGACCTGTGCGGCTGGGCACCGCGGTTGGTCCGAATATTACCCCGCCATCACTCGTGTTGCGAACCGAATCTGACATCGTGCTGTTTTTAGGTACACATCAGAACGGCCCGTTGTTAACTGTGCCTGAACGGGTGGCTATAGCGACATTCTTGAAGACGACACTGTAGAGGAATGGCACGGCTCATGGGATCAGACCGCTTTCCCGCAAGACCTGTTGTTCGTCCCCGGTGACATAGCCGAAGATTTTGGGTTGGCCAGTGGTATCTTCCAGCAGATATATGACATCGAAGTCAATGAGTACGGGGGTTCCGTCCTTTTTGACATGCTGGGAGTTCCAAAAAACCCTTACCATGTCATGATGGGCGTCCATGGAAGTTATTTCGGTGGAACGGACATTCATAACCGTCGTGCCGATGCCACGGTAAAAATCGGTGCCTCGCGGGATCATGGCGCTAAACTGATCATCGTTGTTGCCGCAAATAACGCCCCGGGGGCTTGCCTCTATGAAACAAGGCGCAAATGCGGCGGCGCTGGCTTCAACATCGACGTTACCTTTCAAGCCCTCGTTGAAGCGACGGGCATAGTCGGAAAGAATTTTTCGAGGGTTGGTTTAGTGGCCATTACGAGCCTCCAGTGACCGGAAATGAAGCGTCCAGCTCATTTGACAGCACCGAGCCACGAGTAAACAACTGCTGTTTTTGGGTTCTTGACCAGTGTTTGACTAACGCTTCACGCTTCAACGCATCCGAAAGACTGTTTTTCTTTTCTGAATACACAAGAGTAACCGGACCACGGCCCCGGGTGTATTTAGCCCCGGAACCCTGGTTGTGTGCCTTGAGGCGTTGATCAAGATTGTTGGTGATTCCAGAATAATAGGAGTTATCCCGGCACTCAACTATGTAGAAAAACCATATTTGGTCCAAATCAGTTTATTCCGAGTTGGGATGAATATGGGGAGCTTGAAGCAGTCTCATCGCTGGATGCTACGGACTTAGGAAACGGAGAGGGCGGGATTCGAACCCGCGCTCCGCAAAAACGGAGATCGCTTTTCGAGAGCGACACCATAAACCGCTCGGACACCTCTCCGCCGCGTATTTTAGCGGAATAATGCTTGAAAGTGAAACTAACCCCGGGGAGTATCCTGCGTTATAATGAGTATATGAAAATATTGCTTTGTTTGGCTATCGTCATAGGACTGCTCGTACCGGTTACAGGGTGCCAGGAGTTCAATAGCGAACTTGCACCAGTACAGGATGTCAGGTTCGATATCTCCGACACCGAACCGCTGGCCGCGGTCACGGTCACCGTCCAATACGGCCTGCCCAACGGCTGCTATTCCTTCGACCGGACTAAAGTAGTGGAGATCACCGGCGGCTGGGATATAGGTATCTGGATCAAAATCCCGGCCAATGCCGAGGCCTGCACCGAGATTTACGGGATGGGTGAGACCACGGTCGATCTTGGGAAAAAGTTTGAACAGGGACAAAGCTATACCATCCGGATAAATGGCAGTGATCGGACGATCAACATCCCAACCCAGGGCGCAGTGGAGGACCTGATCATCAAGCCGGCGCCGATCGTCTCGGCCAGCGTGCGCATCGCCGAGTCTTTCCCGCCGCAGGTGTTCGTAGATATCCGCGGCATACTAACCGACGGCTGCACCTTCCTCCATGAGACTGTGGTTCAGCTGCAGGGAAATATCATTGACATAACGGTGAACACGCAATGGCCGAAAGACGCCGTTTGCATCCAGGTCATCTCGTTCTTCGATACAGTTGTTTCCCTTGGTTCCGATTTTATCTCAGGGCAGCAATATACCCTGCGGGTGAACGGCAAATCGCAATTCTTCAGCGTTGACTCCGGTGTCGTACCCCCGCCCGACACAGCGCCGACCCCGGGCACCATTGTTCCTCCTGTAACCCGAACGCTACCTGCGACAGCACCGCCAGTTGACTTACCCACCAGCGCCCATGGCGGTTCCGGAGGCGGCAGCACAGGCAGCGGCGGCATCCCCTCGCCGCCACCGACAACGAAGTAACGGCAAAGTCCCGCTTGAATTGCCTTTCTAATTCATCCGGCCCCGTTTCTGACCGGGCATAATGGCTAGAATTAAAGTGTTCAATCTGGTAAAGTTCCAACCCGTATGGAAACAGAGACGCTGGTCTTCAAACTTATCCTTACCTTCGGCCTGGTGCTATTAGCGGCACGGCTGGGTGGTGAAATTGCCGAACGTTATCTGAAACAGCCCGCGGTCATCGGCGAATTGGCGGCGGGTATCATCATCTCGCCATTTCTACTCGGCGGCCTGCTGCATGACCCGGTTATACTAAACTTCGCAACCATCACCGGTCATTTTGTTGACGGCGGGCTGGAGATCGAGGAATTCAACCCTCTTCAGATCGTGTCTGAGATCGCCGTTATAGCCCTTCTTTTCGTAGCCGGGTTGGAAACCGACGTTCGTTCGTTTGTTAAAAATGCTTTTACCGGCGCCCTTGTGGCTGGCGGCGGCGTCGTCCTGCCGTTTATCCTTGGCTTTTTCTCAGCTAAGTTTTTCTTCCCGGAAATCGGCACCATCGGCTGGTTGTTTACCGGCGCCGTTCTAACCGCTACCAGTATCGGCATTACCGTCAGAATCCTGATGGACATGGGCAAGCTAGGAACTAGGGAAGGCACCATCATCCTGGTGGCCGCGGTCATCGATGATATTCTCGGGTTGGTCATCCTTTCGGTCGTCGTGTCTATGGCGAAGACAGGCGTGCTTTCACCTGGTAGCGCTATTCTTACCGGGGCTATCGGCTTCGCCGTCTGGCTGGGCATCCTCTTCCTCGGCTATTTCGGGCACAGGCATATCTCGCGCTTTCTCCTTACACCATTCAAAGATTCCGGTCTGATGCCGATAACCGCCCTCATCATCGGCGTCATCATTTCTTACGCCGTGACGCTGGTGGGGCTGCACCCGGTAGTCGGCGCCTACGTGGCCGGCCTGATGTTCGCCGCCACCGCTGAGCGAGAGGAGATTGTTCACCAGACGAGACCGATCATGCTCTTCCTGGCGCCGTTCTTCTTCGCCTACCTCGGTATGCAGGTGGAATTGGGCGCCATCGCCGTAGTGGCCGTGCCGGCCCTGGCGATTATCGTACTGGCCGTCTTTGGCAAGATCGTCGGCTGCTACCTGCCGGCGCGGTTCATCGGCAAGTGCGATAACCGGGGCGCGCTGATCGTCAGCATGGGCATGGTGCCGCGGGGAGAGGTTGGTCTCATCGTGGCCGGCGCCGGCCTTTTAGTCGGAGCCATTAGCAGAGATATCTTTGGTGTTGCCGTCGCGGTAAGCCTGGTGACGACGCTCGTCGGACCGTCGCTGCTGAAACCTTTCTTCAAAAAACCAGCAAGTATCACGCCACCAGTACAACACCCGCCTCACTAAAATTTCATTACTAAAATCGTACGGCTTTCGTGAATCAGGTTACGATTCATCAGGTTGTCAGCTTAGCCTTAAATCAGTTACAATAACAGTCTATCCAATCTGCCCCTATAGCTCAGTTGGATAGAGCACCAGCCTCCGAAGCTGGTAGCGAGCGTTCGAGTCGCTCTAGGGGCATTTCCTGCATAGTAACTACTTTTTCACTGGAGGAGCTACTATCGACAGCGAACTTATCGAGATCAGGTGGCACGGCCGCGGCGGCCAGGGGGCTGTAACTTCGGCTGAACTTATCGCCCAGGCGGCTATCGCTGAGGGCAAATTTGCCCAGGGCTTTCCCAGTTTTGGGCCGGAACGGCGCGGCGCGCCGGTCATGGCTTACAACAGGGTCAGCCAGCATAATCCCATCCGTAACCGCGCCGGAATTACCCAGCCGGATGTGGTGGTGGTTCTTGATCCAAGTCTTTTAACCATCGGCAAGGTGACGTCCGGCCTTAAAGACGGCGGCACGGTCATCATCAACACCTCCAAGGCTATCGACGCCTTCCCCGAGCTTGCCCAAAAATGGCAAGTGGCTGTTATCGATGCTACTCGCATTGCACGGGACGAACTTGGCGTGCCCATCGTCAATACCACCATGCTTGGCGCACTATTAAAAGCCACCGGCGTTGTCGATGTGGCGGCAATGACCGAACCGCTTAAAACCCGCTTCGGCCGCCTGGCGGACAAGAACATCAAAGCGCTTAAGCGGGCGTTCGAAGAAACCCAGGTAAAGGAGTTGAAGACCGTTGGCTAAATCGGAACACGAATTAACCTGGCAGGATATCGAGATCGGCGCCGCCGTCGTCGATCCGGGCAGCGCCGCTGCTTACAAAACCGGTGACTGGCGGTCCCAGCGGCCGACGTATGACTACACCCGCTGCCTTAAATGCGGCATTTGCTTTGTTTTCTGCCCCGAGGGCTGCGTACGGCAAAACCAGAAGGGTCAATTCGAGGCTAATCCTTATTACTGTAAAGGTTGTGGCATCTGCGCTTACGAATGCCCCACCCGGGTCATCGTGATGCGGGAAGTGGAGGAGCAGTAATGGGCAAACGCACCGGTATAGAAGTCTCAATTGCCCTGGCCGATGCCGTCAAGCTAGCTGACTGCGACGTTATCGCGGCTTATCCCATCACCCCCCAGACCCACATCGTGGAGCACCTGGCCGAACTGGTGGCCGAAGGCGAACTGGATGCCGAGTACATCCCGGTAGAATCCGAACACTCAGCTCTATCGGCATGCCTGGGTTCGGCAGCGGCCGGCGCCCGTACTTTCACCGCCACGGCAGGCCAGGGGCTCGAACTGATGCACGAGGTGCTATATGTGGCCTCCGGCATGCGGCTGCCGATCGTTATGGCGGTGGCTAACCGCGCCCTGTCCTCGCCGCTGTCCGTCTGGGGCGACCATTCCGACGCCATGGCGGTCCGGGACACCGGCTGGATCCAGATTTTCACCGAAAACGGCCAGGAAGTGGTCGACCAGACCATCTGCGCCTTCAGGATCGCCGAAGACCCCAGGGTCCTCTTGCCCGTAATGACCCACCTCGACGGCTTCAACCTATCCCATGTCATCGAGCCCATCGAGATGCCAACGGAAGAAGAAGTCTGCGACTTCCTACCGGTGCGGCGCAACCCGCTGACCCTGCATCCTTCGAGGCCGGTAGCCATGGGCGATTTCGCCCCACCGGTGGTCTATACCGAGGCCAAGTGGGCACAGGAACATGCAATGCTGTCAGTCAAGCCCGTCATCCTTGAAATCTGGGAAGAATTTGCCCGGAAGTTCGGGCGCGAATACAAACCGGTCGAGTGCTACAAATGTGAAGGCGCCAAGAACCTGCTGTTCACCATGGGCAGCTTCTCCGAGACGGCAATGACTGCGGTGGACAAGCTCCGGGACGCCGGCGTCGATATCGGCCTCATCCGACTGCGTCTGTGGCGGCCGTTCCCCTTCGAAGAATTCCGCGCCGCGGTGAAAAACGCCGAGACTCTGCTGGTCCTGGACCGCTGTATCTCCTCCGGCGGCCCCGGCGGACCGGTGGCGTCGGAACTGAAAGCCGCTTTATATAGCGAAGAAAAGAAACCCAGAGTGGTGAGCTTTATCGGCGGCCTGGGCGGGCGCGACATCACCGTTGCCGGCTTCGAGAAAATCATTGTCGACGGATTGGAACTAGCGGCCAAGGGCCAGGAGCGGGAATACGAGATCGTGGGGGTGAGGGAATAATGCAGAACTTAGGAGTTTACGCCTCCCGCCTGGTGACCAAGGAAGAGAATTTCGTACCGGGGCACAGAGCCTGCATCGGCTGCGGTGAAGCTCTGGCGGTGCGTCTGGCGGCCAAAGCCTTCGGCAAGAACACCATCGTGGTCAACGCCACCGGCTGCATGGAAATTGTGGCATCCCAGTTACCCTACACGTCATGGAAGCTGCCGTGGATCCATACCCTATTCGAAAACTCAGCGGCCGTAGCCTCCGGCATCGAAGCCGGCATGAAGGCCCAGATGCGCAAGGGCAAACTGCCGCAGGAAGATATCAACGTCGTAGCCATCGGCGGCGACGGCGCCACTCTAGATATCGGGCTCCAGGCTATCTCCGGCGCTTTCGAACGCGGCCACGACTTTTTGTACATTTGCTTCGACAACGAAGCTTATATGAACACCGGTATCCAGCGTTCTTCGGCCACCCCCTTCGGCGCCTCGACGACAACTTCGCCGGCGGGCAAGGCCAAGGCTGGTCAAATGTCCTGGAAGAAAAACATGCCGGAGATTGCCGTGGCCCACGGCATTCCCTACGTGGCTACGGCGTGTCCCAGCTACCCCTTCGATCTTATCGAAAAAGTCAAAAAGGGCCTGGCGACCAAAGGCCCGGCCTACCTCCACGTCCTATCGGTTTGCCCTACAGGCTGGCGCTGCGACACCGAAATCAGCATCATGCTGGGCCGGCTGGCGACAGAAACCGGCGTTTTCCCGCTGTACGAGGTAGAGGACGGCAAATACAAGATGAGCCTGGTGCCGGAGAAGCTGAAGCCGGTGGCCGACTATCTGAAACTGCAACGCCGGTTCCGCCACTTGAAGCCCGACTCTATCGAAGCCATTCAGGCACGGGTGACTGAAGAATACGAGAAATTACTGGAGAAAGCGGTATGACGCTGGAAACCAAATCCACCGCCGAGGTGGTCAACACCGTTTTAGCCCGGTACCAGCAGGACGCCAGCATGCTGGTTGGCATCCTGCAGGATATCCAGACTGAACTCAATTACCTGCCCAAGGAATGCCTGGTGATGGTCAGCGAAGGGCTGAACATCCCGCTGTCGCGGGTCTTTTCCGTCGCCACTTTCTTCAAGGCCTTCAGCCTGAAACCCCGCGGCCGCCACAACCTGCATGTCTGCATGGGCACCGCCTGCCACGTCCGCGGCGCCGAAAAGGTTCTGGACAAGCTGCAGACGGAGCTCTGCCTGTGTGCCGGTGAAACGTCGCCGGATATGAAATTCACCCTGGAGACGGTCAACTGCGTCGGCGCCTGCGCCCTGGGCCCGGTGGTGGTTGTTGACGGCGAATACGCCGGTCAGGTGACCACTGACAAGGTCAAATCCATCATCGAGGGCTGCAAATAATGGTGACAGAAACGACGGCCAAACGCCTGAACTCACCGGCCGAGTTGGAAACGCTGCGGCAAGAACTGCACAGCGCTTCATCGGCCAAGACCAAGACGATAACCATCTGCTGCGGCACCGGCTGCCTGGCCTACGGCGGCGCCAAAGTCGCCCAGGCGTTCAAAGATGCGGTCAAGCAACGCAACCTCGACCAGAGCGTCGAGGTCAAGACTACCGGCTGCCATGGCTTTTGCGAGCGCGGACCGCTGGTTGTCATCCGGCCGGAGAACATCCTGTACCAGCGGGTTAAACCCGCCGACGTCGCCGAGATCATCGACCACACCGTTACAGACGGCAAGGTCATCGAACGGCTGCTGTACACCATCCCCGGCACCAAGACCAAAGTGACTTACGAGCACGACGTGCCATTTTATAAGAAGCAGATGCGCCTGGTATTCGGCGCCAACGGTTATATCGACCCCACCATTATCGAAGATTATATTGGCTGCGGCGGGTATACTGCCATGGCTAAGAGCCTGTTTTCGATGATTCCGGACGAGGTCGTTTCCGAGGTCAAGAAATCCGGCCTGCGTGGCCGCGGCGGCGGCGGGTTTGCCACCGGCGCCAAATGGCAGAGCACCCGCGAAGCTCACGGGGACACCAAGTACATGATCTGCAACTGCGACGAAGGCGATCCAGGAGCGTTCATGGACCGGTCGCTGATGGAGGGCAACCCCCACGCCGTTCTTGAAGGCATGGTTATCGCCGCCTATGCCATAGGCGCCCACCAGGGTTATATCTACATCCGGAATGAGTACCCGGTGGCGGTCAAGAACGCCGAGAAAGCCATCGCCCAGGCCGAGTCCATGGGACTATTAGGCAAGAACATCCTTGGGTCGGGTTTCAATTTCGAAGTCAAGATCAACCGCGGCGGCGGCGCGTTCGTCTGCGGCGAGTCCACGGCTTTAATGGCATCCCTTGAGGGGCGCGTCGGCGAACCGCGGGCCAAATACATCCACACGTCGGAGCGCGGTCTGTGGGACCAGCCGACGGTGCTCAATAATGTCGAAACGCTGGCTAACGTGCCGCTCATCATCAACAAGGGCTCGCAGTGGTATTCCAGCATCGGTACGGCCAACAGTAAGGGCACCAAGATCTTCTCACTGGTGGGCAAGGTCAACAACACGGGCCTGATCGAGGTGCCGATGGGCATCTCGCTCCGCGAAATCGTCTACGATATCGGCGGAGGTATCCCCAAGAACAAGAAGTTCAAGGCCATCCAGACCGCCGAACCGTCCGGCGGCGGCCTGCCGGAATAGAAGCTCGATATCCCGGTCGATTTCGGCGAACTCACCCGCGCC